>NZ_LDTE01000086.1 GCF_001476905.1 Sphingomonas sanguinis | reverse complement strand
GGCGATCATCGACCGGCTGCCGCTGGCCGAGCGTATGACGCTGGCCGGGGACGAGGCCATCCCGCGTGAACTGCGCCTCGACCTCGCGCTGACCAGCTATGGTCGCGCGGTGCAGTTGCAGGACAATGCCGCCATCGACCGATTGGCGGCGATGTTGGAGACGCTGCTGCCGCAATTGGCGACCGACTGGCGGCGGATCACGCATACGCCTGCGGGAAGCTCCAAGCGCTTTGCCGAGGCCTTCGTCATGGCCAAGATTCCCAGCCTTCGTGTCGATCTCGCCGATTACGCCCGGCCGGAAGGGACGGAGCCGCAGTTCAGCGGTTATTGGGAGGACTGGCTGCTCCTGCCGCCGGGACGCGCGACACGGGCCGGGCGCGTTCCGCCGCCGGGAGCCTATCTGCCCGATGCCTATGGTTATGGCGGCGAGCCGGGTGACGCGGAGCAGGAGGCGGCGGATCTAATCTGTCTGACCCGGTGCGGGCCAGGGCATGCTCCGCTGCATCTGCCCGGCTTCGCGGTGGCGGGACTCGGCCGGGCGCAGGCCGAGCGGCGCTATTTCCTCTATGGATCGCCAGAGGCCCCGCCGCCTTATGCCCGGTCGCTCTGGGACGAGATGCTCGCCTATGTCCGCTCCCATCCGGCCGAGCCACGTGCGGCCGAGGCGCTCTACCGCCTGATCCGGGTTGCGCGTTGGGGCGGGAATCATGATCATCTGGGCAAACGGGCGTTCCGCCTGCTGCACGATCGCTATCCTCGCTCCGTCTGGGCGCGCCGGTCGCCCTATTATTACGACTAAGCGCGCCGCTTGCTGATCAGGCGAAGATCTCGGTCAGGCGGTCGACGTCGGGACCGTCTTTCCAATGGCGCAATTCGATGAAGATCGCCGCGAAGACCAGCGTGGCCCAGCTTATGATGGCCGCCGAGATGACCCATTGCAGCAGCTGGAGCAGGATGGACGGCGACTGGACCGCCGCGGCTTCGACATGGCCGCGAAAGGCGCCGAGCGTACCGCTCGCGGCCATGCTGCCGATGCCGAGCGCCAGCGAGATGAGGAAATAGATCACGACCGCGAGCAGGCCGATGCCGAAGACGCGCCAGCGCGCGCCCTTGGTCAGCGCACGGCTGCGGCCGAACGCGCCGAAGATGCCCGTACGTTCGGCCACGATGGCGATCGTGCTGACCGACCACATGACGGCCAGCATGATGCCGGGCACCACCAGGAAGATAGTGCCGAGCCATACCCCGATCAGGAACAGGATCTCGACCGCCAGCAACGGCAGAGCGCGCGTCACCCCGAGTCGCAGCACCTCGGCGACCTTTGCGTTCCGCCCCTGATCGTGGGCGATGGCGACGTGGATCAGCGCTCCATAGGCGACCAGCCAGAGCAGGGCGGCGATGATGCCGTATAGGCCGATGCCCACGTACATCCCCTGATTCGCCTGAGCCGCTCGCCAGGCAGGCCCTATCACCAGGTCTGTAATGAGTTGCGGCACGGCAATCAGGACGAAGGTCAGGCCCAGCGTGGCAACCGGGTTGGCCTTGATGATGTTGAAGCTGCGTGAAAAAACATTGCCGACGGACAGGCCGTGCGGTGTTTCGGACGTGATGGCCTGACTTGCCATATGCTCTCCCCCCTCAGGTGCTTAGCCATGGTGGCAAGGCCCGTCCGCCCTGTCCACCCATCCCGTTGCTCGGCACTCCGACAATATACGATTGCACCTGTCGGCGTTCCGTCTACAGTCGGGGTGGGGTACCGCGACGTCGCTTGGGAGGGCATCATCGCCGGATTGGAACAGAAGGCGGCTGCGGCCGATCGTGTCGCTGCGGCCCATGCCGCGCTGCGCGCCGATCCGTCGATCCAGTTCACGCTTCCCCCGTCCCCCAAGCCGCCCGAGCCCCCGGAGTGGTTGAAGGCGCTGGGGCGCTTCCTGTCCGATCTGTTCCGGCCGATCGGTCGCTTCCTGCGCTGGCTGACCAGCCTGATGCCCGATGCCCCTTATGCCCGCATCCTGCTTTGGGGGCTGATCGCGATCATCGTCCTCGCGCTGATCTGGATGATCGTGGAGCGGTTGCGCTCGGGCGAGTGGCGCTTGCCGAGAGGGCGGCGGACGTCTGAAGCCGCTGTCATGGCCGACGACGATCACTGGACGCCTGACGCGGCTCCCGCCCGCGCCTGGCTGGCGGCGGCCGATCGCCTCGCCGACGAGGGACGTTTTGCCGAGGCGATCCATTATCTGCTCTTCCACTCGATCGACGATATTGCCCGCCGCCGCCCCGCCTTGCGGCGACCATCGCTGACCAGCCGCGAGCTGGCGTCGGCGAGCCTGTTGCCCGGCGCGGTGCGCCCGCTCTTTGCCAGCATCGCCGCGCTGGTCGAGCGCAGCCTGTTCGGCGGACGGCCGGTCGGGGCGGATGATTGGGCGGTCGCCCGCGCCGCCTATACCGATCTGGCCCTGCCGCAGCGGTGGCGCGCATGAGCGAGATCGCGATGGGCAAAGGCCGCGGGGCCGCAGATCGTCTCTTCTCGCCGCTGACGATCGTGCTGATGCTGGTCATCGGCATTATCGGCTTTGCGGGGTCGTTGCTGCTCGGGGCCTATGCGCCCGACCTGCGATCGGGGCAGAATGGCGGCACCCATGCGCTGTCGAATGCCGCGACCGGTTTTTCCGGCATCGTGGAACTGGCGCGCGCGACCGGGCGCAACCCGCGCATCGTCCGGGCCGAGGCTGGGTGGGACACCGACGACCTGGTCGTGGCGACGCCCGACCACGGCATGGTCGATGTCAGCAAGTTGATGGCTGGGCGGCAAGGGCGCGCGACGTTGCTCGTTCTGCCCAAATGGGCGGTGAAGGGCGATGAGGATCACAAGGGCTGGGTGACCCAATCCGGCCTGTTGCCGGCGTTCGATCCGGCCCGCATCCTCGCCCCCGCGACCGAGATCGTCATCACCCGCCATGCCAGCGGCGGCCGACCGCTGCACGCCGTCGTCTGGGCGCCGCCCGCGCTGAACGTCGCGGCGCCGCGCGCCCTGCAGGTGATGACGTCGAAGGCGCTGACCCCGATCGTCACCGATGACGAGGGTGGGATCGTGCTGGGCCAGGTTAAGGGGACCAGCACCTATATTTTGGCCGACCCGGATATCCTGAACAATCACGGCATCCGTCGTCTGGACCGCGCCCGTGCGGCGCTGGCGGTGTTCGATTTCGTGCGCGATAATGCGTCCAAGGGGATCGCGTTCAACGTGACGTTGAACGGTCTGGGGCGGGGGCGCAGCCCGCTCAAGCTCGCCTTCGAGCCGCCCTTCCTGGCCATGACGCTGGCCCTCGTCGTCGCGCTGGCGCTCGTCGGGTGGCAGGCCATGGTCCGTTTCGGACCGGAGCGTCCGCCGGAACGCGCCATCGCCTTCGGCAAGGCGGCACTGATCGACAACAGTGCGCGGATCGTGCGCAAGGCGGGGCGGGAAGGCGGGCTGGGCCCGCGCTACGCCGCCCTGATCCGCGAACGGGCGCGGACCATCTTCGGCGTACCGGGCCGCCTGACCGATGCGGAGGCGGATCGCCATCTCGACCGCTTGCAGGGGCAGGGGATCTTCACCGCGCTGGTCGCGGAGGCGTCGCAGGCCCAGCATCCCGCCGACATGCTCGCCAGCGCCCAGGCGCTGCACCAATGGCAACAGGAGAAGACACGGTGACGGTTGAAGAGGTCCAGGCGCTGGGGCAGGCGATCCGCGCCGAGATCGGCAAGGCGGTGGTCGGCCACGACACCACGGTCGACCTGTTGCTGGTCGCGCTGTTCGCGGGCGGCCATGTCCTGCTGGAAGGGCCGCCGGGCACTGCCAAGACGCTGCTGGCGCACAGCTTTGCGCAGACGCTGGGCCTGGATTTCGGGCGTATCCAGTTCACGCCCGACCTGATGCCCGGCGATATCATCGGCGCGAACCTGTTCAACTTCCAGACTTCGACCTTCACCCTGACGCGCGGGCCGATCTTCACCGAGCTGCTGCTCGCCGACGAGATCAACCGCACCTCGCCCAAGACGCAGGCCGCACTGCTGGAGGCGATGCAGGAGCGTACCGTCACCATCGACGGCGATAGCCTGGCGCTGAGCAGCCGGTTCACCGTCGTCGCGACCCAGAACCCGATCGAGCAGCAGGGAGTCTATCCGCTGCCCGAGGCGCAGCTCGATCGTTTCCTGTTCAAGCAGATCGTGCCCTATCCGACCGCCGAGGAGGAGCGCCGGATCGTCGCCGGACACGGTGCACGGCCCTCCGCCATGTCGCCGGTCGACTGGGGTGTCGAGACCAAGGCGGATGCAGCGACGATCGAGGCGGCGGTGGCGACGGTCGCCCAAGTCCGGCTGGTCGATGAGGTGATCGATTATATCGTGGCGCTGATCCGCGGCACGCGCGGGGTCGCCGATCTGGAGAGTGGTGCCTCGCCACGCGCGGGTGCGATGCTGGCGGGCGCGGCCAGGGCTCGAGCGGCGCTGGACGGGCGCGATTTCGTGATCCCGGACGATGTGAAGACGTTGGCACCCGCGCTGTTGCGCCACCGCCTGATCCTGTCGCCCGCTGCCGAGATCGGCGGCCGTGCGATCGAGGATGTCGTCGCCCAGATCATCGAGACAATCGAGGCGCCGCGTTGATCTATCCGACCCGCATGGCGGTGCTGTCGGCGGCGATCGGTGCTCCGGTCGCGCTGCTGGTCGCGATGCTGTTTCCGGCCACCTGGTATGCGGGTCTGGGCTGGCCGATCGGCGTGGTGCTGCTCGTCTTGGTCGATGCGATGCTGGGTCGGGCACGGACGAGGGCCGTCATGGAACTGCCGAGCTCCGCCGCCGTGGGGGTGCCGCTGGCGGTGCCTGTCGCGCTGACGGTCGAGGGACGGCCTGTGAGGGGGCCGGTGCAGTTGGCGGTTGCGGGCGATCCGCTGGTCACTTGGGCCGACGAAGGACAGCTCGATATCGCGGTCGAGGGCGGGAGGGGTGTGGGCCTGTTGTCGCTGACCCCGCATCGCCGGGGCACTGCGCATTTCCCGACACTGTGGCTGCGCTGGAGCGGGCCGCTGGGCCTGACATGGCGGCAACAGCGGATCGAGGAGGAGCGCAGCCTGCCGATCCTGCCCGATGTGGAGGCGGTACGCCGCTACGGCGCGCAGGTGTTTCAGCGTCATGCGGTACAGGGCCTGCTCGCTCAAAGTGATCGCGGCGACGGGACCGATTTCGACGCACTGGTCGAGTTTCGGTCGGGCATGGACCGGCGCGCGATCGACTGGAAACAATCGGCCCGTCACCTGAAGCTCTTCGCCAAGGAGTATCGAACCGAGCGCAACAGCCAGATCGTGTTTGCGATCGATGCAGGGCGGCAGATGTCCGATCCGGTCGACGGCATCCCGCGCGTGGACCGGGCGGTGTCGGCGGCCTTGCTGACTGGTTGGCTGGCGCTCAAGCTCGGGGACCGGGTGGCGCTCCATGCCTTCGACTCCCGGCCGCGTGTCGCCAGCGGGTTCATCGGCGGGTCGGCGGCCTTCCCGGAGCTTCAGCATTTGGCCGCGGGGATCGACTATAGCGGGGACGAGACCAACTATACCTTTGCCCTGACGACGCTCGCCGCCCGGCTGACGCGGCGATCGATGATCGTTCTGTTCACCGAATTTACCGACCCGACCTCGGCCGATTTCCTGGTGCGGGCGGTGGCGCGGTTGCTGAAGACGCATCTGGTGCTGGTCGTGGTGCTGCGCGACGACGAACTCGAAGGCTTTGTCGAGGCGGCGCCCTTCACCCCGGCCGATGTGACCCGCGCGGTAACGGCGGGGGCGCTGCTGCGCGATCGGCGACTGCTGCTGCTCCGCCTGCGCCATCTGGGCGTGCACGTCATCGAAAGCCCGCATGACGAGGTCGCCGAGCGGTTGGTCGAGGGTTATGTAGACCTCAAGCGTCGGAGCCTGTTGTGAGCGCCTTCGTCGAAGCCGCCCCGCCGCTGGTCAATGCCAGCCGCTTTCGCGCCGCCCATGAAGAGGAGTGGGCGCGGCTGGATGCGCTGCTCCAGCGGATCGAGAAGCGGTCGGTGCGTGTGCTGTCGGAGGACGACCTGCTCGCGCTGCCCGTCCTGTACCGGGTGACCCTGTCTTCGCTGTCGGTCGCGCGCGAAACCTCGTTGGACCGGGCGCTGATCGCTTATCTGGAGCAGCTGTGCGCACGGGCCTATTTCCAGCTTTACGGCGTGTCGGACTCGGTCTGGCGCGACCTGGCGGGCTTTTTTACCCGGGGCTGGCCTAGCGCCGTCGCGTCCCTGTGGCGCGAGACCCTGGTCATGCTCTTCCTGACCGTGGCGAGCACGCTGGCCGCTTACTGGCTGGTCCGCGCCGATCCAAGCTGGTTCTACGGCGTCATTCCCGAAGCCCTTGCGGGCGGGCGCGATCCCAGCGCCTCGGCCGAGGCCCTGCGCGCGACGATTTATCAGAACAAGGAAAGCGGACTGGGCATCTTTGCCAGCTTCCTGTTCGGCCATAATGCGCAGATCGCGATCTTCGCCTTTGCGCTGGGCTTCGCCTTTGTCGTGCCGACTGCGCTGCTGATCGTCTATAACGGGCTGACGCTGGGCGCGATGATCGCGGTGTTCGCCGACAAGGGGCTGGGGCCGAACTTCCTCGCCTGGCTGGCCATTCACGGCACGACCGAGATGTTCGCGATCATGATTTCGGGTGCGGCGGGGATGCGGATCGGGACGGCTATCGCCTTTCCGGGCCGACGGAGCCGGATGGCGGCGCTGGTTTCGGCCGGGCGAACCTCGGCCATCGCGGTGGCAGGGGTCGTCCTGATGCTCGGCGTTGCGGCGATCCTGGAGGGCATCGGGCGACAGGTGGTGACGAGCGACGGCCTGCGCCTGGGCATCGGCATGGCGGTGCTGGCGATGTGGCTGGTCTATTATTACGGGATCGGGAGGCGATATGCGCTTCATTCGCCGCACTAAGAAAGCCCCGCACACGCTCAAACGCAGCTTCGTCACGCCGGAGGGTGTCGACCTTCAACTCGAACTGGGGGGGGCGGGAACGCGGGCTGCGGCCTTCCTGATCGATCTGGTGTTGATGATCGTCGTGCTGATCGCGGCGACCCTCTCGCTGTTTCTCTTCAGCCAGGCGACACGCGCGGACGTCGCGGCCATCTTGTGGCTGATCGGGGCCTTCTGCCTGCGCAATGGCTGGTTCGTGCTCTTCGAGATGAGCGGGCGCGGCGCGACGCCGGGCAAGCGGCTGATGGGCCTGCGGGTGATCGCGCGTGACGGCGCCCGGCTGACCGCCGGGGCGGTGCTGGCGCGTAACGCCATGCGCGAGATCGAGATATTCTTGCCCCTGTCCTTTCTGGGCGAGCAGGCGGCGTCGGGCACGGCGGATGCCTTTCTGGCCATCTTCGCCCTGTGCTGGAGCGGCATCTTCCTGTTCTTTCCGCTGTTCAACCGCGACCGGTTGCGGGTCGGCGATCTGGTCGCGGGCACCTGGGTCGTGCAGACCGTCCGGCACAGCCTGGCCCCGGACCTGGTGGCCGATACGCACCGCCCGCGCCGCGCATTCTCCGATGCAGCACTGGCGCTCTACGGCGTGTATGAATTGCAGACGCTGGAGGACGTCATCCGCACCGGTGACGCAGAGGCGCGGGGTGCGGTTGCCGCGACGATCCGGCGCAAGGCGGGGCTGGCCGATGATGGCGATGCCGATGCCTTTCTCGCCGATTATTACGCCGCGCTGTGCGCCCGGCTGGAGAGTGGTCTTCTCGTGGGGCGGCGTCAGGCCGACAAGTACAGCGCGGCCGGGCGGTAAGACGCATCAGGCTGCGGCGCGCTCCTCGTCGATGATGGCGCGGGCGACCACGGCACATTGCCCGCATTTGGGCGGCCGACCGAGCGCCTGATACATTTGGCAGGGGGTGACCGATCCGGCCCGTGCCGCGTCGCGGACCTGGGATTCCCGGATGGCATTGCATACGCAGACGACCAAGGCGCTCTCCATCTGAAGCATCGTCTTCGTAGCGCTAATGAGAGTGGATCGCAAGGCTGTTGCGATGCGTTTGCAAATATTATCGCCTGTTTCCATTGGCTGCCAGTCGCCACAGTCGCTCCAGAGGTCCTTGGCCGAACCGCTCGAGCCATGGCTTCGACCATAGCAGCATCAATGCGCAGGCCGGCGGGATCAGCCAGTACAAACTCGCCCGATCCCACCGTGCGAACTGACCCAGACCATGGCCGTAGAAGATCAGCGTCATCAGTACGCTGGTCCCGATATAATTGGTGAAGGCCATGCGCCCCGCCGCCGCGATCCGCGTCGTCCACCACGTGCCGGGGCGCAGCAACAGCAGGATCAGCGCGGCATAACCCATGGTGCCGATCAGTCGAAACGGCGTGTCGAGCAGCAACTCACCGAGCGCCACCATGCGCACGTCGAACCCGCTCCACCAGATCGCGGTGGCGGTGGCGGCATAGGCGGGGAGCGACAGCCCCAAGCCCCACAAGGCCCAGCGCCGATAGCGTTCGCGCGACCACTGGCCAGTCAGCAAACCGGATTTCAGCGCCGCCATGCCCAGCAGCATGGCGCTGAGCGTATCGGGGCCGATCTGGATCAGGTCGAGCAGCGGGTTGCCGTTATGGGCGATCCGAAACGCGGTCGAGGCGGTCCACGGCCCCCGCATCGCCATGATCTCGGGCATCAGCCGCGCCGCGCCGGGTGTACCGAACGCATCCTGATAGAGGTTCCAGAGCATCAGCCGTTGCGGCGTGTCGCGCGCCGCCGCCTCGAAAAGCCCGAGGCACTCCAGTCCGGCCATCGTCATCGACAGGCCCGCCATGGCGATAGCGGTCAGCACCAGTGGCCTAACGCCAAGGCCGACAAAGGCCAGCGCGATCACACCGACCAGCGCGTAATGCGCCAGGATGTCGCCGCTCCAGATAAAGGTCAGGTGCGCCATGCCGAACAGGAACAGCACCGCCATGCGCCGCAGGTGCAGTGCCGCGCCGTTCCGGCCTGCCGCGTCGGCGCGCGTCAGGATCAGCAAGGTCGATGCGCCGAACAGCATCGAGAACAGGCCGCGCATCCGCCCGTTCACGAATATCTCGGTCAGGACCCATGCGACGAGATCGGCTCCGCGCGCGCCGCCCCAGGCCAACGGATTGGAATAGGCCGGACCGGGCAACGCAAAGCCAGGCAGATTGGCCAGCAGGATCGCCATCACCGCCACCCCGCGCAGCGCGTCCAGCGTCAGCAGCCGCTCACGGGGCGAGGTCTCGACGGGTGTCGGAATAGGGTCGGGACCGTCGGCCAAGGGAAAGCTCCGTTCAGGCCGGTGGCCTTACCGCCTGGCGTGGGTGATGCAACCGCCATGGCAGCCAGCCAAAGGGAGATCAGGGGAGTTGCCACGCCTGTATGCGCCGATCGATGCCTTTCGCGATGCGCAGCAGTCGGCGACGATCGGCAGTCCGCTGGTGTTGGACGTGGTGCTTGCGGAGCGACTCTAGGCCACTGTGCGGAGCCTCGGCACGCCGCCGAGGCTCCGTCAGAGGGTTAGGCGAGGGCGGCGTCCGCGCCCATCAGGGCGGGGAAGAAGCCCTCATGGGCGCGGCGCAGATCGTCGAGCGACACGACGAAATCGCCGTCCTCGCGCTCGAAGATCAGGCGCGTGCCCGCCGTGCGGCCGATCCGTTCGACCTCGACGCCCGCCTGATGCGCGTTCGCCAGGAAGTCCATCAGCGCGGTATCCTCGACCGTGGCGATGTACAGGCCTTGGTCCTCGGCGAAGAGCTGGCGGCAGGCCTCGCCCTGTTCCGGGAACTGGATCAGCGCGCCGATATTGCCTGCAAGCGCCATCTCGGCAACCGTCACCGCGATGCCGCCGTCCGAGACGTCGTGCACGGCGGTCAGGTGACCGGCGGTGATCGCCTCGCGGACCAGATCGCCGGTACGACGTTCCGCATCCAGGTCGATCGACGGGGGCGGCCCCGCCTCGCGGCCTTCGATCCCGTGCACTTCGCGCAGCCACAGCGACTGGCCGATTTCGCCCTTGGGCGTGCCGATCAGGACGATGACGTCGCCGGTGCCCTTGAAGGCGACCGTCGCCGATTTGGACCAGTCGGCCATCAGGCCGACGCCGCCGATCGCCGGGGTCGGCAGGATCGCCGATCCGCCGCCGGTCGCCTTCGACTCGTTGTAGAGCGAGACGTTGCCCGACACGATCGGATAGTCGAGTGCGCGGCACGCCTGGCTCATGCCCTCCAGGCAACCGACGATCTGGCCCATGATCTCTGGGCGCTGTGGATTCGCGAAGTTGAGGCAGTTGGTGATGGCGAGCGGCTTGGCGCCGACCGCCGTGATGTTGCGCCACGTCTCGACCACCGCCTGCATGCCGCCGGTTACCGGATCGGCATAGCAATAGCGCGGCGTGCAGTCGGTGCTCATCGCGAGCCCCTTTTGCGTGCCATGGACGCGGACCACGGCGGCGTCGCCACCGGGGCGCTGCACCGTATCGCCGCCGACCATATGGTCATACTGTTCCCAGATCCACCGGCGCGAGGCGATGTCGGGCGAGCCCATCAGCTTCAGCAGGTCCGCAGCCGGGTCCTGGCAACCGGGCGAGGTGATCGCGGCCGGAACCTCGGTCGGCACATGCGGACGGTCGTAAAGCGGCGCATCGTCGGCCAGCGGTGCCAGCGGAATATCGCACACCACTTCGCCCTTGTGGCGAAGGACCATGCGGCCGGTCTCGGTAACATGGCCGATGACGGCGAAGTCCAGCTCCCACTTGCGGAATATGGCTTCGGCGAAATCCTCGCGGCCGGGCTTCAGCACCATGAGCATCCGCTCCTGGCTTTCCGACAGCATCATTTCATAGGCGGTCATGCCCTCTTCGCGCTGGGGCACGTCGTCCATGATCAGCTCGATGCCGACGCCGCCCTTGGACGCCATCTCCACGCTAGAGGAGGTGAGGCCCGCCGCGCCCATGTCCTGGATCGCGACGATCGCGTCCGACGCCATGAGTTCCAGGCATGCCTCGATCAGCAGCTTTTCGGTGAAGGGATCGCCGACCTGCACGGTCGGCCGCTTCGCCTCCGCATCCTCGCCGAAATCGGCCGAGGCCATGGTCGCGCCGTGAATACCGTCGCGGCCGGTCTTCGAGCCGACATAGACGATCGGATTGCCGACGCCGCTGGCGGCCGAATAGAAGATCTTGTCCTGATCCGCGACGCCGACGGTCATCGCGTTGACCAGGATGTTGCCGTCATAGGCCGGGTGGAAGTTCACCTCGCCGCCCACGGTCGGCACGCCGACGCAGTTGCCATAGCCGCCGATGCCATGAACCACGCCCGAGATCAGATGGCGCATCTTGGGGTGATCGGGCCGACCGAAGCGCAGCGCGTTCAGGTTTGCGACCGGCCGCGCGCCCATGGTGAAGACGTCGCGCAGGATGCCGCCGACGCCCGTCGCCGCCCCCTGATAGGGTTCGATATAGGAGGGATGGTTGTGGCTCTCCATCTTGAAGATGGCGGCCTGGCCGTCGCCGATATCGATGACGCCCGCATTCTCGCCGGGACCGCAAATGACCTGAGGCCCTTCGGTCGGCAGCTTCTTCAGGTGGATGCGGCTCGACTTGTAGCTGCAATGCTCGGACCACATGACCGAGAAGATGCCGAGCTCCACAAGGTTCGGCTCGCGGCCCAGCGCGGTCAGGACGCGCTGATATTCTTCTTCGGACAGGCCGTGGTCGGCGACGATCTGGGGCGTGATCTCGGTCATGGCCCGCGCCTTTAACGTGGTGTCGCGGGTTCGTCACTATCGCTGTTGGGGAAGATGCGCCATGATCGCCACGGGACGGCTGACGAGGGGCACGCGATGATCCTGACATGGATGATAGCATGGGCGCTCGGCGGGAGCGATCTGCCGCCGGTATCCGAGCGTGCCATGCTGGCGGATGTGCAGCATATCTATCGAGGTGCCGGACATCGCCTTTGGCCGGGTTTTGATCGCGTGCCGCTCGACCTCGTTTTGATCGGATCGGAACGCGAGACTCTCTTCTGCCATGCCGCGGTTAAGGGATTTGTCGCGGTCGGGCGTGATCCGCTGACGAAATGTCCCATGCAAACTCGCGCTCGCCAATTGCCCGTCGATCTCGCAGCCGCCTCTGCCTTCTTTCCCGGCGGGGAGACGATCGCCATCGGCGATCCAAAGACCTTGGAGATGAGCCCAGCCTATTGGAAGGCCACGGTTCTTCATGAAGCCTTCCATCTCTATCAATCGCGGATACCGGGTTATCCGCAAGCCGTAGCGGCATTGGGCCTGGCCAGTAACTCGACCGATGGTAGCTGGATGCTGAATTATCCTTTCCCCTATGCCGATGCCCAGGTGGGAGCGGCCTTTTTGAAGATGGGGGACGCCGGACTGGCCTTTCTGAAGGCGAAGTCGGGGCAAGAACGCCGTGCGGCGACCAAGGCTTATGTCGCGGCGCGAGAGGCGGCGTTGTCGCAGGTGAGCGCCAAAGATCGGCGCTATTACGAGTTTCAAGTCGGGCAGGAGGGCGTGGCACGCTGGACCGAACTTACCTTGGCGCAGCAGGGCGATGCTGCGATGCGTGATGACGCCCTGGACCGCTGGACGGGATTGGCGACCAGCCTTCGGGCCATTCGCGAGCAGGGCTTTGGTCTATGGAAACGTGGTGCGCTGTATGTTTATGGCGCGGTCGAGGCGGAAATGCTGGAGCGGGCTGGGCCGCATTGGCGGGTAGAGTATCGCCGTCACCCTTTTGGCCTCGGTGACCAACTTAAGCGGCTGAACTAACCGAGCCGCATCGCCACGCCGATGGCTAGTCCCATGATGACCAGAGCGCCCGCGATCCAGCCCGCGCCGGTGCGGATCGCCGCCTCGACCCCTGTCGTCGAGACGGCGGAATTTTCACTTTCCAGCTTGCGGGTGGTTGCGCGGATCAGGCGGGGCAGGTCGTCGCCCAGCCGGTCCAGTTCCAGCGCCAGCGCGGCCGCGCGCCGGGTCCAGCGTTCGGGCGACAGTCGCGCCTCGACGATCCGCGCGCTGGCCCGGCGCAGCGCGGCGGACAGGTCGAAGTCGGGTTGGATGCCGCTCAACACGCCGTCGATGGTGATGAGCGCCTTGAACAGCAGCAGCATGTCGGGCTGCAGGACGATGCGTTCCTGGCGCAATATGGGGAAGATATCACCGAGCATCGCCGCCATCCGGATCGGCCCGCCGCCATGCCGCGCGACCAGCCGGTCGGCCACCGCCTGAAAGCGTTCGGGTACGATATCATCGGTTTGCGACCAGTTCTTCAGCGTTTCCGCAAGGAGGCTCGGGTCGCTGTTCGCGATCGACTGGGTGAAGGCGATCACCTCCTCGCGCCGACGTGGGGACACATGGCCGATCAGGCCCAGGTCGAGCATGGCGATCCGGTTGCCGGGCAGGCAGAGCAGGTTGCCCGGATGCGGATCGCCATGAAAACGCCCGTTGATCAGCGTCATGTCGAGCACGATGTCCGCCCCGGCCGAGGCGATGGCGGCGGGATCGATGCCCGCATCGCGCAGCGTGGCCGCGTCGCGCGGCGGCACCCCTGCGACGAAATCCATGACCAGCAAGGTTTCGGAACTATAGGCCCAGTGGATCACCGGGACGACGACACGCGGGTCACCGGAGAAATCCTCCCGCAGCCGGTCGGCGTTGCGGCCTTCGTTGGTGAAGTCGAGTTCTTCGAGGATATCGCGGCCCAACTCGCGGATCATGCGGACCGCGCCATAGCGACGTGCTTCGGCGTTGGTCGCCTCGACCATCGAGGCCAGTTGGGTGAGCAGGCGCAGATCCGCTTCCATGACCGCCCGGATGCCGGGACGGCGGATCTTCAACACCACGTCTGTCCCGTCGGCCAGCGTGGCGCGGTGGACCTGCGCCATCGAGGCGGCGGCCAGCGGCTCGGCGTCGAAGCGGGCGAACGCGGTTTCGGGCGATTCGCCCAGCGCCGCCTCGACCTGTTCGCGAAGCTGGTCGAAGGGCAGGCGCGGCGCCGCGCTGTGCAGCCGTTCCAAGTCGGCAATCCATTCGGGCGGCAGCAGGTCGGCGCGCGTCGCCAGGATTTGGCCCAGCTTCACCCAGACCGGGCCGAGCGCCTCCATCGCCAGCCGAGTCCGGGCAGGCAGGTCGAAGGGGAGCGCATCGGGATCGCGCCGCGCGGCATCGAGCCCGAGCCGCGCGAGCAGGACATCCAGGCCGAAGCGCGAGGTGGTCGCAATCACCTCGGCCAGCCGGGCGCGGTCCCGCGCCGCCACCCGGATCGCGCCCAGCATCATGGCCTCAGGCGTAGGGCGGCTGGGTGAAGCCCGCCGGGCTGAGCGTGAAGATTTCGCAGCCCTCTTCGGTGATACCGATCGAATGCTCGAACTGCGCCGACAGCGACCGGTCGCGCGTCACCGCCGTCCAGCCATCGTCGAGCAGCTTCACATCGGGGCGGCCGATATTGATCATCGGTTCGATGGTGAAGATCATGCCGGGCTTCAGCTCGGGACCGGTGCCGGGGCGACCGGCATGGACGACTTCGGGGGCGTCATGGAACAACAGGCCCAGGCCATGGCCGCAGAAGTCGCGGACCACGCCGTAGCGGTGCTTTTCGGCATGCTGCTGAATGGCGTGGGCGACATCACCCATATGGTTGCCGGGCTTGGCCTGCTCGATACCCAGCATCAGGCATTCATAGGTCACCTCGACCAGCTTTCGCGCCTTTAGCGGCACGTCGCCGATCAGGTACATGCGGCTGGTATCGCCGTGCCAGCCATCGACGATCGGGGTCACGTCGACATTGACGATATCGCCCGCCTTCAGCGTCTTTTCCGACGGAATACCGTGGCACACGACATGGTTGATCGAAATGCAGGTCGAATGCGCATAGCCGCGATAGCCCAGCGTCGCGGGAACCCCGCCGCGCTCGACAATGAACTGGTGGATCAGCCGGTTGATCTCGGCCGTGGACACGCCCGGCACCATGTGCGGCACCAGCATGTCCAGTGTTTCGGCGGCCAGACGGCCCGCCTTGTGCATGCCGTCGAACGCCTCGCGGCCCCAGAGCTTGATCGCGCCGGTCCGCCCCTGGGGCGCGTCGGCGGAAACGGTCACATAATCGGTCATGCGCGCGATATAGCGTGGCGTCGCCGGTTTTGCGAGGCTATGTCCGGGCCATGACATCCGCTTCCGCCCCCGAGCGTATCTGGACCGCCGCACTGGTCGTCATCGGCGATGAAATCCTGTCGGGCCGTACCCAGGACAAGAATGTCGCCCAGGTCGCCGCATGGCTGAACGTACAGGGTATCCGGCTGGCGGAGGTGCGCGTCGTCGCCGACCGGACCGAGGCGATCGTGGAGGCGGTGAACACGCTGCGTGTGCGCAACGACTATCTGTTCACCACGGGCGGCATCGGGCCGACGCATGACGACATCACGGTCGATGCCATTGCCGAGGCGCTGGGGGTGCCCGTCATCGAACATGCCGAGGCGCGGGCGATCCTAGACCGCTATTATGTCGATCGTGGCGGCGTCACGCCCGCCCGCGCGCGGATGGCGCGGACGCCCGAGGGGGCCTCGTTGATCGCCAATCGCGTGTCGGGCGCGCCGGGTATCCGGGTCGGCAATATCTTTATCATGGCGGGGGTGCCGCACATCACCGCCGGGATGCTCGATGCGCTGACCGGCACGCTGGAGGGCGGGCGGCCCGTGGTGTCGGGCACCATCGGCTGCTGGGTCGGCGAAAGCGAGGTCGCGGACCTGCTGCGCACGGCGGAAAAGGCGCATGATGGCGTGGCGATCGGCAGTTATCCCTTTTTCCGCGAGGGGCGGACGGGTGCCAATTTCGTCGTGCGCAGCCCTGATCCCGATCAGGTGGAGACCTGCCTGAACGACCTGACCGCTGCGCTGGAGGCGCAGGGGCATGACGTCGTGTCGGGGGGAATCTGACGCCGATGGCGGCACCGGTTCTGGTCACGGGCGTGGCTGGCTTTATCGGCCACGCCACGGCCCATCGGCTGCTCGCGCGCGGCGAAACGGTCGTCGGCGTCGACATCCTCAACGATTATTACGACCCGGCCCTGAAACAGGCGCGATTGGCGAGTCTGGATGGCAAGGCGGGCTTTGCATTCCACCGGATGGACGTGGCCGATGCCGGAGCCATCGCGGCGTTGATGCGCGATTACGGTATCACGCGCGTGGTCCATCTGGCCGCGCAGGCGGGCGTGCGACACAGCATCGACCATCCGTTCGATTATGAGCGGTCGAACCTGGCCGGGCATCTCGCCATCCTGGAGGCCTGTCGCCACCAGCCCGGATTTGCCCACCTCGTCTACGCCTCATCCAGCTCGGTCTACGGCGACAAGTCGATGGGCGGCGCAGGCTTCAGCGAGGATGAGCCGTCGGTGTCGCCTGTCTCGCTCTACGCCGCGACCAAGCGCGCGTGCGAGTTGATGAGCCAGTCCTATGCGACACTCTACGGCTTTCCGCAGACGGGGCTGCGCTTCTTCACCGTCTATGGACCCTGGGGTCGGCCGGACATGGCCTATTTCTCGTTCACCCGAAAGATAGTCGCGGGCGAGCCGATCGAGGTATTCGGCGAGGGCCGGATGGCGCGGGACTTTACCTATATCGACGACATCGTCGACGGGATCGTCGGTGCGCTGGACCACCCGCCAAAGGGCGGCGATCATCGCCTGATGAATATCGGGAACAGCACGCCCGTCGGGCTGATGACGATGATCGAGACGCTGGAGCGGACGATCGGGCGCGCGGCGGTGAAGATCATGAAACCGATGCAGCCCGGGGACGTGACCGCGACCTATGCCGACGTGTCGAAGCTGAACGCGCTGACCGGCTATGACCCCCAGACCGATCTGGCCGAGGGTCTGGCGCACTTCGTCCGCTGGTACAGGGACTATTACGGCGTGTGACGGCGCGCCGTGGTCACGCGGCCTGGGCGCGGGCGGGCGCGTACCACAGCATCGGGTCGTTCATCGACTGAACGCTGATCCAGCTATACGGGACCTTCGACCAGTTGGTCACATAGGGCGAACGGCCGTCCAGCACGACATCCTCAACCTCGGTCCGCGCGACCAGCACCGTGTGCAGGCCCGCATCGCGCGAATAGACGACGGCAAAGGCCAGTCGATCCGGCGGAAAGCCCGCAGCGATCAACTCGGCCCGTTTTTCGATGGCCAGATCCTCGCAATCGCCGACCGCGTTCCTGCCGTCGCCACTCCGCCGCCAGAGTTCGCCAACGCCATAGATTTCGGCATCGGTGCGCTGGCGAACCCGGCTGTTCACATGGTGGTTCACCTGTTTGAGCATGGCCCTCAGCTCCGCCTCCGGCAGGGCCGTGGACGAGGGGGGTGCCATGGGCGTGTCCGGCACCGAAGGGGGCGGTGCGGGCGTTTCGGGCAGGGTAAACGAACAGAGCTGCGTCGAGACCGCCGACAGCATGCTGGCAATCGCACCGGGCGCGCAAGGGGCGGGCCGAACCCACAGGCTCGCGTTCAACGGTCGTTCGGTGGAGCGTTCCGGGAACAAGGCAAGGTCTTCGACGCGTCGCTCTGGCCGCGCAACCGCGTGCAAGAGATCGGGCGGGGTGAAGCTCTGCCACGCGGTGGCGGCGCTCGGCATAGAAGGGGCGGCCGCCGGACAGTCGTGCGCCATCGAATCTGCACTATCGTGAAAGACAGTCAGTCGCGTGTTCAGCCTTGGGCCTAGACCCAATCGCGGGTCAATCGGCGGAGGCGGACACGGCGCGGGCGTCAGTGAAGCAGGTCCTAAGATCGGCAGCTCCGACGTCATATCGGACGAGGGGGCAGGGTAACGTAGGGCGCTACCGCCTGCCCGCTCGCTCAAGCCTGCCGTCACCAGGGCGGCGCTGGCCACCACTGATCGGGTGGGCGAGCAAAAGCCGGGTTCGGTTCCGCTTTCGCACATCTCGACAAAGCCACGCGGCGCCGCGGTCGCCTGGCCCGGCTGAATGAAGCCACCGGGCAGATCCTTGGCCTGCGCCTCGCTCGCGCACAGCGTCGCCACCGCCAGGGTCAGCAGGGCGGATTGCGTCGTCGTTCGGGCAGATAATGAAACCATGCCGATCTCCTCGAAATCGAGAGAGACCGTGGCGGATCAGCCATTGCGTGCAGGTTCAGGGGAAAGGTTTAACCGTCATTCACCATTTTCGCAGGTCGCGCCGCGAGCTGTCGACACAGCGGATGCGGATCGGACAGCGCGACCCAGGGTTTATCCGAGCAGGTCGACGAGGATCGCGGCGATGGGCGTCCAGCACAGGATGGCGAGGCCAAGAATGGTCGCGACCTTCGCGGGGCTGATCTGGCGGATGCCATCGAGCAGGTCGATGTCGCTGAGCCGGCGATCAATCCTGTCGACGCTCATGGACCGGGATGGCCCGGAAAAGACCGGCCGCGTCGCAGAAACAGTCGCCGCGCGGTGCTGAACGTCGGGCATTGCGATAACCTTGTGCGTGGGGCCGTCGCTTATAGAACGGACACGCTTTCCGGCCTTTTAAGATATCATGACAAAATCTGCATGTCGCTCCGCCTGCGGCCGAGCGAAGCGCCGTCCCGCCTCAATAGGTATTGTGGTGAACGACGACGCCAAAGGTCATGAACAGAATGCGTATGTCGCGCCACAGCGACCAGTTGGACGCATATTCCAGATCGGACTGGAGCCGCTTCGTCAGGTCCTCGCGCAGCACGGTCGAGCCGCGCAGGCCTCGCACCTGCGCCAGGCCCGTGATGCCGGGTTTCAGGACGTGGCGATGCCAGTAGCTCTCATCGACGTCCCAGAACAGCCGGTCCCCCGCCAGCGAGCCCAGGGCATGAGGGCGCGGACCGACCAGACTCATCGAGCCGCCCAGGACGTTAAAGAGCTGCGGCAACTCGTCGATGCTGGTCTTGCGGATCAGGCGGCCGACGCGGGTGACGCGCTTGTCCTGTCGCTGGGTCGAGCGCGCGCCCTGCGAGTCGGCCTGGGCGACATGCATCGAGCGAAACTTGATGATGTCGAAATAGGCGTTGTTGCGCCCGATCCGCCGCTGCCGGAAAAAGACGGGGCCGGGACTGTCGAGCTTGATCGCCACGCTGATCAGAATGAGGATCGGTGCCAGCGCGACGATGATCGGAACGCAGAGCGCCAGGTCGAAAGTGCGCTTCAACAGGCGCTGCTGCACGTCGAGCGGACCGGCGGCCACCTTGACCGTATCGTACTGGCCCAGTTTGCCCAGACCGATCGCACCGAACCGGCCGAGCGTGTCGACCACGATCTCGCCCTGCGCGTGGCCGCCCTTCAGCATCATCGCCCAGTTCTGGTAACGCTCGGCGGTCGAGATCACGACGACCCGGTCGATGCCGTGCAGGAGCGCGGCGAACCGGTTGAACATGGCGGGGTCGCGCAGGTCGGGCACCAGGTTGATCGTGGCGGCGTCGATCATCTGGGCACCGGGGACATCAGTCGCCTCCACGCCGTCGACGATCACCAGTTCCCGCCAGATCTGGGTCGGCCAGATCCGCGCGATGACGGATCGGAAGGTCAGGCGACCGGCGACGATCAGGGCGACGGTCAACGCCATCACGCTGGCCAGGGCCAGTCGCGATATCTGCTGCTCCACCCGGAAGAAATAGGAGATCAGGAACAGGATAGCGAAGGTGAAGATCACCGCGCGCACCGCAGCGGACAGGCTGCCCGCCCGGGCACGCAAGGCATGTCCGCCATAGGCCCTCGTGCCCATCGCCATGCCAATATAGATCGGCATCGCGATCGCCATGACCGAGAACCAGCTGCCGACCAGCGTCTTCAACGGCTCGATGATCGCAAAGGCGAGCATGAAGGCGATCAGGTCGACGCCCATCAGCAGGAAGGTGAGACGCAGTCGAAGGGCGAAGGGCGTCAGACCCCGTCCGCGTTCCGCGTCACGATCCGCCATGCCGCCGCCTGCGACCCGCAAGACAGCGCGCTCCACCACATGTTCAATCCCTTCGGACAACCAAAGGCTCCAATATATCCATGCGATCTAGCGTTGGACGCATTCGAAGTACGGTTCTTCGTCCCCCGCAGGAGCATCCGACGTTGGGGCTATTACAAAAGCCACACCCCGACAACGCACGAAAAAGGAGGGGCCGGGACAGCGGCCGGGTCGCAGCGTCATCTGTGCGCCAGTGCGGCTTCGTTCCTGGGTCAGGACCTTCAGCGTGTCGGGGTGGGGTGAATTAATGGCATTATTGGAGCATCTTAGGCGTCACCGCCAAAATGCTGATAGCGGCATTGATTATTGAGATAGCCAAATTGGCGCGGATTAACGGGCTATTAAGCGGCCGCGTGGCATCATGATTTCGTCCCCATAATGGTTGGATCGTCTCGATATGACACAGCTCGTACATCAGGCCGCGCTTACTCGTCCCGACCGCCGGACTCATGTTCGCACTGATGTCGGGCAGCGGGCCGTGCTGCGGCGGGACGGGCAGGCGCCGTCGCCGGTCACCATCGTCAACGTGGCGCGCGAAGGTTGTGCGTTGAGCGTCGAGGCGGAGCTCGAACCGCGCCAGCTGGTCGAAATCGACATGGCCGGGCTGGGGGCGGTCAGCGGCCGGATCATCTGGCGGTCCGCCAGCGCCTATGGATGTCGTTTCGACGAGGCATTGCCGGCGGGCGCGATCACGCGACTGCTTCTGGCCGAGGATGACGAGGCTGTCGGTTCGAATATCATGCTGGGACCGCTATCGCGGGCAAAGATCAGCCCCGGACTTACGCTGGCTGTTCTGACCGGGATGGTGATTTGCACCTGGGCTGGTCTCGCCGAGGTTGTCCTGCAATTCGCCTGAGCGCGCGTCGTTAATCGTTAGCGCTGGCTGAAATGATAGCGGCTCGCATAGACGACGCTGCGCAGGCATTCCTGCTCGCTTCGGCCCAGCGTCGGGGAGACGTCCATCCGCACTGCATTGTTGAGCTGTGGAACGAGGGCGAACTGCCAGGATTGAACGCGGCAAACCTGCGCCATCCCTGCGGTAAGCGCGGGCAGGGTGCGCGCTTTCGCCGCCGCCGCGATCTCCAGCTTGCGCACATCGGCAGAGCGCGTGTCCCGGGCAGGCTCCGTCATCTCGGCATCGGGCACGGGGAGCGGGCGGCGGTTCGACTGGGCGAAACCCATGGTCGCGGTCGTCACAAACAGCAGTGCCGATATCGGCCGATAGATAGATCGCCAAGTCATGGCGTCCCTTATAGCGGCGGTCCGGGCAGGCCGATTGCGCCGACATGGCGCCGACTGTCCACGAATGGGACGATGCTGCGCCTGCGTTGTTGCTGCTGCCACGGGGCTACAGTATCCCTTGCCGCGTCAGGGGGAATTTTCATGCGGTTTGCCAGGTTCTTCTTGTTGCTCATCGGCTGCACGATGCCTGCCACGGCCCAGACGGCGGCGGGCAGCGGGTCGGCGCCAGCGCGACAGGTCGATGCGGGTCCCGCCGCCGAATCTTCGGGCGACTACAGGCTGGGTACGGCCGATAAGGTGCGGGTGATCGTTTATAACGAACCCACCTTGTCGGGGGAGTTCACGGTCAGCGACAATGGCACGCTGTCGCTGCCGCTGATCGGCGATGTGCCCGCCAATGGCCGTTCGCCGCGTGAGGTGGCTTCGGACATTCAGGCCAAGCTTGCCGACGGCTATCTGCGCGAACCGCGGGTCAGCCTGGATGTGCTGACCTATCGCCCCTTCTACATTCTGGGCGAGGTCACCAAGCCGGGTGAATATGCCTATTCCAACGGTCTGACCGCGTTGAACGCGGTCGCCCGTGCGCAAGGGTTCACGTACCGCGCCAACAAGCGGAAAGTGTATTTGAAGCGCGCCGGGGAGTCCGCCGAGAAGGAAGTCAATATCGATGGCCTGGAAATCAGGCCCGGTGACACGTTGCGTATCGGTGAACGGTATTTCTGACCGGTCGGGGACCGGCAGTTCTAGAAATTACAGGCCTAACGGCAAAACAGGGGGAATTATGACGGCAACGAGGTTGGCCGCCTGGGCGGCGCTTGGGTTCATGGTTGCGGGCGAAGCGCAGGCGCAGCAGACGCCGCCGACCGCGGTCGTGCAGGCCGATCCGGCAGCCGTCACCGCGCTGGCCAATGCGATCCAGCAGGCGCTGGCCGCACTGCCCGCCAACGCGTCGAAGGCGGACATCGAAGCCGCAATCGCCTTTCAGGTATCGCAGTCGGGTCAGCCGAACGCGGTCGTCCTTGCCGCCCTGAACCAGGTCGCCAGCCAGTCGCCCAAGTTCGCCGGTTCCGTGAAGGGCTATGCCCAGAAGGTCGCGCGCGGCGAGGGCGAGGCGGGCACCGGCGCGCTGGCCCAGCGCCAGTCGCTGTCCACCCAGTCGCTGGGTGCCGGTCCTTCGGGCGGCGGCGGCGGCACGTCGGACTATTCGCGTCGGCCGTAAGGCAGACCTCTCCCATCCTATCGGAGGGCTGTCATGCCTTGGACCTCCAAATTTCTTCCCTGCGTCGCCGGTCTGGGCGTCGTAGCGTTTTCGCCCGCCTCTGCTCAGGTGGCGCCGCCGCCGCCGGTCATGATCGGCACGCCCGCTTTCCAGTCGGCGATCCCGTTCGACTATCGTCGCGGGCGGAACGAAAGCGTGCTCGATCGCCAGCGTCCGCTGTTCCAGCCGCTCGGCATCCCCGCCGGGGGCTTTACGCTCTATCCGGCGCTGTCGGTGACGACGGGATACGACAATAACGTCTATCAGGCGCAGACCAACAAGACGGCGGACGGTCTGGTCACGGTCAATCCGTCCGTGAACCTCCTGTCGAACTGGTCGCGGCACAGCCTGGCGATCGATGGTGCGGGCACGATCACGCGCTATCTCAAGCAGTCGCCGCGTGACGAGAATGGCTGGACGACCGGGGCGCAGGGGCGCCTGGACGTCGGCGGTGACGATTCGGTCACGCTGGGCGCGCGCACCAGCAAGATCTACGAATCGCAGTTCTCCGGTTCGGCGATCCAGAATGTGCGCAGTTCTGTGCCGATCCAGATGTCGGTTGCCCGCGCGGTGGCGGATTTCCGCTTCACCCGGCTGCGGACCGTCCTGTCGGGCGATTATACCGACTTCGCCTATCGTACGGTGACCGCCAGCGACGGCACGCCGTTCAGCCAGAGCAGCCGTAATCGCGGCATTGCGCGCGCGATCGGCCATGCCGAATATGGCCTGACCCCGGACACGGGCGTCTTCGGCGAACTGGTCTATACCAACACCAGCTACCGCAATGAGCTCTTCCCGGGCATTCCCAACCGTTCGTCCAACCAGGTTCAGGCGCTGGCGGGTCTGTCGACCGATCTCAGCGAGCTTCTGCGCGGCAGCATCGGCGTCGGTTACATCAACCGCAAATATGAGGCCGCCCGGTATCGCACGGTCGCGGGCCTGTCGTTCAACGGGAAGATCGAGTATTTCCCGTCGCAGCTGACCACCGTCACCTTGTCGGGGCGGCGCGAGGTGGACGATGCCAGCCTGATCGGCACCAGCGGCTTCTTCGCGACCAATGCGGCGTTGCGTATCGATCACGAGCTGCTGCGCAACTTGCTGGTCAATATCGGCGCGGATCTGGAATTCGACGATTACCGCGACTTTTCGGGACGTGCCACGTCGTTCCGTACGTCGGCGGGCGGACAGTATCTGGTCAACCATCAGCTGTCGATCAACGGCCAGCTCTTCTACGGCCGACGCACCACCAACAGCCCCCTGGCGGGGCCGGAACTGTCCCAGGCCAAGGCGCTGATAGGCATCTCCTACCACCCCTGAGCCCCGTAGCATTCGAGGACATTTTATGGACGTAACGGCCCATACCGGCCTGCCTTCCCCGACCGGGGGAGAGCCCGAGACTCTTTCGTCCATGTACCGCCAGGTGCTGGAAATCCTGCGACTGCGCTGGCGCACGCTGGCGGCGACCTTCGTCACCATCGCGGTGCTGGGCACCGCCTATACGATGATGCTGACCCCGCGCTACCAGGCGACGGCGCGGGTGAAGATCGATCCGTCGAAGAGCGCGGCCCTGGGCCAGATCACCGATGCGGCCAGCTCGATCCCCGACCAGTCAGTGGTCGAGACCGAAGTCAGCGTCATGCGCTCGCACGATATCGCCGCCGCCGTGGTGGCGCGCGAGCATCTGCTCAACGATCCCGAATTCACCAAGGGGATGCCGCCGCTCGGGGCCCGGGCGACGCCTGCGCAGATCGCCGACCGTACCGAGGCCGTGGCGCAGGCCGTGCTCGGCCGCATGTCGGCATCGCGGGAAAAGGCGACCTATATCGTCGAGGTCGGCTTCACCTCGACCAACCCGGAAAAGGCCGCGCGGATCGCCAACGCCTTTGCGGAGACCTATATCGACGCCAGCCTGACGCGCCGTAACGGCACCGCCAGCCGCCAGGCCGAGTTCCTCCAGAAGCGGTTGAGCAGCCTGAGCGCCCAGGCGACGGCGGCCGACGAGAGGCTGGCGTCCTATCGCGCGGCCAGCGGTGTGGTACAGACCGGCGGTGGCAGCACGAGCGTCATCGACCAGCAGATCGCCCCGCTCGCCGGGCAGCTCGCCACGGCCCAGTCGGATGCCGCCGCCGCGGCGTCCAAGGTCGCCGCGGCACGGGCGCAGATCCGCACCGGCGGTATCGACGCCGTGTCGGCCGTGCTCGACTCCGAGGTCATCAAGAACCTGCGCAGCCAGCGTGCGCAGCTGCTGTCCGAACAGGGCGAGGTGTCGACACGCTACGGCCCCAAGCACCCCGAGACGCAGCGTATCGCGCAGCAGATCCGCACCATCGACCAGCAGATCCTGGACGAGGCGAACCGCGTGATCGGCGGCCTGGAAAGCGAAGCCCGCGCCGCGTCGGCCCGTGCCGCCAGCCTGCAGGCCAATCTGAACGTCCTTCGCGGCCGTCAGGCCCAGACGACGCGCGCCTCGGCCATGGCCGAGACCTATGAGCGTCAGGCGGATTCGAGCAAGCAAGCCTATGACCGGCTGGCGCAACAGGCGCAGACCAGCGATCAGGCGGCCAGCAGCTCGCTGTCGCAGGCGCAGGTGATCGAGAACGCGACCCCGCCAAGCAGCCCCAGCAAGCCGAACAAGCGCATGCTGTTGGCCGCCACTTTCGTGGGCGCGCTGCTCGCCGGGCTGGGTGTGGTGTGTCTTCAGGAGTTGACGTCGCGCGGGCTGCGCTCGATCGCCGATGTGCGGCGGCTGGGCCTTGACGTGCTGGCGACCGTGCCGCGTCTGGGGCGTGGTCACGCGGCTCCGGCCGACGAGGTGATCGCCAAGCCGATGAGCTCGTTCGCCGAAGCCTATCGCGTTACCCGCCGCTCGTTGGCGTCGGCGTCCAGCGGGCGACCGATGGTGGTCGCCATCACTTCGACCCTGCCCAACGAAGGCAAAACGACCAGCGCACTCTCGCTGGCGCGGATCATGGCGATGGCGGGTGAGAAGACCCTGTTGATCGACACCGACCTTCGTCGCGCGGGCTTGCGCGAGGCGACCGGCATTTCGCCCGAACGCGGGCTGGTCGAGCTGCTGCACGGCGACATCACGCTGGCCGAGGCGGTGGTCGCGGATCAGGTCGAGGGCCTCGACCTCCTGCCGGTCGCGCAGGCCAATTACAGTCCGGAGGACCTGTTCAGCGGCGACGCGATGGCCGATCTGCTGACCCAGGTGCGTGGGGCCTATGACCGGATCGTGCTCGACTGCGCGCCGCTGCTCGGTGTCGCGGATGCCCGCACGGTGGCGATGCTGTCCGACGCCGTGTTGATGGTCATCAAGTGGAATGCCACACCGCGCAATGCTATCGCGACCGGGCTGAACTGGTTGGCCCGCGACAAGGCGCCTGTCACGGGAGCGTTGCTGACCATGGTCGACCGCTCGGTCGAAGCATACGGTGCGCTCTATTATTCCAAGAAATATGCCGAATACTATCGCGCCGAATAACGACCAAAGTCCCGTGTTACGGGCGCACACCGCGTCGGCTGGGCCAGCCGACGCGGTGACGCGTATCCTGTGCCTGTCCGCACTTGCCGCGGCGCTGGCCTGGGCAGTGTCGGTCGGTGTCGCGGAATGGCGTGTGCAGCGCTTGGTCGCCGACCGCGTGGCGCAGGCGAGCGGCCAGACCGTTTTTCCGGCGGCCGATCTGCTCGGGCAGACCAAGCCGCTGCCGCCGCGTGGGGCCTTGTCGCGCGGGCTGATGAAGGCGACGGCGGCGTTCGGTTCGACCGGGGCGCTGCGCCAGTCGCTGATCGTGGCGGCTCGACGGGATATCGAACAGGCGCTTCGGGCACGGCCGATATGGCCCGCCGCGCTCGTCGGCCAAGTCTTTCTCGACTATGTGGATGGGGGTGTGGCCAGCCCAGGCGCCCACCGTTCGCTTGCCGCCAGCTATCGCACCGCGCCGTTTCTGCCCGAAGAGGGGGAATGGCGTGTCCGGTTCGGACTGGCCGCCTGGCCGTGGTTGACCGCCGACGTGCGCCAAGCGATTCTGGACGAAGGCGTGTGGCAGGCCGAGCTGTCACCGACCCGCTTCGAGGCCATGACCCAGGCGTTTCGTGAGACGCCGGCGGCTGCGGCCTTCCGTGCCCGATTGCTCCGCCATGGCGACCACGTGCCGCCGTCCATGTCCTCGACCGCCCTTCGCGGGCTAGGCGGGGCGCCATCAGAGAGATGATCCGGTGAACGCTATGTCGCCCCCTGCGTCGCGCACCGATCGGCCCGGCACTTCGCGGCCGAGGGTGTCGGTCGTGATGGCATGCTATAATGTCGCGCGGCACCTGCCCGTGTCGATCCCCAGCCTGTTCGACCAGACGCTGATGGACTGGGAGTTGCTGGCGGTCGACGACGGCTCGGCCGACGACACGCTGGCGGTGCTTCACCGTTACGCGCAGACCGATCCGCGTATTCGCGTCCTGGCGATGGAACGCAATTCCGGGCCAAGTGCGGCGCGCAACCGCGCCTTGGACGAAGCGCGGGGCGAGTGGGTGACGATCCTCGACGCCGACGATCGCGTCTTGCCGGAGCGGCTCGCCCATATGGTCGCGGCGGCGGAGGCGGGATCGTTCGACATAGTATGTGATGACCTGCTGTTCTACGATGAGGCCGCGGACTGCATCACCGGCCATGCCCTGACGCTGGCGTCGCCGCAGGAACCGCTCGATCTCGAACGTTTCGTCATGAGCGAGCGGCCGCATTCGCCGTTCAACTATGGCTTTCTCAAGCCGCTATTCGCCCGCTCTTTCCTGGAGACGCACGGCATCCGCTATTCGGAGGATATCCGGCTGGCGGAGGACTTCATGCTGGTCGCCGAACTGCTGCTACGTGGCGCGCGGGCGGCGCTGCTGAACGAAGCGATGTATGTCTATACCACCCAGACCGGGGCGAGTAGCGGCCAGCAGTCGAGCGGTACGCGCACGAATTTCCGGCCGGAGATTCGCATCGATCTGGCCGACACGCTGATCGCGCGGTATCGCGACACGGCGGATGCGGCGCAGATGGCGATCCTGCATCGCTATCGCCGATGGCAGGTGATGTATGCCCATGCCCATAGGATGGGGCGATATCGGCACGAACGCGATCATGGGCCGATGCTTCGTCTCGCTTTGAAGCATCCGCGCGCGGCATGGCATTACATGTCGTGCACCCGGTGGGGACGTCTGCTACGGCCGCGCGCATGATCGTCGCGGGCTCGCCCGCGCATCGGGTGGCCCTTGGCCCTGTTTCGAGAGACGTTCCGACCGCGATGAACCGCCATGATTGACGCCCTGGACGATGAACGGTCGATCTTCGACCCGGTGAATACCCAGCTGCGCGCGCGGGTGGCCTCGGGCGTGTCGGTGACCGCCGCGCTGCAGGGCCTTCGCGTCGTGCTCCAGATGGGCTCGGTCGTGGTGCTGTCACGGTTGCTGCTCCCCTCCGATTTCGGTGTCGTCGCGATGACCAGCCCGGTGCTGGGCTTCATGATGATCTTTCAGGACCTGGGGCTCAGCCAGGCGGCAGTCCAGCGCCGCGTGCTGACGCAGCGTCAGGCGAGCACCCTCTACTGGCTGAACGTCGTATTCGCGGCGGTGACCTGTATCGCGGCACTGGCGATCAGCCCGGTCGTCGGCTGGTTCTATGGCGATCCGCGCGTGTTCCATCTGCTCGCGGCCTATGCGCCGCTGTTCTTCCTGTCGGGCTGCTATGCGCAGCACAGCGCGCTTCTGACCCGGCAGATGCGGTTCAGCCAGCTGGCGATTGTCGAGGGCGCGGCGGGGACGATCGGCTTCGTCGCCTCGCTGGTCGCGGCCTGGTTCCTGCGCAGCTACTGGGCGGTGTTCGTGCTGTCGCTGACCACGACGCTCGCGACGGGGGCGGGCATGATGCTCGCGACGCGCTGGTTGCCGTCGCGGCCGCGGCGCGACCCGGACGGGCGTGACATGCTGCATTTCGGTGCCGGGGTGACGGGCGCCAATATCTTCAACTTCCTGTCGCGCAACCTGGACAATATCCTAATCGGCAAGGTCTGGGGCAGCGTCGCGCTGGGCCTGTACGACCGCGCCTATAAGCTGCTGCTGTTTCCGCTCCGCCAGGTCAACAACCCGATCCAGCGGGTGATGGAGCCCGCGCTGGCGGGCCTGGTCGACGAGCCGCGCCGCTATCGCCACGCCTATATGCGCGTAGTGCGGATGATGGCGCTGTTCACCACGCCCGCGATTCTGGGCACGATGGTCTGTGCCGATTGGTTCGTCGATCTGGTGCTGGGATCGCGCTGGGCTGAGGTCGTGCCGATCTTCCGTGCACTGGCCTTGGCCGGGCTTCTGGAGATTTTCGGCAGCACGTTGGGCTGGTTGATGATTACCCAGCGGCGCTCGTCGGACCTGGCGACCTGGGCGTTGGTCAATACGACGGTGTGCATCATCTCTTTCGTGGCGGGGCTACCCTGGGGTCCGCTGGGTGTCGCGATCGCCTATTCGACGAGCGAGGTGCTGATCCGCACGCCTGCGGCGTGCTGGTTTGTCGGGCGGAAAGGGCCGGTGTCGCGATCCGACCTGTTCTGGCTGATCGCGCCCTTTGCCATGGCGCTGGCGGCCGCGGCCGGGATGTTGCTGGTGTTTCGCGGTCTTTGGGCCGGGCCGACCTTGGTCGGGCTCGGGATCGGCTATGGCTTGGCATATGCCACGACCTGGGCGATCCTGGCGTTGTTCGGCGATGTCCGCGCGGCGTTGTTCGAGGTTGTCGGCTTTGCGCGGCAGCTGATCGGGGGCGGCTTGACGCGGTTGCGCAAGCGAACGGCCTGAGCGCCGCCCTTTACATGTAGCGCGAGGTACGGCTGCCAATCAGCCCGGCGACACGCCCCACGGCATGTGCCAGGTCCAGGCTCGCCCGCGCGGTACGCTTGGAGTTCAGCGATACCATGCCGAGCCCCAGCTTTGCGACGCTCGACACCAGCCCGCGCGCGGCACCGGTGACTTCGCGCCGGGTGCCGTCATGCAGGCGGCGCAGCTGCCCCATATAGGTGCCGGTGGTGTAGGCCCGACTGAGCAAGGCCTGGTTGGTCAGCCGGTCGGCGGGCGTCGGTTCCAGCACCAGCGCCTCGTCGCACCAGACCAGCGTGCCGCCTGCCCGCTGGGTCCGGCGAAACAGGTCATAATCCTCGCCGCCCGATCCGTTGAAACGAAAGTCGAACAGCGGAAAGCCGAGCAGTCCCTCGACCCGGCGCGAGATGGCGAGGTTCTGTGTGGTCTGGAGGCGATCGATCGGGCCGGTCGGATGGGTTTCCCGCCCGGCAAAATGGCTGACCCGCGCCAGAACGGGCGCATCATCGGGGACCATGCCGTCCACCGGTCCGCCGACCAGATCGCCCTGGAACCGCTCGCCGCAGTCGATCAGTGCCTTGAGCCAGCCGGGCGTGACCATGCCGTCATCATCGAGCATGACCAACCAATCCCAGTCGGGCACCTGCTCGCCCGCCGCACGGATGATGGCGTTGCGCACATGCGACAGGCCGCGCTCGGGCACCGGCACATAATGGGTCGGCATGTCCTGTCGCCCCAGTACGATCTCGCGCGTCCGGTCCGAGCATTCATTGTCGGCGACCACGATCCGCAGGACGGCCGGTTCCGAGCGGACTTCCTCGATCAGGCTGTCGAGCAGCCGGGTGAGCAACGCCTGACGGTTGAACGTCGGAATCCCGATAACGATCGACTTCATGCCTGGTCTTCTGCCCCCTGAGCACGGACCGACCCGAAGCGGCTCGACGCCCTGTGCTGCCCAGCCGGTAGTGCCGCCATGGTCTTCATCACGCAATGCGCGAGTTACGACGTAAGCCTGCCCGTGACGCCGGGAGTGTATCGCAGCGGGACCGAAACGGCGCAAATGTCGGTGCCGGTTGGCAAGCGTGGCCGGTGAATATGGCCATCCTGTACCGCAATGGGGCGACCGGCTGTGGAGCATGGACTTGGACGACGGACGCTGCAGGATTTTCGACCAAGGGTGTCGTGGCGAACGGTCCGTCAGTATGTTCAATATTTCAAATATTTGATCGGCCATCATTTTCTGGAATGAAATGGGAATGAAGCCAATGTTGAAATTATGAGGCGGCGTTCTTCATTAGGATGACAGTGGTTTCATCAAAACATTAAGTAGTATGCCGTGCACCCGATGATTAGTCGCCCGCTAGAGGTAAGGGGGCGCTATGATCTGGCTTGTTTGCACGACTGACAGTCGTGATGGTCTAAGTGAGCATTATCGGCGACTGGTGTCGTCTTTGCAGGTCGTTGCGGGGCAGGTTGATTTGACCTTATTCACCCTGCTTCAGCAACCCGGTGCGGAGGCGATGTCTGCTATTGCCGCGATGCCCGGTTTTGTTCGGCCGGTGATGAGCGATACCCGCCTTTCGCTGTCCCAGGCGCGAAACCGTATCCTGCGTGCCATCGCGGCGGAGGAGGGTTTCACCGAGGATTCGCTGATCATGTTCCCGGACGATGATTGCTGGTTTACCGATGCCTATCTGCCCATCGTCGGGCAGATGTTCGCACAGGACCCGCAATTGCAATATTGGTTCTGCCGCTACGGATCGTCGCCCGCCGCTGACCCCGCGCTGTTCGGCGCGACGCGGCCAGCGCGGGCGAGTGACGTCGTGCGGCGGAGTTCGTCGATTACGCTGGTCATCCGTGGTTCGCGAATGGCCCGAATCGGTCTGTTCGACGAGGGGCTGGGTGTCGGCAGTGCGCTGAATGGCGGCGAGGATACCGATTTCGCGGTCCGTCTCTATCGCTCGGGGGGCAAGGGGCTGGCCTGCCGTCATGCGCTGATCGGGCATCGGGACTGGAACCCCGCCAACCGGGCACGCTATTTCGCGGGATCGGCGACCGTCCTCGCGCGCAATGCCTGGGCGAACACGGGGCTGGCAGGCGAGTATCTGCGCAAGATGATCTCGGGCCTGTCGCTGGTCGCGAGGGGCAAGCTGTCACTGAGTGACTTCGCACTCGGCCTTCGTGCTCTTCGGTGGCCGGGTGTGCGGCCCGGTCCGCTGTCTCCCTCTCTGTCGCTGAAAGGCTGATCTCGATGCTGGGCGATACCATCATCATCAATTTTCATGGGATCGGCGAGCCGGGGCGACCGGTGCCCGACGACGAAAAACCCTATTGGATCAGCGAGGCTCTTTACGAGTCCATCCTCGACCGCATCGCCGAAGCTCGCGATCGGCGTCGCTACCGGATCACGTTCGACGACGGGAATATGTCGGACGTGGACATCGGCCTGCCCGCGCTGCGCCGGCGCGGGTTGACGGCCACCTTCTTTGTGCTGGCCGGCATGTTGGAGGAGCGCGGGTTCCTAGACGCCGCGTCGGTTCGTACATTGGCGCGCGAGGGGATGGGGGTCGGCACGCACGGTCTGCACCATCCGGCCTGGCCCGATTGCGACGAAGCCCGCCTGAATGCGGAACTGGACGACAGTTGTGCGATCCTGAGCGACCTGATCGCCGCGCCGGTTACCGAGGCCGCCATCCCCTTTGGCCGGTATGACCGGCGGGTAATTCAGGCGCTGCGGCGACGGCCGTTCCGGCATGTCTATACCAGCGATTGCGGCCTGGCCCGCTCCCGCGCCTGGTTGCAGCCGCGCACGTCGATCCGCTGCGACATGGACGAGGCGACGGTCGCCGCCGTCGTCGCGGGACAGCGTTCCCTGCCGAAGCAGTTGCTGGATACCGTGCGCGTGGCGGTCAAACGCCGCCGCTGACCTCTTTGTCGGCCGAGCGGCGCGTCAGTTGCGCCGCCCGTGCCGGATGTCGACCAGCCCCAGGTGCAGCGCGCGCTTCATGACGGACGGCGACGGATAGCGCGTGACCGCCGCGGCGAGATGACGCCACGCCTGGGCATGGCGGCCAGTTACGCGGACATGCTGCTCCGCCCGCTTCAGCTCGTGCATCGCCGCAATCCAGCGGTGCGGCGCGGCGGCGGGCAGGCCCGCGACGATCCGCGCGAACACCATCTCATGCCCGCGCAACAGCTTCTCGGCATCCCGCGACAGCTTGTTGTTCGCATCGAAAGTGTAATGGAGCAGCAATTCCTGCACCACGCGCAGCGGGCCGATCCCGGCGAGTTTCAGCCACAATTCCCAATCCTCGCAATTGGGCAGGTCCTCGGAAAAGCCGCCGACCGCACGGAAGGCGTCGGTGCGGACGAGTCCGGTCGAGGTGGATGCAAGGGTGTTCTCGACCTCCAGCAGGCGGCGTGTCACCACCGGAGGGGGCATCAACCGCCGCTCGGCCCGGCCCGCATAACGGTACAGGATGCCGCAAAAGATGCCGGGGCATTCGGGATGGGCGGCAGCCAGCGCCATCTGCCGTTCGAGCTTGGTCGGCTCCCATTCGTCATCGGAGTCGAGAAAGGCGAGATAGTCGCCCGTCGCCACCGCCGCACCGCTGTTGCGCGCGACCGCCGCGCCGCCACTGATCGGACGGCGGACCAGGACGAGCGCGTCGATCGTCTCGCAGAGTTGCTCGACCACGGCGGCGGTCTCGTCGGTCGAGCCGTCGTCGACGACGACGATCTGCTCGGCCGGACGCGTCTGGGCCAGGCAGGTTTCGATCGCGCGGCGGATCAGCGCGGGCCGGTTGCGAACCGGGATGATGATCGAGACGGTGGGGGAGGTGGCCATATGCCTGTTCGCCTTCTTCGTCAGGCCGCAGGGCCGGATTGCGGCGCCTGTCGCCACGCGGCGGCGGCGTCGCGTAGCGCCCGGCGAAAATCCCGGACCGGCATGGAGCGCATCGCGGTCAGGGCCGCGCCGACCGCCACTTTGCGCAGCGCGGCCTTGCGGCCGCCGGGTACGCTGCGCGCATGGCGGACGATCGTGATCAGGGCACCGCGATAATAGCGCGCGCGCATGGCGGTATTGCGGTCCCGGTGGCCGATCACGGCGGCATCGAGCATTTGGGAAACCTTGGCGGCGCTGAATGCGCGGATCGCGAAGTCGGTGTCCTCGGCCGATCCCAAAGGGGCACCGACGCCTAGCTCGGGGTCGAATCCGCCGATCGCGTTCAGCACCCGGCCGCGCACCACGATGGTGTTGGACGAAGCCTCGCGCAGCACGTCCTGCAGCACGGGCTGGCGCTCCCGTGCGGGGTCGATCGCAACCGGTTCGCTGCCATAGCGGCAGAACCAGAAGTCGAGTGTCGGCTGAGCCTGAAAGCGGTGGACGATATGCTGCAGCGCGCCGTCGGGATACCAGGCATCGTCGTCGGGAAAGGCGATCACCGCATCCGGTTCGACCGTCACCGACTCGATCAGCCGGTTGCGCGCGACCGACAAAGGCAGGTGGCCGGTCACCTCGCTGACCTCGACCCAAGGCGGCAGGTCGATCGAGCCGTCCTCGGCGCATTGACGCAGCAGCAACAGGCGGACGGCCGCGCCGGTCGCGGTGCGAAAGCGCGCGACGGAGGCGACCATGCGCTGGAGCAGCTCGGTCCGGTCTCCCCGCCCGTCGGTGGTGGAGATGAGCAGGATCGGCGGATAGTCCCCCGTGCGCTGATCGGTGGATGGATGGTCGAGCGAAGAGGTCATGTCGGCCCCGTGCTATAGTCGCGCCGATGCGCCAGGATGCAGGCGACCGCGATGATCGTGGTCGCGGCGTAATTGGGGGCGAGGTAGACCGACTCGGTAAAGTTCTCGAGCACGATGTTCAGCACCAGCAGCAGCGCGGCCTCGGCATTACCGTTCGACGGGCGCAGGATCATGCCGGTGAACGAGCGGACCAGAAGGTAGAGCATGACCACGACGACCAGCGTCAGGCCGACGAACCCGGTGCTCAGGAGCACTTCGATAAAGCCGTTATGCGCCTCGGCGATTTCCCACATGCCCAGCCGCGCGAGCAGGCCGTTCTCACCGATATAATCCTGCCAGAAGGACAGATACCCATAGCCGAGCAGCGGGCGCTGGAGCCCGGCATTCCAGGTCAGCTCCCAAATCTCGGTGCGTCCGGTCAGGGTCGCGTCGCGACCGACCGATCCGCTCATCTCGGCCAGCAGGGTGGGGCCGACAAAGGCGACGAAGCCCGCCAGCAACGACGCCATCACGACCAGCAACAGGCGAAGACCGGCATTGGGCGTCTGGGCCAGCACCGTGCGGTTCGCCATAAGCAACATGGTGGGGAGCAGGAACGCGATCATGCTGGTCGCCGACTGGCTGAGCACCAGCATGACGAGTCCGGCGAGAATGCACGCGGTATAGGGTGACCGGACCCAGGAACCGGGGCCGATCCGTACGGTCAGAACCAGGATGACCATGCAGCTGGATAGCGCATTGCCGAAGGGGTTCTTGTCACTCAGAATACCGCGCAACGCGCCCTTGTAGACGTCGCCATAACCGCCCGCGATCGTCGCCAGATGCGGAAACGCCGCCGAGAATAGTGCGCTCAGCACGATGAAACACACCGCCATCGACCGCAGTCGTGCCAGTCCCAGCGCCGTCGGGCTTTCCAGAAAGACGGTCGTGGCGATCAGGCTGGCGAGCAGCAGCTGCGTCGCGCCGCGAATGCTGTCCCAAGGATAGGCCGACCATGCGACCGAGACGAACATCAACGCGACGATCGCATAGGCGGCGGCATTTTCGCGGATCAGGGCACGGAAATCCGCCCCGCGATGGAGCGTGAGGACGATATAACCGCCCAGGGTCATCAGCATGGCATAGCGGGCGAGCGAGAAGTAGCGTGCGCCCGCCGACTGCGCGGCGTCCAGCTGATATTGGCCGCCGGTATAGAGCCAGAGGAATGCACCCAGCTGCAGCAAAAACGCGACGCATAGCAGGCCGCGAAAACGCCGCTCGCTCGGGCTGAGCGACGGGCTGCCTCGCATCGCGGCGAAGGGGGCGGGCGGCGTTGCGGCCGAAGGGATCAGCGCAGGGCTGGTCATGCGCGGCCTACCTTGCGGGGGTCAGGGCGGCGATCAGCCATGTTGCAGCGACGGTTCGGCCACGTCGTCAACAACCGGCTTGGGGGCATCCACCGAGCGAAAGCGGCCATAATGACCGACCTCGATATCCCGACGGACGATCTGTGCCGGATTACCCGCTACGATACAGCGGGGCGGCACGTCCTTGGTCACCACGGCGCCGGCCGCGACGATCGACTCGTCACCGATGCGGATGCCGGGCATGATGATGCTCTTCGCCCCGATGAAGCAATGTCGGCCGATCACAGTGTCGACATACATGCCGCGCGTCATGTCATGGGTCAGGATGGCCGCGCCGAACGCCACATAGGTCCGCTCGCCGATATGCATCCCGCGCGGATAGGTGCGGTCGAACTTGGCGGTCATCGACATGCGCACCGTGGGGTGCAGCGACATGCCCCAGACGCGATTATAGTAATAGATACGGGCGCGGATCAGCGCGCGTTGCAGCCACAGGAACTTGTTCAGACTGGCCATAGACTGTCTAGTCGGCACGCGGGCACGGAATTCTGCCCGAACGATGCCTTCCCCCTTGCTGCACTGCCATAACGATCCGGGGTCCGTGCGAAAAGCAACGATCCCGCACCCGACAGGGCCAATATGGGTCAGGTGGCCGTCATATTGGGCTTGCGCCACAGTTTGCGGAGCTGCGCGGCCAAGGTCCCGTCGTCGACGGGCGTCTTGCGCACGAAGAAACAGGGGCCGGTGCCGTGGATGCCATCCAGGTGAAAATTCGGATCGGCGAACAGCACCAGATGCGTCTCGTTCAGCACTTCGGGACTGGCGCTGCGGCGGCTCCAGTCAGCCCAGGTCAGCGCACAGCCGATCGGCCGCTGGGTCAGTCCCGAGCTGAGCAGTGTCTGGAAAAACATCTCGTCCGGGCATCGTGCCGACCGGAATAGCCCCAGGCTAGGGTGACCGCTGTCGACGAAATCGAGAATGGCGCGGCCCGCATCGGCCGAGATCACCCACCAGCTACCGCCGGTATGAAGCGTCAGCCCTTTCAATCGTCGGTGAACGGCGCGGTCGGGCAGCAGGCGAAGCACGCGATTAAGCGTGCGGATCGCGCGGGCCTTGCCGCTGCCGCCCCGTTCGCCACCCTCGACGAAGCGCTTGGAAATACGGCTCCAGGGCTTCTTCAATTCGACGGAGGGGAAGGGGGCCGTGTCGATGTGCTCCTGCCCGCTCGCCTGCAGATAGGCGAGCAGCGTCTCGGGCGATGATAGAGGATAGTCCGCCCCGCTCAGCAGCGCGAGATGGGTGAGGCCTGGCTCGTCGCGGAGCGCACGGCGCATCAGGTTGAGCGTCGCCTGGACTTGCGACCATCCGCCCCAGTGCACGTCCACCCGATGCTCGACGAACGTTGCGACCGCGCCGATCGTAGTCTCGAACGGCGTCAGGGGAGCCTTGCGATCGATGTGAACCCAGGTGCGCGCGACCGGCGACCGGAGCGCCTCGACCAGGTGGAGGAGTTGTGCGGGGTTCGCATGGGCCTGGATGAGGTAACCGATCACATGCCAATCCTTGCTTGAGCGGCCGCGTACACGCGCGCTGAACATCTGTACGACGGACCGGGACGACCAAGCCCTATAGCCGCCCTGTGGCCATGCAAGAGCCCATCGGGCGTGGACTGACCCGCCGTGGAACGGTCGGATCGCGGCGAGCTTGGCCAAAAATATGGGCAAACAGAGCGTTAACCTTCGCGCGAAAGCGTCCGGTGAGGGGGGCAGGGCAAAACGATTGCACACAATCGAAATGGAAAAGCCCCATCATGCGTCGGATGCTGCCTACGCTTCTGTCATGTGCCATGCTCAATGCCTGTGGAGGCGGATCGGCGACCACCGGCGGGCCATCCTCGGTCACGGTCGTCAGCGCTCCGGCGGAAGTCGTGCCAACGCCTACGCCCACCGCCACACCGACGCCCACCCCCGCCACGGCCGACACGACGACCTTCGCCCAGACCGAGGCGATTTCGGCAATCCCGGTCGGCGACGCCCTGCGTTGGGCTCCGCCGACGCTGACCAAGGAGAAGGTCGTCGACCTGCGCTCTGTCGCGCATCTCGAGGCGTCATACAAATTCCCCTATGACCAGGACCTGCGCATCCTGCTGCCGACCAACCGGGCGGTGGAGGAGCCGTTGCAGATCATCGGGGGCCGCAACATCGTGCTGATGGGCGGGGAAATCCATGTTCCCGCGGTCAAGCCCTATGCGGCAGGCACATCCTTCGCGAAGGGGGACATGGTCGTCCTGCCGACGGGTTCGTTCGCGATGTACCAGGCGGTGACGGGCGGCAAGACGGGCGCATCCTCGACGCCGTCTGGCACCGGCAGCGCGATCGCGGACGGAACGGTGACGTGGCGCTATGTCGGCCTGCATCCGCGCGCCGCGCTGAAATTCTCGGGCCAGCCGAGCGGCAGCACGACCTTTATCGAAGGGGTGAAGATCGACCTCGCGCAATCCTATGGCTATGATGCGATCGAGATCGGCGGCTGGGACCAGGCGACGCCGGGGCCCGACTATACGATCCAGAATGTGCGCCTGCTGGGCGCGATGTCGACGACCAGCGGCCTGCACGCCGATCTGGTCCAATTCTATGGATCGTGCCGCAACCTGCGCATCGACAAGCTGACCGGCACCTCGCAATATCAGGGGCTGTTCCTGTCGCCGCAGCACCTGTTGGGCAGCGTGGAGCTGCACCGCGTCGACCTGCGCTATATCGATCCGACGGCGCAGAGCGGCTATCTGCTCTGGCTGTTCGACGACCAGAACCAGAAGCGCCAGCCGGTCCTGCTCGACCAGGTCTATGTCGGCACCAGCAGCTGGTCCTATAAGGCGGGGATGGTGCAGGAACAGGTCGTCTGGCCCGCCAGCAACAAGATTCCGTGGAATAAGCTGGGCGGCGCGGTGCTGAAGGGCAATGTCCTAACTTGGCCGACCATCCCGGAAATCAGCGGATCGGCGCTGGTCGGCCAGCCCCTGGTCGGGCAGTTCGTCCGCGAGGGCGCGGCGGGGCTGAACTATCGCTCGCCGGGCTATCGGGGGCTGTAACGCGTATCGACGGCGCGGCGCATCGCCCGCCCCCAGGGCAGGCCGATCAACACGGTGGTCAAACCGGCCATGGCGGGCACGTCGAGCGTGATGTCGACCATCGCACAGGCCAGGACCAGGGCCGTGGCGACCATCATCGCGCGGAGCAACGGATCGGCGCGTTTCGCATCGCGGTGCCGATGGATGTCGAGGAGGATCGCCGCCATCGTCATTATCGTCAGCACAAGATAGGGCACACCGCCTTCAAGCAGCAGCGACAGGATTTCGTCATGCGCGGAATGGACATACCATAGCAGATGGGCCTGCTCGGCGGTGCGCAGGCTCATCAGATTGACCTCGTCGAAGCTGAGCGGGCCATAGCCCCAGAGCCAGGATCGCGCGGCCAGCGCGGCATAATGGCGCCATATCTCGACGCGGGTGACGGCATCGGTGGAGGTCATCGTCATCCGATCCATGGTGACGTCGCCGATCGTCAGCGCCAGCATGATGAGGACGAACCCCACGACCGCAAGCAAGGCGAGCCCTTTCGGACGAAGAAGTCGCCGCCGCAGCAACGGATCGCGCCCCGCGACGAAAGACAGCCCGATGACGAGCAGCAACAGCGCGGTGCGTGAGCCGGTGATGAAGCAGGCGCCGGTGCCCATGGTCAGGCCTAGCATCGCGGCGATGCGTGCCACGACGCCGCTGTCGCGATCCTCGCCGCTTTCGCGCATCAGGGTCAGCCAGCGCCCAAGGCCCAGCAACGCGATCACTCCGAACAGGCAGCCCGTGGCATTGGCGTTGAGCGAAGTGCCGGTGAAGCGGTCGACCAGAATGCCTTTGTCGACGCCCCACACATGGCCGGGGTCGATCCCACGCAGGATCAGCCCGACAGCGATCTGGATCAGTCCGATCAGCACGATCCAGCCGATGGCGATCCGCATCAATCCCCGCCGATAGCCGATCCAGGCCGATGCCAGCAGCAGGGCGAGAAGGCCGATCGCCCGAACCATGCCGGGTGCGACCAGATCCGGCGCGATGGCGTGTCCCGGCAGCGCATGGAGCGCGACCCAGCCGATAGTGGCCAGCGCCAGGATCAGGACGGGTGCGGCTGCACGCCAGAAGGCAGCGGGCGGCGCGAGCAGGATCAGGACAGCCATCGCCACGGCCATCTGTCCCGCCGCCGCCAGCAGCGCGAGCAACGGTCCGTTCGCGCCGAACGCCATTTGCTCCGCCGTCAACAGGCTCGCCAGCAGGATGGCCGCCGCCCGTGTTCGCGCCGATCCCCATTCCGTCCTGAACTGCCCGTCGCCCAACCGTTCCATCCCGTGGGCCTAGCGGGGTTTGATGACCCGCGCGACGGCCTTGCCGGGGCAGGAATTCTCGAAACAGGGCAGGTCGGGACGCCAATCGACCGCGCCCCGTCCCGTATCAGCGCGCGGTCAGCGTCGCGATCTTCGGCTTGGCGGCGATGACCGGCGCGGCTGCCGCCTGCTGCGCTGCCGATCCGGGGTGCGTTCCATCGGCACTGTTCGAGGTCGACACCATGGACCCGGCGGCATGCGCCTTGCGCGCGGCATAATAGGGTGTCCTGACGGTATAGCTGCCATCGCCAGTGTTCACGACCGACACCGCCTGCGACGCGATCTCGATATTCGGGCTGCCGGGCTCGAACACCAGATACTCCCCCGGCCTGGGCGCGACCGTGGCATTCACCCGTATCCCGGTGCCGGAAATGTCGGTCCCTGCCGCCAGCGCGCCGGTCAGCGTCCCCCCGCCGGACGCGGCCAGCGGTGTCTGTTTCCATTTCGGCATGCCCGTGCCGTCCCCCGCCGCCTGATAGGCCGGACGCAGATCGACCGCGAGTGCCAGAGGGGCGGGGCGGGTCATGATCCAGTCGTTGACGGTCTGGAGCGGCGACTGACTGCCCAGGCCGTTGCCCGTCTGTGCCGACAGTGTCGTTCTGCCGCTGGTCACGTCAACGGTGCGCGGCGTAATCGTCGACTGGATGATGGGCACGCCGGGAAAGGTCTTGGCCAAAAAGCCCCACCAGGCCGTGGCCCGCGCCTCCATGTCCGCGACCGCCGTGTCGGGCGGCGTGCCTTCCGGATAATACATGGATGAAAAGTCGTTGCGCAGCCCCTGGCTCCAGATGGCCGAGAAGGGCCAGACCTGTCGACCGTTCAACACGGTGCGGATATGTGAGAGCAGGGCATAGCGCAGGCCGAAGCGGCCATCGGCCAGATCCATGAAGTCGGCCATCTGTGCGCCGTGATGCCCGAAATTGCCGACACCGAACCGGCCTGTGGTCGCATCATCGTCCAGCCCCCGTGTGACGCCGCCGACCATCCCGCGTGGGCTCGCCAGCTGGGGCAAGTCGTCCTGCTGGGTGATGCTGTCGCCGATCTCCAGGACGGATGGCTGCCGTGTCCAAGGGATGAGGACCGCCACGGGCGAATAACCATTGGTCGTGTTCGCCGCGAGCCCGACATTCGCGATCGAGCCACCCGCCGCATAGGACGGGTTCGCCGTCGCCAGATGCCGCCGCACTTCGCCCAGCTGGCCCATGCTGGTGAAACCGCGCGGACGCGCGGCGCCCATCGCGGTGCTGATCGAAGTCCGCAGAAATCCGCCGGGCCAGGGCGTCGGCACGGGATCGCTTATGACGAAGCCTCCATCGCCCATCACGACGCTGCCCGCCCCGCCAAAGGTCAGCGCGACGCGGGTGCCGGTGCCGTTCGCCCCGGTGAACGCGACGACATAATTCAGGACGTTGCTATTGCCCGGCCGCAGCTCACGCGCACTTCCGGCGGGGCGCGAATTGGGGTCCAGCCCGAAATTGGCGAAGACCACGCGCCAGCCCGCCGGTTGCGGCGTCAGATAGAGGTCCGACAGCTCGGTCAGCCGGTTCGCGTCCGACGCCGCCATCCGATAGAGATCGGCCCCGGCGGTGCGGAAGGACGAGGTGCCGAACATCCAGGCCGGGCCGGTCGGTGTGCCCGCCGGTTGGCCATTTGCGATGGGGCCCGGATTGGTGGCGACGACTTGCGCTGCGACTGGCCCGGTGACGACGGTCGCCCATGCGGCGACGGCGATCCACAGCCGCCGCATCACGGCACCCGCGCGAGCGTGGCGACGCACTCGGTCGAGCCGGTCGGCAGGACCACGTCGACGATCGCCTGACTGCCCAGGGTCACGGATGCCGCGCCCCCCGCCGCATCGCTGCTCCCCCTGGTCAGCAACGTCAGCATCGTCACCCCGTCCGGCCCGCGATAACGCAGTGCCAGCGTCCCGCCATTATAGGACCCGCATGTCTGACCAAAGATATAGGTGCCGCCATAGACCGTATGCGCCGGTGCCGCGCTGTTCGCGACGGCGAGCGTCAGGTTTTCCTGCTTGGCGGCGACCGGTAAGGGCGCTGCCGGGCCGACGGGCACGCAACTGCCATCAGACTGTCGCACGCATGGCGCGGAGCCGGGGGCATAGCCGCCGGGAAACTGCACCGAGCTGCCTGTGGTCTGGGCGGCTCCTGGCACGGTCCAAGTCAATCCCATGGCGGTCAGCACCGCCCATCGCGTCCTCCGAATCATTGCTGCTCCCTCCCGAATGTCGGCACCCTCATGTTCCACTTTCGGTCCTGTAGGACAGGGGTAATGGCAGCTGTGCTGCGAGGTCGGCGCATTTTGTTGGACGTGCACGGCGGGGAAGCCTTCCCTGAATGGCACAAACTGATCGGGGCCCTGGTGTCACTGCCCGACGCGCCGCCTTGTCGAGGATCGACCCGGTGGTAAGGAAACGACCTGCCAGCGGGGGCGGACGGGGGAGAAGGGTCATCGGCAAGCAGCGCATCGTCATCTACGACATCGTGTCGCAGGCCCCGTACAGCGCCGTCTCGCTGGGTGATGCCAGCGTCGGCATCGGCGGCGCGGAAAACACCGTGATCCATATCGCGACCGGATTGGCGAAGGTCCATGACGTCACCGTCCTGCAAAGCGCGCGGCAGGGTGGCGACCGGATCGAGGACGGCGGCGTCACCTGGGCGTCGACCGAGGATGCCGAAGACCCGGTCACCGCAGCGGATGTCATCATCCTGCAGCGGAAGTCGCAGCCGCTGGTCCGCCTCTCGCGGTGGAACCGTCGCGCGCGCTACATCGTGTGGATGCACGACTGGCAGCCGGTCGAGGACCGCTCGGTCCGCGGCGGGCGTTGGAAACGCGGCCTCAAGGCCGAAGCGCGCAGTCTCGTCGCGCGCGTGCTCGGCGTGCAGTGGATCGGCGTCTCGCGGGCGCATGTCGGCAATATACGCGCCTTCCTGGCCGCCGATCGCCTGACCAGCAGCGCGCGCGAGGCGGGGCGTGTCGGCTTCATCTACAATCCCGTCGTCATCGGGGCGGCCCCCGCCGATACCGCTTACGACCGGAATCGCCTGGTCTTCTTCAGTGCGGCCTGGAAGGGTCTGGACTTGGTGTTGAAGGCGTTTGCGTCGGTCCGGTCGGCGATGCCCGACATGGAGCTGCGCGTGGCCAGCCCCGCCTATGACCTGGGCGAAGGCCAGCGTCAGGAGCGCGTCGTGATGCTCGGCCCACTGGCGCAGGACCGCGTCTTTGCCGAAGTCCAACAGGCGCTGTGCGTCTTCTATCCCGCCGATCGGGTGCCCGAGACTTTCGGACTGGTCTTTGCCGAAAGCCATGCCTTGGGCACGCCGGTGCTGGCGCATGACTTCGGCGCGGCGACTGAGTTGCTGGGGCCCGACGAGCGCATGGATGTGACCGACACCCAGGCGGTGGTCGAGCGAGTTCGCGCCTGGCGCGACGGTGCAAGGCCAAAGGTGAAGGCGCATGACGCCTGCGATCTCAACCGGGTCGTCGACCAGTGGCTGGCGCTGATCGCCGCTGGTCCGAAAGCGCCCCCGCCGGGGCAGTAGTTCCTTTGGCCGAGGGGCAGGCGCGACGTCTCGGAGGGAATCCGCTATGCCGCGATGAACGCCCGCAGCCGGTCGACCAGCGCGGTACGGTTGGCGCTCTGTTCCAGCTGAAAGGGCGTCAGGTCGGGCGTGGTCAGCAGCGCCTCAAGCTCTTCGTCGCTATGTGCGATATGGATGCCGGGCCTGTCGCACAGCGCGGCGACGGTGGCCAGCTGGTGCTCGTTGCGATGCTCGCCCAGGCTGGCGCGGCGCGGATAGAGGATGATCGGCTTGCCCGCGCGCCCCGCGCTCAGGATGCTGCCGATGCCCGCATGGCCGACGATCACGCTCGCCTCCCGAACGAAACGATCGAATGTCACCGGGTCGAGATGTTCGTGCCGATCCAGATGCGGACGCGCGTCGGTGTCGCCGCAGGTCTGGGCAACGATGCGAAGACCGCGCCGCCCGGCGATGGCATCCAGCGCGCCGACAAAGCGTGGGAAGGGCAATTGGGTGCCGACCGTCGCGAAGATCACAGCACCGACCCCGCATAGCTTGCGCCTGAGCGCTCGGCGACGAACGGCCATTGCGACAGCCACAGATCGGCATGCGCCTTCGCCTTTTGCCCGGCCATCGACAGTTCCTCGGCATTGGCGATGCTGTCGACCCAGATCGTCTTCACGCCGAACCGCCGCCCGATGGCAAGCGCCAGGAAGCCGGGCAGCGCGCCGGTGCTGACGATCACCTGCGGGCGAACCCGCGCCATCACGCGCAGCAGGTCGAGGACACAGAACACCGCCGACATCGGGCTGTTGCGGTTGCAGTCGTGGATCACGCGAACGCCGGCGATCCCGGCGCGCTCGCCCAGGCCCTTCATCGTCGTGGCAAAGCTGATGTCATGGCCGACAAAGGCATCGCGCAGCAGCAGCATCTGCTCCCAATGACCGCCGCCCGACGCGACCGCCAATATCCTTTTGCGCGTGTCAGCCAATGTTCGTTCCCCCGTGAAGCCAAGGGCATATCCCGCCGAACCGGCACCCACAATCGTCCAGCATCGCGAGCGCGCATCGAAACGGTACAGCTTGGCGTGAGGAGAGAGAGCATGGCGCCCTTTCGTCACCCGGACGGCTTGACAGTCACCATGACGGCCCGTTAGAGCGCCCAAGTCCCGGTTTTCCGCCGGTTTGCGGGTGTAGCTCAATGGTAGAGCAGGAGCTTCCCAAGCTCACGACGAGGGTTCGATTCCCTTCACCCGCTCCATCAAAATCTCCGATATCGCAATGATTCGGTCGCTCAGGCCACGTCGTTACCCGACGATGCTCTGACCCATGGACAGACGCTTGCCGTTGGTGACGATCACCCGGTCGCCGAGCCGCGTCGCGGCGAACAGCTTGCGGGCGAAGCCGGTGGGTACGCCGACACAACCATGGGTGGCGTTGCCGTAGCGCACATCGCTGGCATGAATGGCCACACCGTCATTGGTCAGGCGCAGCATGTAAGGCATCGGCGCGTCGTACAGGTTCGACACATGGTCCGCATCCTTCTGCAGGATGGGAAAGACGCCGAGCGGGGTCGGCATATTGTCCGCGCCGTAAATGATCGCGGCGGTCCCGATTTCATAGCCGTCGCGGAAGATCGACACGACCTGCGCCGCCAGGTCGACCGTGATGACCACCGGGCCGTCGGGCGCGCCGCTTTCGTCCCAGACATAATCGCCGTGGCTCAGCGGTTTCTTCAGGTCGAGAATGCGGCGAACGACGAAAGGCGCAGGGGTAGGCGAGGGGCTAGGTGCGGCGACCGGCGTAGGTGGCGCGGCCGCGGCGATCATGCGCGGCCGGGAGGCAGTGGCCTTGGTCGAAACAGGGGCTTGGCGGCTGTCCCGCAGGGTCAGCCAGGCACCGCCGCCCAGGGCTGCCAGGAGGATCGATCCGGCAAGGAACTGCAAAGCCCGCATTCGCACCGTTCCTAGCCGACGGGACTGAACGAAGCGTTAGCGGATTTCGACCGTGACATGGCCGAGCGCCGCCATGCCCGCCAGCCTTTGGTGCATCTCGGCGCTGGTCGGCTCGACACCGATCCCTTCGATCGACAGGACCACCGCATGGGCGGTCGGTCCGATCCGCCAGATATGGAAATCGTGGATACGCGTGTCGCCCGGTCCCTCAATCCGATCGCGCACCTCGGCGGCGAGTTTCGGGTCGGCGGCGTCGAGCAGGACGGTCGATGCCTGCTTCATCAGCCCGACCGACCAGTTGGCGATGACGACCGCGCCGAGCAGGCCCACGGCGGGATCGAGCCACACCCAGCCCAGATAGCGCCCCGCCATCAGCGCCAGGATCGCCATGACCGAGGTCAGCGCATCGGCAAGCACATGAATATAGGCCGCGCGCATATTGGTGTCGCCGCCATGCGGGTCATGGCTGTGGCCGTGGTTATGATGGTGATGGTCGTGCGAATGGCCGTGCCCGTGTCCATGGCTATGCCCGTGATCATGGCCGTGGCCGTGGCCCAGCATATAGGCGCTTACGAGGTTGATCAGCAGGCCGAGCACCGCGACGAAGATCGCATCGCGAAACGCCACGGGCTGCGGATCGCCGAGCCGCGTAATCGACTCGTACGCAATGCCCAGCGACACCAGCCCCAGCACCATCGCCGATCCGAACCCGGCCAGCTCACCGACCTTGCCGGTGCCCCAGCTGTAGCGCGGATTGGCGACATGCTTTTTCGCATAGGAATAGGCGATAGCCGCGATGCCCAGCGCACCGACATGCGTCGCCATGTGGAACCCGTCGGCCAGGAGCGCCATCGAGCCGGTGAAATAGCCCGCGACGATCTCGGCCACCATCATGCCCGCCGACAACCACACCACGGCGCGCGTGCGCCGGGCATTCTCGTCATGGGCATGGCCCAGATAATCATGGCTATGGATCGTCACTCTAGTCGTCCTCGGCAGGCGTTCGACGGGATTTAGCGGAAATGGCGACGGAGCAGCTTGGCGAGTTCGGCGGCAGCGGCGGTGCGCTCGTCGTCGGACAGGCCGGGGGCCGCGACATGGGCGTGAAGATGATCCTCGACCAGCTCGTCCATCAGGCCCGCCACAGCGCCACGCACCGCCGCGACCAAGTGCAGCGTCTCGGCGCAATCGGCATCGGCGACCACCGATCGCTCGATGGCTGCGACCTGTCCGGCGATCCGGCGGACGCGGGCGATGATCTTGTCCTTGCTGGTCGTCACATGTGCCATAACGCATAGGGGTATAGGGTATATTGGCGATCCGATCAAGACGCGGCTTGCCGGACGGATGCCGCATCGGCCATCAGGAACCTTGAGTAGAGCGAGTAGGGGCCGGACGGATGCGGAGATGGATGGGTTGGGTCGTGGCGGCGGCCATGACGGGGGCGACGAGCCCCGCTCCGGCGGCGACGATCCTGTTCGTCGGTAACAGCTTCACCTTCGGCGCGAACTCGCCGGTCATGCGCTATCGCCCCGATCTGGTCCGCGACCTCAATCGCGAGGGGATCGGCGGCGTCCCGGCGCTGTTCAAGACTTTTGCCGAGGAGACGGGGCAGGATTGGACGGTCAGCCTGGAAACGGCGGGCGGCCGCGACCTGGCCTATCATTACGAGCAGAAACGGCGCGAGATCGAGGGTCGCTGGGATGTCGTCATCCTGCAGGGTTACAGCACCCTCGATCCGCAGCGGCCCGGCGATCCGGTGCGCCATGCCGAGGCGGCAGGCGCTCTGGCCGGGATGTTCCGCCAGGCCAATCCGCGCGTCCGGGTCGAACTCGTGTCGACCTGGAGCCGTGCCGACCTGACCTATCGCACCGCCAGCCCCTGGCGCGGCAAGCCGATCACGGCGATGGCGGACGATGTGGCGGCGGGCAACGCCTATGCATTGCGGCGATATCCCACCATCTCGGGCGCGATCCCGGTGGGTCGTGCGTGGAACCGCGCCTGGGCCGAGCGGATCGCCGATCCCAACCCCTATGACGGCATCGCCTTCGGTCAGATAGATCTGTGGACCTGGGATCAATATCACGCCAGCGCGGCCGGTTATTATCTGGAGGCGCTGGTGATCTTCGGCCGGGTCACCGGCTATGACGTGCGGCGGCTGGGCGAGCAGGAACGGGCGGGACGCGATCTGGGCCTGGAGCCCAGGACGATGGCGCGGCTTCAGGCGATCGCCCATGCCGAGGTGACCGGGGTCACGCCGTAACGATCGCGCCATTCTGCACGGTGACGGGCCAGGGCGTCAGCCGCTGGCCCCGGCACGGCCCGCCCAGGCACGAGCCGTCCTTCACCTTGAATATCGCACCATGCCACGAACAGGCGATCCGCTGTCCATCGGGGGTGAGATAGGCGTCGAGCTCCTGCGCCAGCGGAAGTCCCATATGCGGGCAGCGATCGACATAGCCGTGCACTGCATCACCCTGCCGAACGATGAAGCCGTGAAAACGCCCGGCGCGCATCTGCAACACGAAATTGCGCGCTGCGCCGTCCGCGATGGTGTCGAGCGGCCCCAGCGCGATTCCGGCGGGGGTGGCGGTCAGGCGTTCGTCGCTCATCCGGCATCGCTCTGGGCTTCCGGCGCGGCCTCGGGCACCCGCTCGCGCAGGCGGTTGGCGGCGGCAACCAGCTTGGGAAAGGGCGTCAGTTCCACCGCGAACCGCTCGGCATTATAGACTTGCGGCAGGATGTGGCAGTCGGCGAGGGTCGGGCGGTCGCCATAGGCATAGCCCGCACCATGCCGCGCGATCAGCGTTTCCAGCGCTGCAAAGCCCTCGGTGACCCAGCGGCCGATCCAGCGGCGGATCGCAGCCTCATCGGCGTGGAGGTCCTCGCGCAAATGGGTCAGGACACGCAGATTGTTGATGGGATGAATATCGCACGCGACGATCGCGGCCATGGCACGGACCACGGCCCGCCCGGCGCTGTTCTCCGGGAGCAGCGCCGGATCGGGATAGCGTTCGTCGATCCATTCGAGGATCGCCGGGCTCTGGATCAGCGCGCCGTCCGATGTCTCCAGCGCCGGGACCAGACCTTGCGGTTGCAGCGCGCGATAGGCTTCGGCGCGCTGCGCCCCGGTGCGAAGGTCATGGGCGATGCTGTCATAGGACAGTCCCTTCAACCCCAGGGCCAGCCGCACACGATAGGCGGCACTCGACCGCCAATAGCCGTGGAGCGTCAGGTTCACGGCAGGCGGGCCTTGGGGAAGTCCTTCCACACCGCATCATAATCGAGCTGCGCATGGGTGAGGGCATGTTCGGTCGGGCGATAGGGCCAGCAGCTCTCGACCATGAAGGCCATGGTGCCCTCGATCCGATGGGGTTTGAGGTCGGCGTTGCTTGCCCCCTGCCAACTCGCGAGGTCGGGGCCATGGCCCGCCATCAGATTGTGGAGCGACAGGCCGCCGGGGCGGAAGCCCTCCGCCTTGGCATCGTACGCGCCGGTAATGAGGCCCATCGCCTCCGACATGACGTTGCGGTGGAACCAGGGCGGGCGGAACGTGTCCTCCGCCACCATCCAGCGCGGCGGAAAGAGCACGAGGTCGGCATTGGCCCGGCCCGGCACGTCGCTGGGCGAGGTCAGCAGGGTGAAGATCGAGGGGTCGGGATGGTCGAAGCTGACCGTATTGATCGTGTTGAAATGCGACAGATCATAGCGCCACGGCGTCAGATTGCCGTGCCACGCCACCACGTCGAGTGGGCTGTGGTCGAGCGTCATGGTCCATAGCGAGCCGAGGAATTTCTGCACGACCTGGGTCGGCTCGTCACGATCCTCGAACCAGGCGACCGGCGTCTCGAAATCGCGGGAGTTGCCGAGGCCATTCGCTCCGATGGGGCCCAGGTCGGGCAGACGGAACAGGCTGCCATGATTTTCCGCGACATAGCCCGCCGCTTCGCCGTCGGGCAGTTCGACGCGGAACCGCACCCCGCGCGGGACCAGCGCAATCTGGCCTGGTGCGATGTCGATCCGGCCAAGCTCTGTCAGGATCGTCAGGCGGCCCGACTGGGGCAGGAAGACCAGTTCGCCGTCCGCATCGACGAAGATCCGCTCCATGCTGCGGTTACAGGCATAGACATGGACCGCGACGCCCTCCAGATCGGCCGGATCGCGGTTGGCGAGCATCGTCGTCATTCCGTCGATCCAGTCGGTGCCCGGCGGCGTCATCGGCGCCGGGTCCCAACGGAGACGGTTGGGGGGCAGGGGGCTGTCGCTGGTGCCGGGCGCGAAGCGGGCTGCGCCGTCGTACCGCTCATAGGGTGGATGCTCGGCGGTCGGACGCAGGCGGTAGAGCCAGGAGCGGCGGTTTTCATGGCGCGGCGCGGTGAAGGCGGTGCCGGAGAGTTGCTCGGCATAGAGGCCGTAGGCCGGGCGTTGCGGCGAGTTGCGGCCGATGGGGAGGGCGTCGGGCACCGCCTCGGTCGCGACGTGATTGCCGAAGCCGGGGATGTAGGATGTGGTCATCTCTTTTCCTCTCCACAACACGCCAGCGCGTCAGACGCGGCCGAGCCGCGCCTTATGCGCTGGCTCGGCCGCGCTGGCCGGGCTTGCTCGCGCATCTGCGTGCGCGCATCGGTGGATGCTTATGCATCCACCGTGATGACGCCGCGCCGGATCTGATCCAGCTCAATGCTTTCGAACAAGGCCTGGAAATTGCCGTTGCCGAAGCCCTCATTACCCTTGCGCTGGATGATCTCGAAAAAGATCGGGCCGACCATATTCTCGGTGAAGATCTGCAGCAGGATGCCCTCTTCGCCGACATTGCCGTCGATCAGGATGCGGTTCTTGCGCAGCCGCTCCAAATCCTCGCCATGGTTGGGCACGCGCTTGTCGACCAGCTCGTAATAGGTTTCGATCGTGTCCTGCAACCGGACGCCGCGCTGCCGCAGCTTCTCGACGGTTTCGTAGATATTGTCGGTGGTCAGGGCCAGATGCTGGATGCCTTCGCCATTATATTCGCGGATGAATTCCTCGATCTGGCTCTTCTCGTCCTGGCTCTCGTTCAGGGGAATGCGGATCGCCTTGTCGGGGGCGATCATCGCCTGGCTGAACAGGCCGGTCGCCTTGCCCTTGATGTCGAAATACTTCTGTTCCTCAAAGCCGAACAGCTTGGAGTAGAAGCCCGACCAAGTGCGCATCTCGCCGCGACGGACATTGTGGGTGAGATGGTCGAGCAGATCGAGACCGACATTGTTCTCGGCCTCGGCCTGCTGCCAACCCGCGATCTCGGTCCAGTCGGCGAACAGGTCGCTTCCTGCCTTCACCAGATAGAGATAACTGCCACCGATGCCCTCGATCGCCTTGGCATCCGGGGTCAGGCAGCCGCGCGTGGCATCAACCGGAGTCGCACCGCCCTGCACCGCATGATCGAAGGCTTCGGCGGGATCGGCGACGTAAAAGCCCATGCCGCTGGCCGAGGGGCCATGCTCGGCGCGGAACTCCGCCGCCTGGCCTGTCGCCTCCGCATTGAGCAGCAGGGTGATGCGGCCCTGCTTGTAACGGGTGATCGCCTTATCGGGGTGACGATGGGTGGGCACGAAGCCCATCATGTCGAACTGGTGCGCCAGCGTTTCGGGCTCGGGCGTGGTAAATTCACAGAAAGCGAAGCCGTCGAGGCCCAGCGGATTGTTCGGGGTGGTTGCCATGACGTCCAACTCCTGATCCAGTATCTTCCGTAACTAGATCGCAGAACGGGGAATTGGTGTCAAATGTTACGATCTCGCGAATTGCGGCTGGACGGCTTTCTTCCCTATCGGCTGTCGATCACCTCGAATCTGGTCAGCGACCACATCGCCAGCGCCTATCAGCAGTTATTCGGCCTCACGATCCCAGAGTGGCGGCTGATCGCGATCGTCGCGGAGGAGGAGGCCGTCGCCCAGTCGGCCGTGTGCGAGCGCAGCCGAATGGACAAGGTGACGGTTTCGCGTGCGGCCATTGCGATGGTCGGGCGCGGATTGCTCGCCCGCACCGCGCATGACGGCGACCGGCGCTCGCACCTCCTCGTCCTGACCGAGGCGGGGCGGACGCTCTATGCCGATGTCGCCCCTAAGGCGCTGGAGCTGGAGGCGCAGCTATTCGCGGGCTTCACGCCGGACGAGCTGGAGGCGTTCGTCGCCATGCTCCACCGCATCGACGCGGCGGCGCTGGCGCAGCGCGATCAGCCCAGGATGGAGCGGTAGAGCGCCAGATACCGATCAGCCATCCGGTCGACCGAGAAGCGTGTTGCGGCCGCCTGGCGGCAGGCGGCACGGTCGATTTCACCGATACGCTCGACGGCGGCGATGGCTTGTTCGACGGTATCGACCAGAAATCCGGTCACGCCATCCTCGATCAGTTCGGGCATCGATCCCCGCCGGATCGCGATGACCGGCGTGCCGCAGGCCATCGCTTCGACCACCGACAGCCCGAACGGCTCGTCGAAATTGATGAGGTGGAGCAGCGCCTTGGCGGCACCCAGCGCCGCGGTTCTCTCCGTTCCGCCGACGGGGCCGCGATAGACGATGCGGTCATCATCGACATGGGGGCGAACTGCGCGCTCCCAATAGTCCTGATCCTGGACGATCCCGGCCATCACCAGACGGCGGCCGGTCGCCTGCGCGACCGCCACCGCTTCGGCGGCACCCTTGTCGGGATGGATGCGACCGAAGAACAGAAGATCCTCGCTACCCTCTGGATCAAAAGGAAAATCCTCGATCGGGATGCCGTGATGGATGGTGTCGGCATAGCGCAGCCGAGGATGCCGGTCGGCGTCGGAGATGGCGACATAATGCACGCGCTCTTGATAGGGCTCGTACATCGGCATGATCCGTTCGGACGAGAAGCCGTGGATCGTGGTCACCATCGGCGTGTCGACCAGTCCCGAAAAGGCGTGGGCCGGGAAATCGGCCTGGTTGTGGATCAGGTCGAACTCGCTCGCACGCCTGAAGACCTCGGCGAGGTGGCGCATCTCCCACACCTTCGCATCAACCGACGGGTCTTCGGAATAGGGGGCGGGGACGGGACCCGCCAGCGTGGCGGTGGTGATGCTGTCCTGCGTGGCGAACAAGGTCACGTCCACGCCGCGCGCGACCAGCGCCTCGGTCAACAGGCTGGTCACCAATTCCCAAGGGCCATAGGCGCGCGGCGGCGTACGCCACGCGATCGGGGCAAGCATCGCGATCTTCATGCGGCGGTGTCGACTTTCAGGATCAGGCCCTCATCGGGGCGCAACAGGGAAGGGGCTCGGTCGGGCAGCGTGGTCAGCGTCGACACGATGGGACGCCCGGTGAGATCGACAGCCGCGGGGGCGTCGCTCAAATTCAGTGCGATGATGAAACGCTCTCCGTCCTGTTCCCGTTCATAGGCAAGAACGGAGCCCTGCGCCTCGATCAGCCGGATCGAACCGGTGGCGAGCGCAGGACTGGACCGCCGGAGCGCCAGCAGGGCGCGGTGAAGCGATAGCATCGATCCCGGCATGTCCATCTCGGTGGCGACATTGCGCTCTTGCCAGCCTTGCCCGAGCGGGAGCCAAGGCTCGCCGGTCGTAAAGCCGCCAGCGTCGCTCTCGTCCCACGGCATCGGCGTGCGGACCGGATCGCGCCCCAGGCCCAGGCCGGGCTCGCGCAATTCGCGCGGGTCGCGGACACGTTCGGGGGGGATGTCGCCATTCTCCATCCCCAGCTCGTCGCCATAATAGAGCGTCGGCGTACCGCGTAACGTCAGCAGCAGCATCGCCGCCACCCGCGCCTGTGTCGCGCCACGCTTGGTCGCACTGCGCGGGCGATCGTGATTGCCGAGTACCCAGTTCGGCCATCCGCCCGGCGGCAAGGCCGCCTCATATTCGGCAATCATGGCGGCTAGGTGCCGGGCATCCCAGGGCGCGTCGATCAATTGGAAGTTGAAGGGCAGGTGGACGCCCTCTCCGCTCTCGCCATAATAGCGCATCAGCCGCGCGACCGGCAGATAGATTTCGCCGATCAGCACCCGCTCGTCCCTGTCCCGGCCAAAGGCGTCGGCGATGGCGCGCATGTCGGCGGCGATGTCGTGCACCTCCGGCTGGTCGGTCGAATGCCGCTGGAACACGCGATTCATCTCACCGGTCGCCGGGTCCCAGTCGGGGTTGATCGGATTGTCGGGGAAATCGGCATGCTTGATGATGTGCCAGAGCACGTCGATGCGGAACCCATCGACGCCGCGCGCGAACCAGAACCGCAGCACGTCGAGCATCGCCGCGCGGACGTCGGGGTTGCGCCAGTTGAGGTCGGGCTGTTCCTTCAGGAAGGCATGATAATAATATTGCCCGGTCGGCTCATCCCAGGTCCAGGCGGGCCCGCCGAAATCGCTGATCCAGTTGTTGGGCGGACCGCCATCGGCGGCGGCGTCGCGCCAGATATACCAGTCGCGCTTCGGATTGGTGCGGCTCGACCGGCTTTCGACGAACCAGGCATGCTGGTCGGAGCTGTGATTGGGGACGAAATCGAGCAGCAGCTTCAGCCCGCGCGCATGGGCTGAGGCGAGCAACGAGTCGAAATCGGCCAGCGATCCGAACCGCGGGTCGACGCCGCAATAATCCGCCACATCATATCCGAAGTCGGCCATAGGTGACGGAAATATCGGCGAAATCCAGATAGCATCGACACCTAGCTCGACCATATAATCGAGTCGGCTTTCGATCCCGCGCAGGTCGCCGATGCCGTCGCCATTGCTGTCTTGGAACGACCAGGGATAGATTTGATAGAGGACGGCCGATTGCCACCAGGGCCGCCCGCTCATGCGAACAGAGCCTTGGGCAGGCGGGTCAGACGGCAGGCGAGATCGGCCTCGCCGCTCGCCACCAGATAATGGTCGCCCATGTCGATCATGCCGGTCGAGAAGACCACCGGTGTCGGCAGATACATCTGATGCGCGATGGAGGCGGTCAGGGCAGGATTGGCCTCCAGCACGGGATGGTCGTCGGCCAAATGCAGGATGCGGGTCGGCTCCTCCCTGTCGAACAGCGCCCAGAAGCTGCGATAGATGCCGACCGACTCGCGCCGCTCGACCCCGTGATATAAGGTCAGCCAGCCGCGCTCTGTCAGGATCGGCGGCGTACCACCCCCAACCTTCATCGCCGAGATGGAGTCCTTCCGGGCCCGGATGCCGGGGGTCTCCAGCGGTTTCCAGTGCAGCGCGTCGGGCGAGGTCGCGAAGTTGATCGAGGGGCCGCCGACAAAGGGACTTTCATCGGGATAGGCGAAATATACCTCGCCCAGCGGCCGGGTCAGCGCCAGGAAACGGCCGTCAACCAGCCCCTCGAAGAACAGCATGTCCTTGTTCTGATGATCCAGAATGATCCCGGCGAGCCGATAATCCAGGCCATTGTCGGAGATGTGCAGCGTCGTCGAATGCCGCTCGGCCGAGACCGAGCACGTGGTCATGTACCAGTGCTCGCCGATCCGGCTGATCCGCGCATCCTCAACCCCGTAATCCTGCCAGGTCGCAGCAGGTTCGATCGCCTTGTCGTAATGAACCGCGACGATCGCGGTGCCGTCCGCCGACAGCTCGACGGGCAGCAGCCAGGACAGCGACGTCAACGCCAGGATGCGGTGCGCGCTGCCGCGAATGGCAAACTGCCGCGGGTCGGTCATGTCGACCTTGGACAGGGGATAACGGTCGAGGACATAGCCCCGCTCGGTCCAGCGGATCGCCCGGACGTGCCCGCCGTCGACCGGCTCGCGCAAGGCTTCGGCCACACGGACCATCAGCAGGATATTGCCGTTCGCCAGCCGGGTCATGCCCGGATTGAATGCGCCCAGCACATAGGTCGGATCGGCTATGCCGCGTCGCAGCGGCGAGCGGGACAGGTCGATATCGTCGGGGCGAAAGATCAGCAGGTCGTCGGACATGGCCCGCCAACGCCCGCTGTCATCACCCGTTCCCGATCACGCCGCCGTCGCCACCTTCAGGAACACCGACCAGCGATGCTCGAAAAACTGGTCGGGGGTCAGGCCGGAAAAGGGATCGGGCAGATCGAACTGCATCCGGCGGCTGGGCCCGTCGATCATGTCGGCGAGCAGATTGAACAGGGCCAGTGGCGTTTCGTCGGAGCGGAGCAGGCCCGCGTCCTGCGATGCTTCGATACAGGCAATGATCGGATTGGAGAGCACCTTGTCCCAGGTCGCGAAACGATGGCGAAGCTCTTCCGAGAAGACGGCCTCGGACGTCAGAAAGGCCATGAAGCGCACCGAATCCGGCTCAACGCAAAAGAAGAAGAACCGACGGGCGGCGCTCTTCAGGCGTTCGAGAGGATTGCTGCCGGCGGCATGGTCCAGCATCGCCTGATTCAACCGGTCCAGGTCACGGGTCACCACCGCATCCAGCAACGCCATCTTACCCGCATAGCGGCGATAGATGGTGTGTTTGCTCACCCCGACCGACAGAGCAATCTCTTCCATCGACGTGCCTTCGATGCCCTGTGAACAGAACGCATCGCGCGCACCGGACAGGATGATGTCGTCGATATGCTGTGCCTGTTCGCGGGTCGGGCGACCAGCGGTCCGTTTCGTGATGGCCATGATCCCCCTTTGCGGCGTCCTCAGTCTTAGGTCAAATTTAATTGCACCTTGCCGTTGCTTTTTTGCACGTGCGAGGTACAGGGGGCTTGAATGACTGAAACGTCATCTGCTTCAGGGAGTTTCACGGCGTGTCCAAATTTTCCGTGCTCGGATCGTCGCTTGCGATGACATTGGCGCTGGCAGCCTGCGGACAGCAGCAACAGCAGCCCCCGGCGCCCCCGCCGCCGGTCGTGACCGCGATCACGGTGCAGGCGGGTGCCGTGCCCAACATCATCGAGCTGCCTGGCCGAATCGAGGCGATTCGCACTGCCGAAGTCCGGGCGCGGACCGATGGCATCGTCGAGGCGCGTCTGTACAAGGAAGGCACCGACGTCGCCGAGGGGCAGCCGCTGTTCCGCATCGACCAGCGCGATTACCGTGCGCAGGTGCAGCAGGCGCAGGCCGCGCTCGCCCGCGCCGAGGCCGCGCGCGTCAACGCCGCATCGATCGTGCGCCGCTATCAGCCGCTGGTCGCCGAACGCGCGGTGAGTGCCCAGGAATTTGACGCAGCCCAGTCCACCCTACGCCAGGCGGATGCCAGTGTCGCGGACGCCCGCGCGGCCCTGTCGCGCGCGCAGCTGCAGCTCAGCTATACCATCGTCCGCGCGCCGATCGCGGGCCGGGTCGGCCGCGCGCAGGTGACCGAAGGCGCGCTGGTCAGCGCGACCCAGGCGACGCCGCTGACCCAGGTCGACCAGCTGTCGCCGATCTACGCCGTCTTTACCCAGTCGAGCGCGGCGCTGAGCGAGCTGATCCAGCAGGCGCGTTCGGGCGGCGTTGCGCTGCCCGACCTGTCGAAGATCACCGTCCGCCTGACGCTGGAGGACGGGTCGGAATATGGCCCGACCGGCCAGCTCGACTTTGCCGGGCAGACGGTCGATCCGACGACCGGTAGCCAGCAGCTGCGCGCCCGTTTCCCGAACCCCAATCGCATGTTGCTGCCCGGCCAATTCGTCCGTGCGCATGTGAATGCGGGCACGATCAAGAGCGGCATCTCGGTGCCGCAGCGCGCCGTGCAGCTGAGCAACCAGGCGGCGTCCGTCATGGTCGTCGACGGCAACGGTACCGTCCAGTCGCGCCCCGTCACGCTGGGCGGACAGGTCGGCGGCAACTGGGTCATCCTTTCCGGCCTGAAGCCGGGCGAGAAGGTCGTGACCGAGGGTTGGCAGAAGGTGCAGCCGGGCCAGAAGGTCCAGCTTCAGGGGCAGCAGCCGCAGCCGCAGGGTGGCAAGGCCGCCCCGGCCGCCGCGGCCCGCTGAACGCCGGAGTAGAGCATCATGAACCGCTTCTTCGTCTATCACCCGGTCTTTGCCTGGGTGATCGCGCTCTTCATCGCGCTGTTCGGCGTGATCGCGCTCCGCCTGCTGCCGATCGAGAGCTATCCGTCGGTCGCGCCCCCGGCGCTGAACCTGGCGATCAGCTATAACGGCGCCGATGCCGAGGTGATGGACCGGTCGGTGACCGCCGTCATCGAGAAGGAACTGAACGGCGTCGACAATTTCCTGTACATGGCGTCGACCAGCCGCTCGAACGGCACGGCGCAGATTACCGTCACCTTCAAGCCCGGCACCAATCTGGACGTCGCACGCACGCAGATCCAGGACCGGCTGAGCCGCGCCGAACCGCGTCTGCCGCAGGAAGTCCGCGCGCTGGGCATTCAGGTGACCGAGGGTACGGCGGGCTTCCTGGAAGTCATCACGCTCAGCTCGAAGTCGGGCAAGACCAGCCCGGTCGAACTCGGTAACTTTGCCGAGAACAACATCCGCAACGAACTGCGTCGCATCGACGGTGTGGGTGACGTGCAGCTGTTCGGCTCGCCCTATGCGATGCGCATCTGGCTCGATCCGCAGAAGCTGGCGGGCTATAGCCTGTCGGCCTCCGAGGCGCTGGCCGCCGTGCAGGAGCAGAACAGCCAGACGGCGGGTGGCTCGATCGGGGCCCAGCCGCTGACCCGGACGGCCGAGTTCACCGCGCAGATCATCACCCAGAATCGCTTCGCGACGCCCGAGCAGTTTCGCCAGATTATCATCCGCGCCAATCCCGACGGCTCGGCGGTGCGGCTGGGCGATGTCGCGCGGGTCGAGCTGGGCAAGGACAATTACGGCTTCCGCCTGACGCTGAACGGCAAGGAGACGGTCGGTCTGGCCGTCCAGCTGGCGAGCGGCGCGAATGCGCTGGCGACGGCGGACGCCGTGTCGGCCAAGATGAAGCAGCTTCAGGGCAGCTTCCCCGCCGACGTCACCTGGAGTGTGCCGTTCACGACGACGCCGTTCATCACCGCCTCGGTGGAGAGCGTCATCCACACGCTAGTCGAGGCAATGATCCTCGTCTTCCTGGTGATGTTCCTCTTCCTGCAGAACTGGCGCGCCACGCTGATCCCAGCGATCGTCGTGCCGATCGCGCTGGGCGGCGCGTGCATCGGGCTTCTCGCCTTCGGCTTCTCGATCAACACCCTCTCGCTCTTCGGCATGGTGGTGGCGATCGGCATCCTGGTCGACGACGCGATCGTCGTTGTCGAGAATGTCGAACGCATCATGTCGGAAGAGGGGCTGAGCCCTCGCCGCGCGACCGTGAAGGCGATGGGGCAGATCACCGGCGCGATCATCGGCATCACGCTGGTGCTGGTCGCGGTGTTCATCCCGATGGCCTTCTTCCCGGGCTCGACCGGCGGCATCTATCGCCAGTTCTCGGTCACGCTGGCCGTCTCGATCTTCTTCTCCGCGCTGCTTGCGCTGACGCTGACGCCTGCGCTCTGCGCGACGTTGCTGAAGCAGGAGGACGCGCATCTGGAGGATCGGCCGGAGCCCAAGCCGGGCGTTCGCGGCTGGCCGCAGCGCTTCTTCAACTGGTTCAACGACAAGTTCGGCCGTGGCACCGAAAAGTACACGGGCGGCGTGACGAAGATGATGTCGCGCCCCAAGCGCTGGCTGGCCGTGTTCGCGGTCGTCGTCGTCGTGACCGGTCTGGCGTTCACGCGCATCCCCGGCGGCTTCCTGCCGACCGAGGACCAGGGCTATATCTTCGTGTCCTATGACGCGGCTCCCGGCGCGACGCTGGAGCGGACGGGCGCGGCGATCACCAAGGTCGAGAATTTCCTCCATGCGCAGCCGCAGGTGGCCGACATCGTGTCGGTCGCGGGGTTCAACTTCTTCGGTCAGGGTCAGTCGGCGGGTATATCGTTCGTCAACCTGAAGCCCTGGCATGATCGCCCAGGTGTCGCGAACAACTCGACCACGCTGGTCGGCAAGACGATGGGCTTCGTCCAGTCGATCCCGGAGGCGACCATCTTCGCGCTCGACCCGCCGCCGATCCAGGCGCTGGGCAATGCCACGGGCTTCTCGATGAAGATCGAGGATCGCTCGGGACTGGGCGCGGCGGCGCTGCAACAGGCGCAGGGTGCCATCCTGGCCAAGGCGTCGAAGAACCCGGTGCTGATGGGCGTTCGCCCCGAAGGCCTGGGACCGGCACCGCAGCTCTACGTCGATATCGACCGTATCCAGGCGCGGGCGTTGGGCCTCCAGATTGCCGATGTGAACCAGACGCTGTCGATTGCCTTCGGCTCCGCCTATGCGAACGACTTTGTCCGTGATGGCAATGTGTTGCGCGTCTATCTTCAGGCCGATGCGCCGCAGCGCATGTCGCCCGAGGACGTGCTGGCGCTGCGCGTCCGCAATGCGCAGGGCAATATGGTGCCCTTCTCGGCCTTTACGAAGGTGCGCTGGCAGAACGGTCCGCAGCAGCTGGAGCGCTACAACGGCTATCCGTCGCTGACCGTCTCGGGCATGGCCGCGCCGGGCCAGTCGACCGGCACCGCGCTGAAGGAAATGGAGAAGATCGCGGGTGAGGTCCTGCCGCAGGGCATGGGCTATGAATGGACCGGCACTGCGTTCGAGGAACAGCAGGCGGGCGGTCAGATCGGCCTGTTGCTAGGCCTGTCGCTGGTGGTCGTGTTCCTGCTGCTCGCCGCGCTATACGAGAGCTGGGCGATCCCGCTGGCGGTGTTGCTGGTGGTGCCGTTCGGCGTGCTGGGCGCGGTGTTGATGACCATCTTCCGGGGCTTCTCGGCGGACGTGTACTTCAATGTCGGGCTCATCACGATCATCGGTCTGGCGGCCAAGAACGCCATCCTGATCGTCGAGTTCGCCATCGAGGACCAACAGGCAGGTCGCACGCCCTTCGAGGCGACGGTGGAGGCGGCGCGGCAACGTCTGCGTCCGATCCTGATGACCAGCCTGGCGTTCATCCTGGGCATGGTGCCGCTGTTCATCGCCAGTGGCGCGGGCGCGGCGAGCCGCCGGGCGGTCGGCACGGGCGTGATGGGCGGCATGATCGCGGCGACTGCGTTCGGCATCTTCTTCACCCCGGTCTTCTACATCGCCGCCAAGAAGTGGCTGGTGCGCGAGCATGATCATGAGGCGGCCGATGCCGAGGAGGAAGCGCGCGAGCGTGACGAGCGAACCGGCGAAGAGGAGGGCCCGGCCCATGCGTAAGGCATTTTCCCGTGCGGCCGCCACGCTGGCGCTGACCAGCGCGCTGGCGGGGTGCAACCTGGCGCCGCAATATCGCCAGCCGGTCGCGCCGGTCTCCGCCACCTATCCCGAGGCGGCGACCGGTACGCGGAGCGCGGCCGAAATCGGTTGGCGCGAGTTCTTCGCCGACGAACAGCTGAAGGCCTATATTGCCGCCGCGCTCGCCAACAACCGCGACCTCGCCCAGGCGGTCGCGCGGGTGGAGCAGGCGCGCGCGCAGTATCGCATCCAGGATGCGCAGCGGCTGCCGGCTCTGGACGCTACGGCGGGGGCGTCGCGGACGCGTATTCCGCTCAACTCGTTGGGTTTTGGCAATGCCATTCCCGGCGCTGGTGATGCGGCGAACCCGACCTCGATCACCTATAACCAGTTCTCGCTGGGCGCGCGGGTGTCGAGCTTCGAGCTCGACTTCTGGGGTCGCGTCCGCAATCTGGCTGAGGCTCAGCGGCGGCAATATCTGGCGACGGTCGAGGCGGAGCGTGCCTTCCGCCTGTCGCTGGTGGGACAGGTAGCCGCGACCTATCTCCAGATCCGCGCCGCCGAGGAGCAGATCGCGCTGGCCGAGCGTACCGTCGCCAGCCGCAAGGAAGGTCTTAGCATCGCCAAGCGGCGGATGGATGCGGGCGTGACGTCCAGCGTCGATTACGACCAGGCGGCGGCGCTGCTGACCCAGGCGGAGACTCAGCTGGCCGAGTTGCGGCGGATGGTCGCGCAGTCGCAGAACCTGTTGACTGTGCTGGTCGGCGGTCCGATCACCGGCCCGCTCCCGGCCGGACGGACGCTGAGCGACCAGAACCAGTTTGCGGCGATCGAACCTGGGCTCCCGTCCGCGCTGCTCGTCAACCGACCCGACGTCCTCCAGGCCGAGCAGCAGCTGCGCGCCGCCAACGCCAATATCGGCGCGGCGCGCGCGGCGTTCCTGCCGAGCATCTCGCTGACCGGCCTGGCGGGTTTCGTGTCGCCCGCGCTCAGCAGCTTGATCGACGGCAATTCCCGGCAATATCAGGTCCAGGGTGCGGCGCTGTTGCCGATCTTTGACTGGGGACGTCGCAATGCGCAGCTGAAGCTCAGCCGGGCGCAGGCCGACGAACTGACCGCCGCCTATCAGCGCGCGGTGCAGGGTGCCTTCCGCGAAGTGGCGGACGCGCTGGTCGCCCGGCGTCGCTATGCCGAACAGATCGAGGCGCAGACGCGGGCGGTGGATGCACAGCGGCGGCTCGCCCGCACCGCGCGGCTTCGCTACGGCAACGGCATCTCCATCTATCTCGAAGTGCTGGATGCCGAACGCAACCTGTTCTCGGCCGAGCAGCAATTGCTGACCCTGCGCAGTGCCGCACTTCAGAATGACGTCACCCTCTATGTCGCGCTGGGCGGTGGCCTGCGCGAAGGCGGGCAGGCGACCACGGTTCCCGCGAGCGGCTAATCCCCCAGCCGACGCGGTCGAGCGAGGGGCGTGCGGGAACCTCCCCCCGTGCGCCCCTTTGCTTGTCCGGGCGATGCGCCTAACCGACATGACAATGGAACAGGAGCGTGGAATGACGGGCTGGACGATCGGGGTCATCGGCGGATCGGGTCTATACGCGATCGATGCGCTGGAAGATGTCGAAACGCTGGTCCTCGACACGCCTTGGGGAGCGCCGTCCGACACGCTGGTGCGCGGACGGATCGGGGCGGTGCGCTTCGTCTTTCTGCCGCGCCACGGGCGGGGGCACCGCCTGTCGCCGACCGAAGTCAATGCGCGCGCCAATATCCACGCGCTGAAGCTGGCGGGCTGCACCGATGTGCTGGCGATCTCGGCGATCGGGTCGCTGCGCGAGGAACTGCCCCCCGGTCATTTCGTCGCGGTCGACCAGTTCATTGACCGGACCGTCCACCGCGATACCAGCTTTTTCGGGGCCGGGCTGGTCGCCCATGTCTCGATGGCCGATCCGGTGTGTGCGCGCCTGTCGACCTTGGCCGCGCAAGCGGGCGAACGGGCGGGGGCCTCGATGGTGCATGGCGGCACGTATCTGGCGATGGAGGGGCCGCAATTCTCGACCAGGGCCGAAAGCCATCTCTATCGCCAATGGGGTGCCGATGTGATCGGCATGACCGCGATGCCCGAGGCCAAGCTCGCTCGCGAGGCGGAGCTGCCCTATGCGCTGATCGGCATGGTCACCGACTATGACTGCTGGCGCGAGGACGAAGCGCATGTCGAGGTCGATGCCGTGCTGGCGCAGCTGGTGTCCAATGCGGCGACCGCGCGGGCGCTGGTCGTGGAACTGGCCGGGCTGCTGCCGGCGGAGCGGACCGCCTCGCCGATCGATACGGTGCTCGACCAGGCGCTGATCACGCATATCTCGCATGTGGACCGGGCCAAGGCGGATAGCCTGGGCCCGATCGTGTCGCGTGTTCTGGCCGCGCGCGGCGGCTAGGCGATCAATCCTCGACGATCTGGCTGTTCTTGCCGGTGTCGCGCATCTTCAGATACACGATCAGCGAGATGCCGATCATCGCGGTGACGTACCAGTAGAAGCCCTGCTCAAAGCCCGACTTCTTGAACAGCAGCGCGACCGATTCCGCCGTGCCGCCGAAGATCGTGTTGGCCAGCGCATAGGGCAGGGCGACGCCCAGCGCTCGGATATGCGCCGGGAACAGCTCGGCCTTCACCACCGCGTTGATCGAGGTATAGCCGGTCACGATGATCAGCGCGGCCATGACCAGAGCGCCCGCCAGGATCGGATCGCGCGTCGTCTCCAGCGTCGAGAAGATCGGATAGGTGAACAGCACGCCTGCGATCCCGAACGCGACCATCAGCGGCTTGCGCCCGATCCGGTCGGACAGTCCGCCTGCCACCGGCTGCAGCAGCATGAAGACGAACAGGGTGACGGCGTTGATCTGGCTCGCGACCTCACGGCTGAAGCCGCTGGTGTTGACCAGGAACTTCTGCATGTAGATCGAATAGGCATAGAAGGCGAGGGTGCCGCCCGCGGTCAGCAGCATGACCGTCAGCGTTTCCTTCGGATGCTTGGTGAACAGCTGGATCAGGCCCGATTTCGGCGCATTGTCCTTCTTGACGTTCTCGAAGCTCTTGGTTTCGGCCAAGCCGCGACGGATGTAGAACACCACGACCGCCAGCACTGCGCCCAGCGCGAAGGGAATGCGCCAGCCCCATTCGTCCAGCGCCGCCTCGGTCATCGTCGACTGGAGCACCAGCAGCACGCAGATGGCGAGCAGCTGGCCCGAGATCAACGTGACATATTGGAAGGACGAGAAGAAACCGCGCCGGTTCTTGCCCGCCATTTCCGACAGATAGGTCGCGCTCGCGCCATATTCGCCACCCACCGACAGACCCTGCAACAGGCGCGCCAGCACCAGCAGGGCGGGCGCGGCAAGGCCGATCGTCGCATAGCCGGGCGTCACCGCGATGATCAGCGAGCCCATGCACATCAGCGTGACCGACAGGGTCAGGCCCGACTTGCGGCCCTTGCGATCGGCATAGATGCCCATCACCCAGGCGCCGATCGGCCGCATGACGAACCCGACCGCAAAGACCGCCGCCGCGCTCAGCAGCTGCGCGGTGCGGTTTTCGGACGGAAAGAAGTGCGGCGCGAAATAAAGGGTAAAGGCGGAGTAGACATACCAGTCGAACCACTCGACCAGGTTACCGGTCGATCCACCGATGATGGATTTCAGGCGGTGCCGATCGGAATCGGCGGTGCTGTACGACATGGTCTACTCCCCTTTTGTCGTTGGATTCCAGGATATCAGAAGCGGAAGCTCAACCATCCTGCCCAGAAATCGGAGCTTTTCAGATTGGCCCGCTGCAACACGGTGTCGGCCTTGAAATGCTCGTACCGACCGACGAAGGACAGGCGCGGCGTGATCGTCCAGGTCGCCTGCAGTCGGGCGACCTCGGCCACCTTCTTGCCGCGCACATTCTGCGTCCCCGCCCAGGCCGCGCCGCTGGCGCGGTAGACCGCATCGAATTCATCGGGCCGCCACGCAAAGCCATATTCGGCCGCGACACGCAGGTTGCGTACTGGCGTGAAGGTGACGTTCGGCGCGGCGTAGAGCATGTTGGTAGGCGTCAGGAACAGGCCATAGCTATAATAGATATTGTTGCCGAACAGCCCGCTGGTCGTCTGCAACTCGCCGCTGCGCTGATAGGCACCGCCGCCCGAGCCATAGTCGACATGGAAGCCGACGCGCGGTGCATCGGGCTTCTTGCCCAGTCGATACGTCTGGGCGACGAACGCCTGCCAGGCCGAGATCGGACGGTTGCCGAAGGTGCCGCGCTGGTTGTTGACGGTCCAGTCGATGTTGACCGGCCCGGCATCGCCGTACGCATGCAGACCCAGGAAGTAACGTTCCTCCAGCGCCGTCGTCGGCCCCCATACCGCCCGGCGGTTGCGCAAGCGCCAGATGAAGGGGTCGAGATACAGCTTCGATCCGCCGAACAGCTTGGGCGACAGGCGGAAGCCGAAGGTCGCGCCGGTGAAGCGGATATCGGGATTGGTCTTGTCGTCGCTGATGCCCTGCTGGCCATAGGTGACGTAGTTCAGGTCGAAGATATTGACCCGCGCATCCTTGCCCCGGGCATAGGCACGAACGCCGTCCAGCACGAAATACAGCGTGTTGTTGTCGCGCCCGACGGTCAGCAACTGCGGCCCGTCGAAAAACTCCTGACGGCCTGCACGTACGCCGACGTCGATGCCGGACACCTTGCCCTTCACCTCGGCGAACAGCTGTTGCACGGCCAGTTGGTTGCGCAGATTACCGGCGGGTGTGCCCAGGTTGATGCCCTGCAACTCGGCGCGGCCCAGTTCGCCGAAGACGCGGAAATGGTCGCCCAGATGCACATCGGCACCACCGACGATGCGTGCGATATCCTGGCGCTGCTGCTGGACTTCGCGCAGATTGGGGTTGGTGGTGATGTTCATCCGAGTACGCAGCTCGCCCGAGAAGGTGACATAGGATTTGCCATCCTCGGTCAGCTTCACGCACTTCAGCGCATCGATAAAGTCATCGCGCTTGGCGGGGTCGCAATATTTCCGCCAGTCCTCCGCCCAACGCGACTGGTTATAGCCGCCCACCGTATTGCCATCGCCCGAAGCACTGGCCGGGTAGGCGGTAGCGGCCGGGCTGGCGGGTTCCGCCGCCGCCTTGGGCGTCACGGTCTGGGCCGTCGCCGGAAGGGCCGCCATCGCGATTGCCGACACCGCTGCGGTGCCCGCCATCCAAATGAATTTCATGAGATTTCCCCCTCGATCACGCCGATCTATCATGTCACCGGCTGCCATAGCCTATCCTGGTAAACATATTGGCCCGACCGACAGGATCGATCGGGCCCGGACAGGATCAGGCGATGGCGGGCTGGGCCGCGGGGTGCTGCGGGGCGGCGTTCAGGGCGGCGTTGAGCGCATCCTGGTCGAGGGCATTTTCCCAACGCGCGACCACGACGGTGGCGACCGCGTTGCCAATGAAGTTGGTCAGGCTGCGGCATTCCGACATGAAGCGGTCGACGCCGAGGATCAGGGCCATGCCCGCAACCGGCACGTCAGGCACGATCGACAGGGTGGCGGCCAGGGTGATGAAGCCCGCACCGGTCACGCCCGCCGCTCCCTTCGAGCTGAGCATCGCGACCAGCAGGAGGGCCAGCTGCTGCCACAGCGACAGGTCGACGCCGCACGCCTGGGCGATGAACAGCGCGGCCAGCGTCATGTAGATGTTGGTGCCGTCCAAGTTGAACGAATAGCCCGTCGGCACGACCAGGCCGACGACCGACTTCTCGCAGCCCGCCTTTTCCATCTTGACGAGGAGGTTGGGCAGGGCGGCCTCCGACGACGAGGTGCCGAGGACCAGCAGCAGTTCGGCCTTCAGATAACGGATCAGCTTCAGGACCGAGAAGCCGTTCAGGCGAGCGATGATGCCCAGCACGACGACGACGAACAGGATCGAAGTGAGGTAGAAGGTCGCGACCAGCGCGCCCAGATTGACCAGACTGCCGACACCATATTTGCCGATGGTGAAGGCGATCGCGCCGAACGCGCCGATCGGGGCCGCGCGCATCAGGATGCCGACCATGCGAAAGACGACGACGCTGATCCGCTCCAGCGCGGTGAGCAGCGGACGGACGGGCTCGCCGACCAGCGCCATCGAGATGCCGAACAGGATCGCGACCAGCAGCACCTGCAGGATATTGCCCTGCGTGAACGCGCTGATCAGCGTGTCGGGAATGATGCCCAGCAGGAAGCCGGTGATCGTCGTCTCATGCGCCTTGGCGGTATATTCGGCGATCGACCCGACCTTCAGCGTGCTGGGATCGATATTCATGCCCGCGCCCGGCTGGACGACATTGGCGACGATCAGGCCGACGATCAGCGCGAAGGTCGAGACGGTGATGAAGTAGAAGAACGCCTTGCCCGCGACGCGGCCGACCGAACCCAGTTCGCGCATCCCGGCGATACCGGTCACCACGGTCAGGAAGATGACCGGGGCGATGATCATCTTCACCAGCTTGATGAAGCCATCACCCAGTGGCTTGAGCGACTCGCCGAACGCAGGCCAGAAATGACCGATCACCGCGCCAAGCACGATCGCGACCACCACCTGAAAATAGAGGTGGGACCAGAGTCGGGCCCGCTTGGGCGCCTCTGCAACGGCATAATCCTGGGCAATCATGGCTTTCATCATCCTCCACAAAGGGGCTGGACGCGGTATGGCCGCATTCCAAGTTGCGACGATTGTGCGGGATGCAACACGAATTGCAAAATGCGGCACGATCAGTTCTATCTAGCTGATATAACAGAATAAAACCTGAAACGTCATTGGCCGTCGCGCGAAATTCCGCATGGCGTTGTATCCGGCGTTGCGATAATCCGCACATATGGCGTTCCTGTCCGCTCCGATGCGTCGCTATCTTCGGCGCTATGCGATGCCCCTGCTGGGGGTTTTGCTGCTGACCGCCGGCGCGTCGCTGCTTCTCAGGGTCTATGCCCATCGCCAGGCGCTGGCCGCGCTCCACGCCGATGCCAGCCGGATCGCACGGCAACAGGAACGCTTGTTGAACAGCGAGCTGCAGCGTTTCCGGCTGTTGCCCATCGTGCTCGTCGAATATCCCGATCTGGGCGAAGCCTTGCGCGAGGGCACGGCGCAGGCGAGGGATCGACTCAACGCCAAGCTGCGCGGGCTGGCCGAGCGGACGGGCGCGCCGGTCATCTATGCGATTGATCCCCGGGGCCGGACGATCGCCGCGTCCAATGCCGGCGAGCGCGACAGCTTTGTCGGTCGCGACTACAGCTTCCGCCCCTATTTCCGTCAGGCGATGCGAACCGGCACGTCCGAATATTTCGCGCTCGGCAATACCAGCCATCGCCCCGGCCTGTTCCTCGCCCGTCGCATCGGCACGGCCGCAGCACCGGAGGGGGTCGTGGTCGTCAAGGTCGAGTTCCAGCGGCTGGTCCAGGCCTGGGCCAGTGACGCCGGGCAGAGCCTGCTGGTCGACGATCATGGCGTGGTGGTGGTCAGCACCGCCCCGCGCGCGAGTTTCACCGCGATCCGGCCCCTCTCGGCGGAGGCCCGCGCTGAGATCGCCGGTAGCCGCCAGTTCGGTGACACCATGCTGCGTCCCAGTCCCTATCGGATCGGCGGCCGCGAAGCGACCGACCGCGACGGCACCCGCTATATCCTCGGCATTACCCCGGCACCCTTGCCCCATTGGCAATTGATCCACCTGCTCCCCTCCAAACCCGCCTTGCGCGAGGCGGATAGTTGGGTGCGGTCGGCCACCGCGCTGGTGGCCGTGGCACTGTTCGGCCTGACGCTGCTGTTCATCTGGCGGCGGACCCGCGCCGAGCGCGCGGCACTGGCCCGCGAGGCCCTGGAGGAGGAGGTAGCGCGCCGCACCGCCGAACTTCGCGCCACCAACGACCAGCTGACCGTCGAGATCACCGAGCGAATCCGCGCCGACCAGCGTTTCCGCGCCGCCCGCGAGGAACTGGCGCAGGCCAATCGGCTGGGCTCGCTCGGCTCGATCACCGCAGGCGTCGCGCATGAGATCAACCAGCCGGTCGCCGCCATCCGCACCCTGGCGGACAATGCACGCACCTTCCTGTCGCGGACCCAGCCGGATAAGGCGGCGGGCAATCTGGCGACGATCGTCGAGTTGACCGAGCGGATCGGGACGATCGTCCAGGAAATGCGGCGCTTCGCCCGGCGCGGGGCGCATGGCCTGGGCCCGGTGTCGCTGGACGAGGTGCTGGACGGCACCATGCTGCTGATCGGCGACCGGTTCCGCACCGCCGGGGTCGCGCTGGAGCGGCCGAGCGGCCAGCCCTTGCCGATGGTCGTGGCGGGCCGCGTCCGGTTAGAGCAGGTGCTGGTCAATCTGCTTCAGAATGCGCTCGACGCGGTGGCGGGCTGCCCGGCCCCACGCGTGCGGCTGGTCGTGTCGCAGGGGCCCGACGGCGTCGACCTGACCGTCGAGGACAATGGACCGGGGCTGGACCCGGCGATCGCCTCGGAAATCTTTACGCCTTTCGTGACCGGCAAGCCCGACGGGCTGGGCCTGGGACTGGGCATCGCAAGGGACATCATGACGGAGTTTGGCGGCATGCTGGAGGTCATTTCTTCGGAACTGGGCGGGGCGGGCTTTCGCATCAGGATGCGCCGGGCATGAGCGAGGCGTTGCGCGTCCTGCTGGTCGATGACGACACCGTGCTGCGCCAGGCGCTGGCCCAGTCCTTCGAGCTGGCCGGGATCGATGTCGAGGCGCATGGTGATCCGCTGTCCGCGCTGGAGGCGATCACCGCCGACTTTCCGGGCATGGTGGTGTCCGACATCCGTATGCCGGGGATCGACGGGATCGAGCTGGCCCGGCGTGTGGCGGCGATCGATACCGAGATACCGGTGATCCTGATGACCGGGCATGGTGACGTGCCGATGGCGGTCGCCGCGCTGAAGCAGGGCGTGTTCGATTTCGTCGCCAAGCCGTTCGCCGCCGACCATCTGATCGCCAGTGCCGAGCGGGCGTTGGAGATGCGGCGGCTGGTCCTCGACAATCGGCGCCTGCGCCGTGCGGCGGAGGAGGCACAAGGCGCCTATCCGCTGATCGGCGAGACGCCGGTGATGATGCGCCTGCGCGACACGGTTCGCCAGGTCGCCCAGGCGGACGTCGATGTTTTGGTGGAGGGAGAAACCGGGACCGGCAAGGAGCTGGTCGCCCTGTTGCTTCACCGTTGGAGCGGGCGGCGGACTCGGCCCTTCGTCGCGGTCGACTGTGCCGCGCTGCCCGAGGCGATCGCCGAGGATGAGCTGTTCGGCCAGGCGCATGGCCGTCACCAGGGGCGCATTGCGGCGGCGCATCGCGGCACGCTGTTCCTCGATGAGGTGGACAGCATGGGCGCTGCGCTGCAGGGGCGGATGCTGCGTGTGGTGGAAGAGCGCGAGGTGCGGGCGATCGGGTCGGAAGACCCGCAGGTGCTGGACCTGCGTATCGTCGCGGCGGCCAAGTCCGATCTGGCGCAGGCGGTGGTCGAGGGGCGGTTCCGCGCCGACCTGCTCTATCGCCTGGATGCGGTCCGGCTGCGTGTTCCTCCACTGCGAGAGCGGCGTGCCGACGTGCCCCTGCTGTTCGCCCATTTCCTGCGCGAAGCGGCGGAGCGGTTCGGGCGGCCGGTGCCGATGATCGACGGAGCGATCCAGGCGCGACTGCTGTCGCATGACTGGCCCGGCAATGTCCGCGAGGTCCGCAATTATGCCAACCGCGTCGCGCTGGGCCTGTTCGGCGAGGCGCAGGAGGCTGGCGATCCCTTGCCGCTGCCGGAACGCGTCGAGCAGTTCGAGGGCGCGACGATCCGGTCGGTGCTGGAGGAGGTGGCGGGCGATGTTCGCGCCGCGCTCGCTATCCTGGGTATCCCGCGCAAGACCTTTTACGACAAGGTGGCCCGGCACGGCATCGACCTGAATGCCTATCGCCCGCAGCGTACCTGAACCCTGACCATTCCGCTTGACGGCGGAACGGGGGCGGGGGAGCATGACCGCCACGACGCCGACCATCGGCGCGGGGGTTTAGGAGAATGCCATGGAGGAGGCCGCAGACCGTCTGGCGCGCGATCCGCGCTATGTCGCGCTGGTGCGCAGGCGAGGGCGCTTTACCACGATCCTGACGGTGATCATGCTGATCGTCTATTTCGGCTTCGTCCTGACCATTGCGTTCGACAAGGCGTTGCTGGCCCGCTCGGTCAGCGGCGGCGCGACCAGCTGGGGCATTCCGGTCGGGCTGGGCGTCATCGGCCTGGCGATCGTGCTGACCGGACTATATGTCTGGCGGGCCAATCGCGACTTCGATCCGGTGATCGACGCGCTTCGTGCGGAATATGGCGCATGAGGGCGTGGTGTCTGGCGCTCGGTGCGCCGCTCGCTCTGTTGCTGCCGACCGCGGCGCAGGCCCATGCCATCGGTCCGGCGGTGCAGCAGGCGACGAACTGGACCGCGATCGGCATGTTCGCCGCCTTCGTCGCCCTGACGCTCGCCATCACCCGCTGGGCGGCAAGGCGGACGCGGACGGCCTCGGACTTCTACACGGCGGGCGGCGGCATCACCGGCTTTCAGAACGGTCTGGCGATTGCCGGGGATTTCATGTCGGCGGCGTCGTTCCTGGGCATCTCCGCGCAAATCTATGCCGATGGCTATGACGGGCTGATCTATTCGATCGGCTTCCTCGTCGGCTGGCCGATTCTATTGTTCCTGATGGCCGAGCGATTGCGCAATCTGGGGCGTTTCACCTTCGCCGATGTCGCCTCGTTCCGCTTCGCGCAGACGCCGGTGCGGATGGTCGCGGCCTGTTCGACGCTGCTGGTCGTCCTGTTCTACCTGATCGCGCAGATGGTGGGGGCTGGGCAGCTGATCCGGCTGCTCTTCGGCCTGCCCTATGGCTATGCGGTGATCATCGTCGGCGTGCTGATGACGATGTACGTCCTGTTCGGCGGCATGACGGCGACCACCTGGGTCCAGATCGTCAAGGCGATGATGCTGCTCGGTGCCGCCAGCTTCATGGCGATCGCGGTGCTGGCGCGTTTCGATTTCAGCCCCGAGGCGCTGTTCGCTCGGGCGGTCGACGTGAAGACGGCGCTTGCCGCCCTGGCCGGAGCTGGGCCCGACGAAGCCGTTGCCAAGGGGCGCGGGATCATGGGGCCGGGCGGGTTCATCAAGGACCCGGTGTCCGCGATCTCGATCGGGGCCGCGCTGATGTTTGGCACGGCCGGCCTGCCGCATATCCTGATGCGCTTCTTCACCGTGCCCAATGCCAAGGCGGCGCGCAGCTCGGTGCTGTGGGCGACGGGCTGGATCGGCTATTTCTATATCCTGACCTTCGTCATTGGGTTCGGGGCGATCGTGCTGGTGGCCACCGATCCTGGTTTCCTCGACGCTGACGGGGCGCTTCGGGGCGGCAGCAACATGGCGGCGATCCATCTGGCGCAGGCGGTCGGCGGCAACCTGTTCCTGGGCTTCATCTCGGCCGTGGCTTTTGCGACCATTTTGGCGGTGGTGGCGGGGCTAACCCTGTCCGGTGCCTCAGCGGTGAGCCATGATCTCTATGCGACGGTCATCAAGAAGGGGAAAGCGGACTCCGCGTCCGAACTGAAGGTGTCGCGGATCACGGTGCTGGTGCTCGCCGTCGTCGCGATCCTGCTCGGCATTTTGTTCGAGAAGCAGAACGTCGCCTTCATGGTCAGCCTGGCCTTCGCGCTGGCGGCGTCGGCAAACTTCCCGGTGCTGTTCCTGTCGCTGCTCTGGTCGGGTTGTACGACACGGGGCGTGGTCGCGGGCGGCTTGGTCGGGTTGCTGACCGCGCTGGTCCTGACGATCCTGTCGCCCGCCATCTGGGTGACCGTGTTGGGCCATGCCGCGCCGATCTTTCCGTATGGATCGCCGACCATCTTCTCGATGCCGCTGGCTTTCCTGACCATCTGGCTGGTGTCGATCACCGACAGCAGCGGCCGTGCGGCGGTCGACAAGGCTGGCTATCCGGCGCAGCGTGTGCGGTCCGAAACCGGTATCGGCGCGGCCTCCGCCCACGACCATTGAGTGCTTGGCCCGCTGTCCCTAAACGGGGCAGCGGGTACAGGTGGCGCGGCAATTCACCCGAGCCGAAATAGTAAATGATCCGTTAACACGACGCCATGCGACGTCGCCTCATCCTGACCAACGAAGCCGCCCGCCACCCTTTCCGGCGCTCGCTCCCGCCCCCTGCGCCGACGCGCAGCCGCCGGGACGACGACCAGGACCTGCGCCTGTTCGTCCTCAGCTTCACCGCCTTCTTCGTCTGTATCTACAGCTTCCTGTTCTGACCGGTCGCGCCCGGCCGGTCAGGCGGGCCTGACGCAGCCGTCGTCGCAGGCCCGGTGCAGGCGAAGCGCTAGCCAGGCCGAGACCAGGCACATGCCCGCGACGAGAAACAGCATGTCCTCCGGCGTGACGCCCGCCGCGCTGATCCCCAATACGGCGGCAGACCCGATGGTCATCGCAAAGCAGTTCACGATGTTGTTGGCCGCCACGGTCCGCGCCGTCTGGTCCTTTTCCACCGTGGTGGTCAGAAAGGCGTAGAGCGGCACGACGAACATGCCCCCGGTCGTCGCGATGGCGAGTAGCGTCGCCAGGATGCCGATCGCGCGCGGCTCCGCCAGAAAGGCCTGCCAGCTGTACAGGCCGCCATCGGGGGCCGGGGTCCAGTTGCGACAGAGGATCGAGAACAGGACGACGAAGGCGCCCATCGCGATGACCGAGACCGGCGAATAGCGCGCCGAAATCTCACCCTTCAGCATCGTGTTGATGACCACCGATCCGATCGCCACGCCGATCGAGAAGATCGCGATGGCCAGGCTGGCGACTTCCTTGTCGGCCGTCAGCACGTTCTTCACCAGCGGCGGGAAGACGATGATCAGGACCGACCCGATCGTCCAGAAAAAGCTGATCGCGACGATGGCCAAGAACAGCCTCCGGATATGCAGCGTCGCCGCGATCAGCCGCCAGGAGGCGGTGAAGGGATTGAAGTTCAGCTTGAGCGGCGGCCCCTCGCGCGGGGCGGGAGGCACCTGCCGCGCAGTGAACCAGCCCAATATCGCGACGACCAGAACGCCCCCGGCCGCGACCTCGATCGGCACCCAGCCTGCGACGACCGTTCCCAGCAGGATGGCGAGATAGGTCCCCGCCTCGACCAGGCCGGTGCCGCCCAGGATATCGTCGGGCTGCAGATGCTGGGGCAGGATCGCGTATTTGATCGGCCCGAAAAAGGTCGAATGAACGCCCAGCGCCAGCACGGTGCCCAGCATCAGGCCCAGGCCCAAATTGATATAGCCAGCCTTGGCGATCATCAGGCCAAGGGCTCCGACGATCATGATGCCGATCTCGGCCGTCTTCACGATGCGGATGATCCGCGCCTTGTCATGGCTGTCCGCCAGCTGTCCCGACAAGGCCGACAGCAGGACGAACGGCACGATCGACAGGCCGGTCGCCAACGCGTTGAAGTTCGCCTCCGCATGGGCGTCGTTGAAGATCGCATAGGTGGCGAACAACACCATCGACGTCTTGAACAGATTGTCGTTGAACGCGCCAAGGAACTGGGTGGTGAACAGCGGCAGGAACCGGCGCCGCTTGAGAAGCCCGAGGGCATTGAGCATAACGAAAAATGGCCCGATCGTGGCAACAGGATGACGCCAACATAACCATGCGGTGGCGCATCGCCAACCGGTTAAAGCGGTTTGTCATGCGCGAGGGAGCGGTTAGAAGGCGTCATGCTGACGCTGCCCAATCTGTTGACGCTTTCGCGAATCCTGGCCGTGCCGCTGCTCGCGGGGCTGTTGTGGCAGCCCGACTGGGCGCTGGGCTATGGCATCGCCTTTGTCCTCTACTGCCTGATGGGCATCACCGATTATTTCGATGGCTATCTGGCGCGGGCGCAGGGCGCGGTGTCGAAGCTGGGCGTCTTTCTCGACCCGATCGCGGACAAGATCATGGTGGCCTCGGTCATCCTGGTGCTGGTCGCGGTCCAAGTGCTGAGCGGGTGGAGCGTAGTCGCAGGGCTCGTCATCCTGCTGCGCGAGATTGCCGTGTCGGGCCTGCGCGAGTTCCTGGCGCAGCTCCAAGTGTCGGTCCCCGTCTCGCGGCTCGCCAAGTGGAAGACGACGCTGCAGCTCGTCGCGCTCGGCGGCCTGATCCTGGGCGGAGCATTGCCGGGCTGGCCGTGGTTGCACATCGCGGCGCTGGCGGCCCTGTGGGGTGCGGCGGTGCTGACCATCGTCACGGGCTGGGATTATCTGCGCGTCGGCCTCAAGCATATGGATAGCTGATGACGCTGACGATCCTGTATTTCGCCTGGGTTCGGGAACGGATCGGGCAGGCCGAGGAGTCGGTCACGCTTCCCCCGGAGGTCACGACGGTGGCGCAGCTGGTCCTTTGGCTGGCGGCTCGGGGCGGCGGCTATGCCGAGGCGATGGCCGAGCCCGAGCGGTTGCGCGCGGCGGTTGACCAGAATTTCGTCGGGCCCGAGGCGTCGATTTTCGGCGCGCGTGAGGTGGCGATCTTCCCGCCGGTGACCGGCGGATGATCCGCATTCTGGTATCGCGCGACGCCATCGATCTGGCGGGCGAGACGGAGCGGGTCGAGACCGGCGATGTCGGCGCGGTGGCGAGCTTTTGCGGCCTGGTGCGCGCGGATGACGGCGTCGACCAGCTGGAGCTGGAACATTATCCCGGCGCGACCGAGGCGGCGCTCGACCGCATCGCCCGCCTGGCGACCGAACGCTGGTCGCTTCAGGCGGCGACGATCGTCCACCGGGTCGGCCCGATGCGGCCGGGAGAGCGTATCGTCCTGGTCCTGACCGCCGCGCCGCATCGCCGCGATGCACTGGACGCCTGTGCCTATCTGATCGACCGGTTGAAGACCGATGCTCCGTTCTGGAAGCGCGAGACGCGGGGCGAAGAGGCCCGCTGGGTCGAAGCGCGGGAGAGCGACACGGCGGCGGCCGAGCGCTGGAACACCCAGGCACTATAAAAAAGGCGGAGCCGAAGCCCCGCCTTTCCCAGTTCGATCCTGTGGGACCGATCAGCCGATCTTGGGCACGTTGATGCCGTTGGTCAGGTGGACGACGCCATTGGTCGCATCCACATCGGCCTTGTCGACATAGGCCTTTTGACCGTTGACGTCGGTCAGCATGATATTGCCGTTCGGGCCCAGCTGCGCGGTCAGCGGCTGGCCCGCCAGCGTGGTCAGCGTTGCGGTGCCATTGCCCGCCGCGATCTGCGCCTTCAGCTGCTCGGCGGTCAGCTTGCCCGAGACGACATGGTATTTCAGGATCGTCGCCAGCACCGGCTTGTTCGCCGGCTTGCTCAGATTGTCGAGCGCGCCCGCAGGCATGCGGCTGAACGCCTCGTTGCTAGGGGCAAAGACAGTGAACGGGCCAGGGCCCGCCAGATCGGTATCCAGACCGGCAGTCGTCACCAGCTTGGCCAGCGTGCTGCGATCCGGGGTCGCGGCGAGAATCTGGACGACATTGCCGGTCGCGGCGGGCGTCGCGGTCGCCGGAGCGGCGGGCGTTGTGGCGGGGGCGGGCATCGTCTGGGCCGGAGCCGCCGGCGCCGTGGTGGTCTGGGCAACCGCCGCACCGGCGCTGGTCAGGGCGGTGGCGGTCGCGAGGATAGCAAGGGTCTTCAGCATGAAAGCATACTCCCGTTCTTCGGGCGGCGGAGCGAGGTCGCGTCGCGCCGCAGGTGGAAGGGCAGGCCAGCCGTTCGGCAACCGAAACGGCCGTCCTGCCGGGAGTAACGCACTTAATCGAGTTTTGGCACCAAGACACCATTGACGATGTGAATCACGCCGTTCGCCTGGGCCATATCGCCCGCCTCGACATAGCTCTTGTTGCCGCTGGCATCGGTCAGGGTGATGACCGACTGGGTCATGGTGACGGTCAGAGGCTCGCCCTGCACGGTCATCAGGGTCGCGGTGCCGTTGCCCGCCGCGATCCGCCGCTGGAGTTCCGCGACGCCGATCGTGCCCGGCACCATATGGAAACGGATCACCCGCACCAGCGATTCGCGGTTGGCGGGTTGCAGCAACTGGTCGAGCACGCCGGGAGCCAGGCGACCAAAGGCTTCGTTCGACGGCGCGAATACCGTGTAGGGACCGGGGCTTGCCAGCGTGGTGGCGAGGCCCGCCGCGCGCACCGCCGCCACGAAGGACGACAGCGATCCGGTGGCCGCCGCATTGTCCAGGATGGTCCGGGTCGGGGCCATGGGCTGGTCAGTCGGCGTAGGCATGGGGGCTTCCACGGGCGCCGTGACAGAGGGCGTGGCAGGCGCCTCGCGCTTATCCCGCCCGCCCGCGCAGCCGCCAAGGCTGACCAGGGCGATGATCGGCAACAGAACGATGGTGTGCCGTGCATTGAGGGTCATGGGCGAAATCTCCTTCGGATGGCTGGGGCGCTCAGGCCGCTTCGGCGAACACCTGAGCGAGCAGGCGGAAGTCCTTTTCGCGCGGGCTGGCGCGCCGCCAGACGAGCGCGATCTTGCGCACCGCATTTTCCGCGTCGAGCGGCCGGGCGGTGATGTTGGTATTGTCTAAAATGCCCGACTTCAGTGCCATCTCGGGCAGCATCGTCATGCCGAGGCCGTTGTCGACCATCTGGACGATCGTGTGGAGCGAGGTGCCCAGCATCGTCGCCTCGGCACGTAGTTCGGGCCGGTTGCAGGCGGCGAGCGCGTGATCCTTTAGGCAATGCCCGTCCTCCAGCAGCAGCAGCCGATTCTCGTCGATCGCGGCGGCCGGAATGGCGGCGGGCGGCGCATTATCGTCGTCCGTGGGGAAGGCAACGAACAGTCGGTCGTCGAACAGCGGCTCGGCCGTCACCTCTCCGCAGGCGAAGGGCAAGGCGAGCAGCACGCAGTCAGTGCGGCCATTGTGCAGACGCTCGCACGCCGGACCGCTCGGCTCCTCACGCAGGAACAGTTTCAGGTCAGGATAGTCGCGACGCAGGCGCGGCAGGATGCGGGGCAGCATGAAGGGCGCGATCGTCGGGATGACCGACATGCGCATCTCACCCGACAAGGGGCGCCCGGCCGCGCGGGCCATGTCGCCCAGCTCGTCCGCCTCGCGCAGAACACGCCGCGCCTTGTCGGCGATCCGTTCGCCCAGCGGCGTGAAGCGCACCACGCGCCGCGTCCGCTCGACCAACGTTACGCCGATCAGCGTCTCCAGCTCGCGCAGACCCGCCGACAGGGTCGACTGGGTGACGAAACATGCATCCGCCGCCCGGCCGAAATGGCCATGGTCCTGCAGCGCCACGAGATATTGCAGCTGTTTCAACGTCGGTAGGTAGGTCGCGGCCATTGATCGTCTCAGTCGATTGCGATCTGACAAATAGCTTGTTGGATTGATCGCGCCAGTCCCCATATCTGTCGCGGCAACGAATACAGGCGGACCACCGCCGATCGTTCGAGAGGATGGCTGAAGCCGAATTTTTTGAAGAAATGGAGGCTATTGCCATGTTGACCGTTGGAGACAAGCTCCCCGCATTCACCGTGCCCGTCCAGCAGGGCACCAACGCGCTGCCCGCCGGCGAGACGATCAGCGACACCTCCTATGAGGGCAAGTGGAAGGTCCTGTTCTACTGGCCGAAGGATTTCACTTTCGTCTGCCCGACCGAGATCGTCGGCTATGCGCAGCTGAAGGACGATTTCGCCGATCGTGACGCCGTGCTGATCGGCGCGTCGACCGACACCGCGCACGTCCATCTGGCATGGCGCAAGTCGGACCCCGATCTTGCCGCGGCCGACTTCCCCTGGATCGCGGACAATGGCCGCGTCCTGGCCGATGCGCTGGGCATCGTCGACAAGAATGAGCATGTCGCCTACCGCGCGACCTTCATCATCGATCCCGACAATGTCATCCAGCACGTCACGATCAACGGCCTGAACGTCGGACGTAACCCGCAGGAAACCCTGCGCGTTCTCGACGCGCTGCAGACCGACGAGCTGTGCCCGTGCAACTGGAACAAGGGCGACGACGTCCTCCAGCTCGCGGCCGAATAATCCCGTCCGTCCGGGGGGCGTTGCCGTCCCCCGGACCTCTATTCCCGACGCCCCGGCGAGGGTTGCCGATCCCCATGCGATCGGCGGCCCGGACTGGGGCGTCGTTTATCTGGAGCCCTTCTATGTCGCTCAAGGAATTTGCCGGGCAGCTGCCCGACTTCGCCAAGGACATTCGCCTGAATGTCGGATCGCTGCTGAACGAGGCGCTGTTGAACGATCAGCGCAAATACGGCCTGCTGCTCGCCTGTGCCCACGGCACCGGTCACAAGCCGCTGGTCGAGGCCGCCGAGGCGGAATGCGCGTCCAAGCTCTCGCCCGAGGCCGCCAATGCGGCGCGCGCGGCGGCGGCAGTGATGGCGATGAACAATGTCTATTACCGCTTCACGCATCTCGCTGGGAACCAGGAATATCGCAACCTGCCCGCCAAGCTGCGCATGAACGTCATCGCGTCGCCGGGCATCGACAAGGTTGATTTCGAGCTGTTCAGCCTCGCCGTGTCGGCGATCAACGGCTGCGGCATGTGCATCGATGCGCATGAGGCGGTGCTGAAGAAGGCCGGCGTCTCGGCCGAAATCATCCAGACCTCGGTCCGGATCGCCGCGGTGATGCAGGCGGTTGCGACCGTCCACGCGGCAACGGCGTAACACCGCTCCTCCCCCGGCACGGGGAGGGGGACCGCCGCGAAGCGGTGGTGGAGGGGGATAGCCGTAAAGTCCTGCGTGGCAAGCCCCCCCCTCCGTCAGGCCTGCGGCCTGCCACCTCCCCGTGCCGGGGAGGATTTACCGGAAAATCGCCTGATACAGCCCCCACAGGCTGGTCAGCGTCAGGATCACGCCGACCAGCGTTAGCAATGTCCGCGCAGGCACCCGCTTGGCCAGCATCGCTCCGAACGGCGCTGCACAAATGCCGCCGATCAGCAGGCCGACCGTCGCCATGGTGAACGCCCCCCAGCCCAGCTGGGTGATGAATGTTGCCGAGATCGTCGCGGTCAGGAAGAATTCGGCGGTGTTGACCGTTCCGATGGTGGTGCGCGGAGCCGCCCCCTGCGCCAGCAGGTTGGAGGTTACCACCGGACCCCAGCCGCCCCCGCCCGCCGCATCCAGGAAGCCGCCGATAAAGCCCAGCGGCTCCACCACCTTGGGTTCGCGGGTATGCGGCTTGTGACGCCATGCGCGGATCAGCAGATAGAGACCGATGGCGGTCAGATAGGCGAGGATGAAGGGCTTCACGACCGCCGCATCGATATTGGACAGGACATAGGCGCCCAGCGCCCCGCCGATCACGCCCGGGATCATCAGGCGCAGGAACAGCCGCCAGTTGACGTTGCGATGCACCGCATGACTGATCCCCGACACGGCGGTGGTGAAGGTCTCGACGCTGTGTACGCCCGCCGAGGCCGCCGCCGGGGGCACCCCTAGGCTGATGAGCAGGGTGTTGGAGATCACGCCGAACGCCATGCCCAGCGCGCCGTCGACGACTTGGGCGGCAAAGCCGACGCCCACAAAGGGTAGGATATGGATCAGCTCGCTACTCGTCGGGTCCATCATGTCTCCTTTAAGCCTTTCGGCTGGTCGGCCATGCCGTGTCGGGACCAACGCTGCAACAAAGATAGAGTTTGTCGCGCCGCATCGCCTGCTGCGACTATCTGGATTTCACGCCATACCGTGCCTAAATGCCGGTATCGCATCTGGGGACATGCTCATGCCGAGCCGATTGGCCGCCTATCTTGATTCGATCCGGGCTCGCGACCCGGCACCTCACTCACGTGCGGAGATCTTGCTGTATCCGGGCGTCTGGGCGCTGGCGGGCCACCGGGTCGCCCACCGCCTGTATAAAGCGCGGGCTTTCTTCCTGGCGCGGCTGGTCAATCACTTCACCCGCTTCGTGACCGCGATCGACATCCATCCCGGTGCGAAGATCGGCCGCAACTTCTTCATCGATCATGGCTTTGTCGTCATCGGCGAGACGGCGGAGATCGGCGATGACGTCACCATCTATCAGTGCGTGACGCTGGGTGGGACCAGCCCGGACAATGGCGTTGCGGGCAAGCGTCATCCGACCCTGATGGACGGCGCGATCGTCGGGTCCGGTGCTCAGGTCCTGGGCCCCATCACCGTGGGACCCAGAGCGCGGGTGGGCGCGAATGCCGTCGTGACGCGGGATGTGCCCGCAGGCGCAGTGATGGTCGGCATCCCCGCTCGCCCGACCGTGGTCGAGGGCGGCGCCGCGCCCGAACCCCGCTTCGTCCCCTATGGCACGCCGTGTTCCGAGGTCTTCGATCCGCAGACGCAGAAGATCGAGATGCTTCGCTGCGAGCTGGATACGATGCGGCGACGGCTGGACGCGGTTCTGGCCGAGCAGGAAGAGCGACGCGATCGGGCCTGATGGGGATCGTACCCTTTCCACGCGCAGTCGGGCAGGTCGGCTTCGAGCGGATCGAGCTGAACCGCATTCTCGATCTCTATGGCCGCATGGTGGCAGCGGGTCATTGGCGCGACTATGCGATGGACCTGGGAAAGGATGCGGCGGTCTTCTCGGCCTTTCGTCGCAGCGCCGAGCGGCCCGAGTACCGGATCGAGAAGCGTCCCGCGCTGCGCAACCGACAGGGCATGTGGGCATTGATCGGCGAGGGCGGCGCGGTGCTGAAGCGCGGACATGAACTGGGGCCGGTCCTCGCGCCGGTCGAGCGGCGGCTGATGAAGCTGGTCGAGGAATAAGAAAGGCGCCGGTCCCCTGAATGGGAACCGGCGCCGTCCTACAGCCGGGTGATGGGCTGGAGCTTACTTGCCACCACGCTGGCGGCACTGGTCATACTGACCCTTTTTGCAGATCGGATAGCTCTTCAGCGGCGCCGGGGCCGGATAGGCCTGTTCGGGCGTCGGCGCCTGCTTGAAGATGATCGGTGCGCCCGGCGCGGGCGGGGCGGCCATCGGCGGCTGGGCGGGCTGATAGCCGCCAGCGGTCATCGTCGCGGCGGAGGCAGCGGCATTGGCCTGCATCGAACCATTGGTCGTGTCGGTCGAGGTGCTGGTCTGCATCCCGGCCTGCGCCGTGGTATCGGTGGAGCCTGCCTGGGCCCCGGCCTGTGCCGTCGTGTCGGTCTGGGTCGTGGTCTGGGCCAGGGCGGGCGTCGCCATCAGCGCGGTGGCGGCAAGAAAAACGAGCTTCATGCGAATCTCCTATTCAGAAGCGCAAGTGCGTTAGCGCGGTGGGTGAACGCCCCATGCCGCACTTGGCTCCCTCGTTTCGCTTGCGACCCGATCCTGACGGATTTTTACCTCAGCCCCCGGCGTCGAGCGAATAGCCCGCCGAGCGGACCGTGCGGATGATGTCGGGCCGGTCGCCGATGTTGATCGCCTTGCGCAGGCGGCGGATATGCACGTCGACCGTCCGGCTCTCGATGTCCGAGTCGTGGCCCCACACCGCATCGAGCAGCCGCTCGCGCGAAAAGACCCAGCCGGGATGCTCCAGGAAATGCTTGAGCAGGCGGAATTCCGTGGGCCCGAGCGAGACGACTTCCCCGGCGCGGCGCACCTTGTGACCGACCGTATCCATCTCGATATCGGCATAGGTCAGTGCCTCGCCGGCCAAGGCAGGGCGGACACGCCGCAGCACCGCACCGACGCGGGCGACCAGTTCGCGCGGGGAAAAGGGCTTGGTGACATAATCGTCCGCCCCCGTCTCCAGCCCACGCACCCGGTCCTCTTCCTCACCGCGTGCGGTCAGCATGATGATCGGCACGTTCGCGGTTTCGGGCGAGCGACGCAGGCGGCGGCAGACCTCGATCCCCGAAATCCCCTCCACCATCCAGTCGAGCAGAACGATGTCCGGCGTGCTCTCGCGCGCCAGCAACAGGGCCTCCTCGCCGTCCGGCGTATGGGTGACCTCGAAATCCTCGCGCTTGAAATGGAAGACGAGCAGTTCCGCCAGCGCGGCATCGTCTTCGACCAGCAACATCTTTACGCGTGCCATGGTGCCTGTTCCCTCAAGAAGGCAGAGTGCCGCCGCGATCCCGTTCACCCATCTGGGTGCCGGTGGCGGCGAAATAGACCATCTCCGCGACGTTCGTCGCATGATCCCCGATCCGTTCGAGATTCTTGGCGATGAACAGCAGGTGCGCGACCTGTCCGATCGTCTTGGGATTCTCGACCATATGGGTGACGAGCGTGCGGAAGATGGAATCGTAGAAATCGTCGAGTGCGGTGTCGCTGTCGCGGACCCGCACCGCCGCCTCGGCGTCGCGCGCGGCAAAGGCGTCGAGCACGTCATGCACCATCGCCGAGGCGATCTTGGCCATGGCGGGCAGGATCGAGATGGGCTCGATCCGGTCCTCGCTTTCGATCATCGGCACGCGCTTGGCGATGTTCTTGGCATAGTCGCCGATGCGTTCGACGACGCTGGCGATCTTCAGGGCCGCGACGACTTCGCGCAGGTCGTTCGCCATCGGCGCGCGCAACGCGATGGTGCGCACGGCCAGCCGCTCGACCTCGGCCTCGATCAGGTCGATCGCCTTGTCGTCCTCGCGCACCTTGCGGGCGAGTTCCAGGTCGGAGCGTTGCAGCGCCTTGATCGCATTGGCGATCGCCTCCTCGGCCATCCCGCCCATCTGGCTGATGAGGCCGCGGAGACGCCCGATATCGTTGTCAAAGGCTTTTACGGTGTGGTCCATGATCCTCGTCCTCAGCCGTACCGGCCGGTAATATAGTCCTTCGTCCGTTCTTCCCGTGGGTTGGTGAAGATGTCGGACGTCTTTCCGTACTCGACGAGCGTGCCGAGGTGGAAAAAGGCGGTACGCTGGGAGACGCGGGCTGCCTGCTGCATGTTATGGGTGACGATCGCGATGGCATAGCGGCCGCGCAGGTCGTGGATCAGCTCCTCGATTCGCGCGGTCGCAATGGGATCGAGCGCGCTGCACGGCTCGTCCATCAGGATGACTTCGGGGTCGACCGCGATGGCGCGGGCGATGCACAGCCGCTGCTGCTGGCCGCCCGACAAGGCCGTGCCGCTTTCGGACAACCGGTCCTTCACCTCGGCCCACAGCCCGGCGCGGGTCAGCGAGCGTTCGACGATCATGTCCAGCTCGGCGCGCGAGGACGACAGACCGTGGATGCGCGGGCCATAGGCGACGTTTTCGTAGATCGACTTGGGGAAGGGGTTGGGCTTCTGGAACACCATGCCGACCCGCGCGCGCAGCTGCACCACGTCCATTTCGGGTGCATAGATATCCTGCCCGTCGAGCCGCACATCGCCCGAGACACGCGCCGACGCGATCGTGTCGTTCATCCGGTTGAGCGTGCGCAGAAAGGTCGACTTGCCGCAGCCCGAGGGGCCGATAAAGGCGATGACGTGATCCATGTCGACATCGATCGAGATGTCGTGGATCGCCTGCTTGGCGCCATAGGACACGCTGACGTTGCGCGCGCTTATCTTGGGGGTGCTCACCAGCGTGTCTCGAACCGATTGCGAAGGTAGATGGCCAGCCCGTTCATCGCGAGCAGGAAGACGAGAAGGACGATGATCGCGGCCGAGGTCTTTTCGATGAAGCCGCGGTCCACCTGATCGGACCAGAGGAAGATCTGTACCGGCAGCACCGTCGCCGGATCGGTCAGCCCCTGCGGCGGGGCGGCGATGAAGGCGCGCATACCGATCATCAGGAGCGGCGCGGTCTCACCCAGCGCGCGGGCCATGCCTATGATCGTGCCGGTCAGAATGCCGGGCAGGGCGAGCGGCAGGACGTGGTGGAAGATCACCTGCACCCGCGATGCCCCAATGGCCAGCGCAGCGTCTCGGATCGATGGCGGCACCGCCTTGATCGCGTTGCGCCCGGCGATGACGATCACCGGCATGGTCATCAGCGCCAGCGTCAGGCCGCCGACCAGCGGCGCCGAGCGGGGCAGGCCGAAGCTGCCCAGGAACACCGCCAAGCCCAACAGGCCGAAAATGATCGAGGGGACCGCCGCCAGATTGTTGATCGACACCTCGATGATATCGGTCCAGCGGTTCTTGGGCGCATATTCCTCCAGATAGAGCGCGGCAAGCACGCCGATGGGGAAGGCGAGCGCCAGCGTCACCAGCATGGTCAGCAGCGATCCCTTGGCCGCCCCCCAGATGCCGACCCGCGTCGGGTCGGTCGCATCGGCGTCGCGCAGGAAGCCCAGGTCCCAGCCGGTCGAAAGCACGCCTTGCGCCTGTAGCCGCGCGACGACGCGTTCGGCTTCCGGCGTACCCTCGCCCTTGGCCGCGACATCGTAACGGCTGGCGACCGGCAGCGCGAAGACGGTCGTGTGGTGGAGGATGGCCGGGTCCGCCTTGATGGCGTCGCGAACCACGATCCAGGCGCCCGGCGACAGCAGGTCCGATCCGATCGGCCCGAAGGCGGTCGTGGCGGCACCGTCGACCGCATTCTCTAGCCCCGCGCCCGCCAGTGCCAGGTCGGCACCACGCCCCTTCAACCGGGCCGGTTCGATCGGCAGTTCGGCGGCGGCCAGGTTGACCGGCAGGGTGACCCGCGTCTCGGTAAAGCCGCGCAGCCCCTGGGCCAGCATGGTGATGAGCAGGAAGGCTAGGAAAGCCGCCGACAGCGCGACCGCCGCGGCGCCCAGCCGCCGGAAGCGCCGCTCAGCCGCATAGCGCCGCCGCAGACGCCGGGTCATGGCCGGGCTGTCCCACCCGTGAGGCTTGGGGGCGGGCGGGTTATTCATAGCTTTCCCGATACCGCTTCACGACGCTGAGCGCGACGATGTTGAGGAGCAGGGTGATGATGAACAGCGTCAGGCCCAGCGCGAAGGCGGCCAGCGTCTTGGGGCTGTCGAACTCGGCCTCACCGGTCAGCAGGTCGACGATCTGGCGGGTGACGGTGGTCGTGCTGGCAAAGGGGTTGGCGGTCAGCGTCGCGACCCCGCTCGCCGCCATGACGACGATCATCGTCTCGCCGATCGCGCGGCTGACCGCGAGCAGGACGCCGCCGACCACGCCCGGAAGCGCGGCGGGCAGCATCACGCGGGTGATGGTTTCGGACGTCGTGGCGCCCATCGCAAGACTGCCGTCGCGCATCGCGCTGGGGACCGCAGCCAGGCTATCATCGGCCATGGACGAGACGAAGGGGATGATCATCACGCCCATGACGAGGCCTGCGGCCAATGCGCTTTCGGACGAGGCCCAGTCGATGCCGATGGCGACCGCGAACTGGCGGACGGCGGGTGCGACGGTCAGCGCGGCGAAATAGCCATACACGACGGTCGGAATGCCCGCGAGCACCTCCAGCACCGGCTTCATGATCCGGCGCGCGCGCGGGGCCGCATATTGCGTCAGGTAGATGGCGCTCATCAGGCCGAAGGGGATGGCGACCGCCATCGCGATCACCGCACCGATGAAGAAGGTGCCCCAGAACAGCGGCACCGCGCCGAGCGATGCGCCCGGATCGCGCGGGTCGATGACCTGCGGGCTCCAATGCGTGCCGAACAGGAAATCGGTGATCGGCACGACCGAGAAGAAGCGGCCTGCCTCATAGAGGAGCGAGGCGACGATTCCCGCCGTGGTCAGGATCGCGATCAGCGACGCGCCGAGCAGCAGTCCGAGCACCACTCGCTCGATCCGCGTCCGTGCCGAGAAATCGGGTCGGACGTGCAGATAGGCATAGGCCCCGCCCGCCAGCGCGAGCAGCAGGACGATGGCGGTCGCGATCCAGTCGAACCGGGTCTGTGCCCGGTCATAGGCCGGTGCGAGCGTGCGCGACAGGGCATGGAAGGCGCCGTGCGTCCGTCCCGCCGCCAGCGCGCGCGCTTCGGACAGGATGGCCGCCCGCTCGAACCCCGGCGGCGGCAGCTGCGCGGCGGCGGGCGTGGCGATCACCATTTCGGTGACCAGCGCGGGCGAGGTCGCGGCCCACACCGCCAGGAAGATCAGCGGCGGCACCACCGTCCACAGCGCGACATACCAGCCATGATGATGCGGCAGCGAGCTGACCCGCGCGACATGGCCGCGCCGAAAGCCCAGCGCGCGCATCCGGGTGCTGGCCCAGGCGATGACGCCCAGCCCGACGATCAGGATCAGGAGGATCGCGCCGTTCATGACGGCAGCTTTGCGGGATCGAGCGGAATTTCCCGCGCGATGATCGCCCGCGCCTGCGCCTCGACGGCGGCGGGCGAGGCGATTAGGCCGCGCCGGACAAGCGGTCCATCCTTGCCCCAATTGGCTGCATAGAGCCGCAGAAAGTCGCGCAGGCCGGGAATGGCATCCAGATGCGCCTTCTTCACATAGACATAGAGGGGGCGCGATCCCGGATACTGGTCGGCGGCGATGGCGGCATAGGTCGGCTTGACCCCGTTGATCGCCACGCCGTCTACCGTCTGGCGATTTTCCTCCAGATAGGAATAGCCGAAGACGCCCAGTGCGTCCGGGTTGGCCTGCAGCTTCTGGACGATCAGATTATCGTTCTCGCCCGCATCGATATAGGCCCCGTCGTCCCGCACCCGGGTGCACAGCATCCGATGCGCGTCGGGATCGCGGTGGCTGAGCGCGACCGCGCCCGGCTCGACCGCATCGCAGCCCTTCATCAGGATCAGCTCGGCCAGCGCGTCGCGGGTGCCGCTGGTCGCGGGCGGCCCATAGACCTGGATGGGAATGGCGGGCAGTGCCGGATTGACGTCGGCCCAGGTGCGTGCGTGGTTGGGCTTGCCACCGGGATGCGCCGACAACGCGCGGTAGAGGTCGACCGTGGTCAGCGCCATGCGCGGGCCGCGTTTGGATTCGGCAAAGGCGATGCCGTCGATACCGATCTGGATTTCAAGGATATCGGGCGCGCCGTGTGCGGCGCATTCGCGATACTCGCTCGCCTTCATCCGGCGTGAGGCATCCTCGATGTCGGGGTGCCCCGCACCGATCCCGGCGCAGAACAGCTTCATGCCCGCGCCCGTGCCGGTCGACTCGATCACCGGAGCCCGGGCACCGGGATCGGCCGCGACGAAGCGCTCCGCGATGATCGTGGTGAAGGGATAGACCGTCGAGGAGCCGACCGCCGTGATCTGCTCGCGCACGCCCGCGCCGCCGCCATTGGCCTGATCGTGGCAGGCCGTCAGCGCGAACATCGCGGCAAGAAGGCAGGGCAGGCGCATCATGTTCCTTGGAAGGGGGCGACCATCGTGGTTGCGAACCGGCGCTGCCATGCTCACCGGACCCCCGTGTGACATTTTTATTGTGTTTTTGTGACAGCGCCCTCGGAAACCGCTCGATCCGCATTTTTCAGCGCGGGCAACCGTACTGTGAAGGTCGTGCCTACTCCGACCTCGCTCGCAATCTCCAGCTTGCCGCGATGCCGCTCGACGATGTGCTTGACGATGGCGAGGCCCAGGCCGG
>NZ_LDTE01000085.1 GCF_001476905.1 Sphingomonas sanguinis | reverse complement strand
TCGCCGTCGCTGATCGCCTCGACGCGCGCGATGAGGCGGGTGCCGCCATTTGCCTCAAAGCGCGAGGTCGTGGTTTCGGCGAGGCGCGTCGGGTCGGCGATCTGGCCGCTGCCCTCGAATCGGATGCCGCCCGCGATGGGCGCGCGGACGCGGGTGCGCCAGTCCTGTAACTCCGCCTCGGTCAGCGGGCGGAAGCGCGCAGTGCCGGTATCCGCCGCCTGCCAGTTGGCCAAGCCGCGCGCGGCACTCTCCGGGGTTTCCCACAGCACGACATGGCCGTCGGGGCGCAGCAGGTCGGGCACACCGAGCGCCGCGACATGCCGCTGCCACGCTGGCATGGCCTGGGCGAGCAATGCCGCTAGCGCCTGATGCGAACGCTCATATCGCGCGGGGCGGGCGGCCTTCAGCAGGCGGAGCGAGAAAGGCAGCCACGTCGCGATCTCGCGCGGCGGCAGGGCGAGTGCGCCGCCGCGACAGAACAGCCGCTTGGCGAAACCGCGCACCATCGCGGGGGAAGCGATCGGCTCGGCCTGTTCGGTCGCGATATGGCCTGCATTGCCCCAGGAGGCGGCGCGCGGGGTCTCCTCGGCCTCGATCAGCGTGACGGCCCAACCGGCGCGTTGCAGGGCAAGCGCCGTGGTCGTGCCGATGACGCCGCCACCGACCACGATGGCCGTGCGATGATCCGAGAGACGCGCGTGATTTTCCGGCTTGGGCATAGGGCTGGTCATATCGTATACGGATTTTACAGCAAGGGAATCCCGATGACGTCACCCACGATCCGCCATACCTTTTTCTGCATCGACGGCCACACGGCGGGCAACCCCGTCCGGCTGGTGGCGGGCGGCGCACCGCTGCTGCGCGGGGCCAGCATGGCCGAGCGGCGGCTGGACTTTCTCGAGCGGTTCGACTGGATTCGCACCGGGCTGTGCTTCGAGCCGCGCGGGCATGACATGATGTCGGGCGGCTTCCTCTATCCGCCGTGCGAACCCGATAGCGACGCGGCGATCCTGTTTATCGAGACGAGCGGCTGCCTGCCCATGTGCGGGCACGGCACGATCGGCATGATCACCTTCGGCCTGGAAAACGGCCTGATCACCCCGCGCGAGCCCGGCAAGCTGAAGGTCGAGGTGCCTGCGGGCACCATCCATATCGAATATGAAAGGGAGGGCGCGAAGGTCACCGCCGTTCGCATCCGCAACGTCCCCGCCTATCTGGCGGCCGAGGGGATTCAGATCGACGTGCCGGGCTTCGGTCCGCTGACGCTGGATGTCGCCTATGGCGGCAATTATTATGCGATCGTCGAGCCGCAGGGGGCCTATACCGGGCTGGACGATCTGGGCGCGTCGAAGCTGGTGGAACTGAGCCGCACGATCCGCGAACTGGTCCGCGAGAAGTTCGAGCCGGTGCATCCCCTAGAACCCTCGATCCGGGGGGTCAGCCATGTGCTCTGGGCCGACAAGCCTTCGACGGAGGACGCGGACGGGCGCAATGCGGTGTTCTATGGCGAGCGGGCGATCGACCGGAGCCCGTGCGGCACCGGCACTTCCGCGCGCCTCGCGCATCTGGCGGCGAAGGGGCGACTCAAGGTCGGCGACCGCTTCGTACACGAAAGCTATATCCGCAGCCGCTTTATCGGCCGGGTCGAGGAGGCGACGGAGCTCGGCGGACAGGCGGCGATCGTGCCGTCGATCCAGGGCTCGGCGGTGTCGACCGGCTACAATACGATCTGGATTGACCGCGAAGACCCGTTCTGGGCCGGGTTTACGGTGGTATAAGGCCGTCTTTCACGCGAAGCCGCGAAGTCGCGAAGGACTTTATTCGCGCGGAGACGCGGAGGCGCGGAGATCACGGCCCGCGCGGCAGCGCTTGGACATCATCGACAGGTCGAGATGACAGGGCCGCTGGCGCGGCGAGTTCCAACCCTCCGCGTCTCAGCGCCTCCGCGCGAACCTCTTCTTCGCGGCTTTGCATCTTCACGTGAACCAGCCCAGGCCTAAGCCGGGACGGTCCTTCACCCCAGATCGTCGATCGTAGGCTGCGGCTCGGTGAACCAGGCGGCGCCCGTTTCGGTCACGTAAAAATGATCCTCCAGCCGCACGCCGAAGCGGTCGGGCACGACGATCATCGGTTCGTTCGAAAAGCACATGCCGGGCGTCAGCGGAGTCTTGTCGCCGCGCACCAGATAGGCTGGCTCGTGGATCGACAGGCCGATGCCGTGGCCGGTGCGGTGCGGCAGGCCGGGCAGGCGATAGTCGGGGCCCAGGCCCGACCGATCGAGCACGGCACGCGCGGCATAGTCGACCGATTCGCAAGGCTCGCCCGGGCGGACGGCGGCGAAGGCGGCGGCTTGGGCTTCCTTTTCGATATCCCAGATGCGGCGGATCTCGTCACCGACCTCGCCGAACGCATAGGTGCGGGTGATGTCGCTGTGATAGCCGTCGATCAGCGTGCCGGTATCGACCAGCACCAGATCGCCATCGCGCAGCACATCGTCCTGCGGCAATCCATGCGGAAAGGCGGTCGAGCGGCCGAACTGCACCGCGCAGAAAGTGTTGCCGTTCGAGGCACCCAGCGCCCTGTGCGCCTGGTCGATGAAGCGGATCACCTCCGACGCGCGAATGCCTTCGTGCAGGATGCGTGCGGCGCGGCGCTGGACCTCCAGCGTGATGTCCATCGCCTGTTGCATCAGCGCGATCTCGGCGGGCGACTTGATCGAACGACAGCCGTCCACCACGGGCGCGCCGCTGACCAGCGACACCCCCGGTGCCGCCTGACGAATGCGGTCGACGAACAGGAAGGCCAGCGCCGGATCGATCGCCAGGATCTTCGCACCGTTCAGCGCGTCCGCGACCAGCGCAGAGGGGCTTTCATCCTCTTCCCACAGGCGGATGTCGGTGGCGGGAATGCCAAGGCTCGCCTCGAACGATCCCAGCTCGAAGGCGGGGCAGATGAAAATCGGATCGCCTTTGACCGGCAGCAGCATGGCGACCAGCCGCTCGGTCGCGCCCCAGGCCACGCCAGTGAAATAGCGCAGCGACGCGCCCGCCCCGATCAGGATCGCATCGGCACCCATCTGCGCGGTCAGTTCGCGCGCCCGGTCCATTCGGCGCGCGCGTTCCTCCGCCGTGATGACCGGCGCAGGGTTCGCCCAGGGCGACAGGCTCGCCAGTTCGCGTTCCGCCGTCGATCCGCCGATCATCCCTGCCATCTCGCTCGCTCCATTTCGTATACCGTTGGAGCGTCTATCGCGAGTTCAGGCGTTACGCCACCCGGCGCAGGCGATAGCCGTCGGGTTCCTGCGCCACGTAACCCAGTCGCACCGCGCCCGCCAAAGCGGTGGCGACCGCGCGTTCGACCTGACGGCCCTGCGCGAAATGCTGGGCGATCGCGGTGGCGCTCAGCGGGCGGTCGGTGGCGAGCAGCGCAAAGACGCTGGCGATGCGGCCGCCCAGATCGCGGGGGAAGACGGGCTTGGCGGTGGTCGGCTCGGCCAGCGGCAGCGCGCGATCGGTGGGGGCGATCGGCGTGGCGCCCGCGCGGCGGCTCTGGAAATCGGGGCGGAGCCACTGGACGCGGCCGCTGCGTTCCTCGGCCCGCCGCTCGGCATTCAGGGCGACCAGCCGCTCGACCATGGCGGGCGCGGTAATGGTTGCGGGCCAGCCATAGGCGGCGATGACGGCGGCATCGATCTGGTCATGCAGACGCGCGATCAGGTCGACCGATCCGACGCGGCGGAGGTCCTGCTCCTCATCGGTCAGCGGGGTTCCCGCGACCAGCTTGGCGCGCAGATTGTAGAGCCCCGTCAGGGTCAGGTCGGGCACCTCGCCAAGGATGCGCTTGCGGGTCGCGTCGAGTTCTTCGGCCAGATCAGCGATGGTGCGCGCCGCAGTGCCGTCCGCCTCGGGAAAGGGAAAGGGGTCGAAGACCTGGGTCTTGGTGTAGCGGTGGCCCTGCTCGAACTTGGCAACGCCCATCAGCCCGCAATTGGCATAGGTCCAAGCCAGGCTGGCCGAGGACGATAGCACGCCCAGATGGAGCGCTTCCTCGGACGCGACGCAGACCAGCATGTTGTCCGGCAGCGTATCGGCACCCAGGAACTGGAAGATCCGGTGCTTGGCGGTCTCCACCGTCGCGATGTAGCGGGACAGCCCCTCCAGCGCGGGGCGCAGTTCGCGACGCGGTTCGCCGAACAGCCACCATTGGTTGCGGTAGCTGGCCCGGGCATTGTCGTCCCGCTCGGGCTTCACGATCCGCAGCAGATGCCCGTACACCTCGGGAAAGCGTTGCCGTACCTCGGCTTCGGACAGGCCGAGCAGGTCGATGACCATCGCCCCGCGTGTCCGGGCGGTCAGGTCGCGTCCGTGGCAATAGGGGCGGATATGGCGCTCCAGCTCTTCACGACTGCCGAGCCCCAGCAGCATGGTTTCGGCGGGCGAGACGATGAAGCCTGCGCCGTGGAGCTTCACCCCCGGCGAACAGAGCCATTGATTGGCGAGCAGCGGCTGGGCTCGGGTCACATCGGTTCCCACCGACAGGTCGGCATTGATCCGCCCGATCGTCTCGGCAAAGCGGATCGTCGGGGTGTCGCTGTCCAGGGCGCTTTCGTGGACGATCCGCAGGCGGCGTCCTTCGGCCGAGCCGCGCGCCACCACCGTCATCGCGATGCGCACCATCGCGGCATCGGGCGTCGCCTTGGTCCAGGGATGGTCGGGAATGGCATGGAGAATCGACAGCGGCACCGGCCCCTCGATCGCCCGCGCGATCACGCGGCGGCCGAAGGTCTGGGTGATCGAGTTGGTGGTGACGAAGCCGAAGCGGATCAGCGGCGAGCCCCTGGCGGCCAGTGCCTGTGCCGCGCGGTCCCACCAGTAGAGCACATAATCGGCGGCGCGCGGCATCTTCGGATAGGCGCGCCACAGCGCCTCGGCCATGCCCTGGGGCAGCCGTCCGCGCAGGTCCTTGCCGCCGATGAAGGGCGGGTTGCCGACGATGAACTCCGCTATGGGCCAAGGCGTCTTGGCGCCCGACGGGGTGAGCAGCGCGTCGGCGGTGACGATCGACTGGACGTCCTCCAGCACCGGATCGGAGACTTGCCCGCCATTGCGCAACTGCCAGCGGATATAGCCCAGCCACAGCACCAGCTGGGCGATGGCGGCGGCGCGGGCGTTGTATTCGATGCCGTGGAAATTGCGCGGGTGCACCGTCTCGGTATCCAGATGCAGGATTTCTTCGCCCGACAGCTCGGCGAGCACTTCGAGGACTTCGCCTTCCAGCCGCTTCATCAGTTCGAGCGTGACGTATAGGAAATTGCCGGTGCCGCAGGCGGGGTCGAGCACGCGCGTCGTCGCCAGTTTGCGGTGGAAGTCGCGCACCCGCTGCACGGCGGCGCGCGGATTGTCGGGACGTTCGGCCTCGACCGCGCTCAGCACCTGCGCCCAGTCGTCGCGCAGCGGCTCCATCACGGTCGCGGTCACCAGCCGCTCGACATAGGCGCGCGGCGTGTAATGTGCGCCCAGCCGCCGCCGTTGGAACGGATCGAGCGCCTGTTCGAGCAGCGTGCCGAAGATCGCGGGCTCAACATCGCGCCAGTCGCGCCGGGCGGCGGCGAGCAGTTCGCCAATCTCCTCGCGGTTGAGGGGCAGGGCGTCGGCGGTGTGGAACAGGCCGCCGTTGAACCGCCGCACCGCGCAGCGCAGGACATTGGCCTCGCCGCCCCGATCCATCGAATGCCACAGATCCTCGATCCACGGCACGAAGGCGTCCGGGCGTTCGCGCGCATCGGACAGCAAGGTGACGAAGCCGCCCGCCGGCAACAGCCCGCTATGCTCGGCGAACATGGTGAACAGGCACCGCATCAGGAACAGCGCCACGCCCTCCGGGTCATGGCCGCGTTCCTCCAGCAGCTTGGAAATGCTGGCCAGTCGCGCCGCCACGTCGCGGGTGACGGCGGCGGCATGGCGGGTCGGATCGAGCGAGAGCGGCGCGTCCCAGATCGTCGCCAGACGCTGACGCACCTCCTCGCGGCGCAGGTCGTCCAGCGTGATGCGGAACCGGGCGCGGTCGGGGAACTGCTTGTAGTGCTTCCCCTGGCCGGAAAAGTCGGCGAACAGCTCGATCACCCGACCGACATCGACGACGATCAGGAAGGGCGGCCAGCCATGCTCGACCGGCAAGGCGCGGGCATATTGCTCGGCCTGTTCGCGCGCGCGGCGCATCAGCACGTCCCATTGGCGCGAGCGGGGTGCGGCTCCGGCTTCGTCGGGCAGCAGGCCGGGGAGCATCGGTCCCTCGGCAGCCAGTGACTTCGCGCCCAGCCCTTCGCGGCTCTGCTTGGCTTCCAGCACGAAACAGCCGCGCTTATAGAGGTCGATCCGGCCGCGTCGGTCTTCGTCCTCGCCGGGCAGGACGACCGCCCGCTCGAACACATAGTCGTTACGCGTGCTGGTCGCGTGCGCCGGATCGGGCGGGGCGACACCGATGATCGCGCACAGCTCGGTCAGGAACAGCGCGTAATTGGCGCGCTCCGCCCCGCCTTCGCAGGCCTGCCAACGCTGGATGAACGCCTCGATCGCCGTCGCGGTCGCCATATGTGAAAATCCTCCCGATGGGGATCATCGGGAGGATTTCGAGGCTGGCGAGCGACGTTCCCTCCGTTTTGGAGGGGGGCGGAGCATTGGGGAGAGAGGGATCAATCCGTATCGGACAAAGACCTTATCCTCCGTACATCGCCATCGCATCCCGTCGGAAGGCCGCGCCGCTGTCGGTGCGGCTGTAGAACATGTGCCCGCCGGGATAGACGTTCAGCTTCACCCGCTGGGCCACGCCGTAGCTCGGCATCTGGTCGACGATCAGTCGCGACGCGAAATAGGGGCAGGACAGGTCGTCCCAGCCATGCACGATCATCACCTTCATCTTCGGATCGTTGGCGATCGCTTTGCGCAGGTCGGTGACGGGCGTGTCGTCGGGCTTGCCGCGATCCCAGGCGCTGTTCACCTCGTATGACAGCGCGTGATAGCGGGCGTCGGTCTTCCAACCCACTTCGCGAGTCACGAAATCGACCATCGCGCTGGTCGTCGGCGCGATCAGCGAATCGAGCAGCGGGTCGTTGGACCGCTGCTGCGACGACCAGGGGAAGGGGTCGAAGGCGGTGACGTTGGAGTCGTAAATGCTGCCGATCGTCGAATCATTGCGGTGAATCTCGCGCAGATAGGTGCGCGTATCGACCCGTCCGCCCAACCGACGGACCAGCGCGGGATCGAGCCCGGTCAGCTCGGTGACGCGCGTCACCAGCCGGTCGACCGCCTGGCTATCCGACCGCCCGCGCATCAGGTCGCGCAGGTAATCGCCACGCGCATAGGCCTCGACCCCTGCCATCGCTTCGGGCGTCAGCTTGCCCTGTCGCTCCAGCTGCGCGGCAGCCATCGAGGGCAGGTCGATCATCCAGGGCAAGGGCGACAGGGCAGTAGCATCGTCGCCCGAGGCCGGGTCGAGATAGGGCGACACCATCACCAGCCCGTTCACCCCGACACCGATCTGCGACTGAAGCTCATAGGCGATGCGCGGCGCGCGATAGCCGCCATAGCTTTCGCCCATGATGTATTTCGGCGAGCGCAGCCGCCCGGCTTGAACCAGCCAGTCATAGACGACCTCGGACAGATATTTGATGTCCGGGTCGTTGGCGTAGAAGGCCTTCTTGGTCTCCGCCTCATCCACCAGGCTGCGGCTGAAGCCGGTGCCGATCGGATCGATGAACACCAGGTCGGTGAAATCCAGCCAGCTATTGGGATTGTCGGTGGCGATCGGCGCGTCGGACGGCGCATCGCCCTGCGCGCCGAACGGCACGCGCTTGGGGCCGACCGCGCCCATGTTCAGATAGACCGACGATGCGCCCGGCCCGCCGTTGAACGCGAAGGTGACGGGTCGCCGCACATCGCCGCCGGGCACGGTATAGGCGGTATAGACCACCTGCCCGATCTCCTTGCCCTTGTCGTCGCGCACCGAAATCTTGCCTACGGTCGCCTTGTAGGTGACCAGCTTGCCGCCGATCCGCGCGCTCTGGGTGATCGTCTTGTCGTCGGGCAGGGGCGGGCGCTTGGCCTCGTCATCCTTCTTTTCGGTGGTGGTCTTGGTCTCGGTCTTCTCGGCCTTTTGCGCAAAGACGGGGGCGGTGTTGGTCGCCAGCAGCAGCAGGGCGGTCAGGTGCAGGGTCTTCGACAAGATGGAACGTCTCCACGCGAGGTGTGATACAATATCACATGGAGCCGCCGGGAAGTGCAATCCCCATGCTCCGGGCGGGATCATGAGCGATCGTCGCACGTTACCGCAAGCCCGCCCCCCTCGAAACGTCCCGCTGCCCTTCCTATCTCGCCTCTGGCATTCCTCCCGGAACAGAAGTAGAACCTGCCTCATGCTGACCAAGATTTCCGTCCGCGGCGCGCGCGAGCATAATCTCAAGGATGTCGATATCGACATTCCCCGTGACACGCTGACGGTCATCACCGGCCTGTCGGGGTCGGGCAAGTCCAGCCTCGCGTTCGACACCATCTATGCCGAGGGGCAGCGGCGTTATGTCGAGTCGCTGTCGGCCTATGCGCGCCAGTTTCTGGAGATGATGCAGAAGCCGGACGTCGACCATATCGAGGGGTTGTCGCCGGCCATCTCGATCGAGCAGAAGACGACCAGCCGCAATCCGCGCTCGACCGTGGCGACGGTCACCGAAATCTACGACTATATGCGCCTGCTCTGGGCGCGGGTCGGCATCCCCTATAGCCCCGCCACCGGCGAGCCTATCGCGGCGCAGACGGTCAGCCAGATGGTCGACCGGGTGATGACCCTGCCCGAGGGGACACGCCTCTACCTGCTTGCCCCCGTCGTGCGCGGCCGCAAGGGCGAATATCGCAAGGAAATGGCCGAGTGGCAGAAGGCGGGCTTCACCCGCGTCCGCATCGACGGCCAGCTCTACGAGATCGATGAAGCGCCTGCGCTCGACAAGAAGTTCAAGCATGACATCGAGGTGGTCGTCGACCGTCTTGTGGTACGCGAAGACATCGCCACACGGCTTGCCGACAGTTTCGAGACCGCGCTGAAGCTGGCCGATGGCCTGGCCTATGTCGACCCGGCTGATCCGGTCGAGCCCGCCACGCCTAAGTCCGCGGTGCTCGGCAACAACGCGCCCGAGGGCCGGATCGTGTTTTCCGAGAAATTCGCCTGCCCGATAAGCGGCTTCACCATTTCCGAGATCGAGCCGCGCCTCTTCTCGTTCAACGCGCCGCAGGGGGCGTGCCCGGCCTGTGACGGTCTGGGCGAGAAGCTGATCTTCGACGAGGATCTGGTCGTCCCCAATCACGAGCTGTCGATCAAGAAGGGCGCGGTCGTGCCCTGGGCCAAGTCGAACCCGCCCAGCCCTTATTATATGCAGGTGCTGGGCAGCCTGGCGCGCGAGTTCGGTTTCTCGCTGGAGACGCCGTGGAAGGATCTCGACCCGTCCGTGCATCAGACTATTCTGCACGGCACCAAGGGCAAGGCGGTGACGCTGACCTTCGTCGACGGCAAGAAGTCGTACGACGTGAAGAAGCCGTTCGAGGGCGTGATCGGTAATCTCAACCGCCGGATGCTCCAGACCGAGAGCGCCTGGATGCGCGAGGAACTGTCCAACTATCAGTCGTCGCAGCCCTGCGAGGTCTGCCACGGCGCGCGGTTGAAGCCCGAGGCGCTGGCGGTCAAGATCGCCATGCAGGACATCTCTTATGCCACGCATCTGTCGGTGGTCGACGCGTTGGCCTTCTTCACCGGGCTGCCCGAGCACCTGACCGACCAGCAGCGCGCCATCGCCCAGCCGATCCTGAAGGAAATCGTCGAGCGGCTGGGCTTCCTGAACAATGTCGGGCTCGATTACCTGAACCTCGACCGGACCAGCGGCACGCTGTCGGGTGGCGAGAGCCAGCGCATCCGGCTTGCGTCGCAGATCGGATCGGGTCTGTCGGGCGTGCTGTACGTGCTCGACGAGCCGTCGATCGGGCTTCACCAGCGCGACAACGATATGCTGCTGGCCACGCTGCGCCGGTTGCGCGACCTGGGCAACACCGTGTTGGTGGTCGAGCATGACGAGGATGCGATCCGCACCGCCGATTATGTCATCGATATGGGGCCGGGCGCGGGCGTGCATGGCGGCCAGATCGTCGCGCACGGCACGCTGAAGCAGTTGCTCAAGTCCAAGACCAGCGTGACCGCCGACTATCTAAACGGCACGCGTGAGGTCGCCGTGCCCGCCAAGCGGCGCAAGGGGTCGGGCAAGAAGCTGACCGTGCACAAGGCGACCGCCAACAATCTGCAGGGCGTGACCGCGAGCATTCCGCTTGGCACCTTCACCTGCATCACCGGCGTGTCGGGATCGGGCAAGTCGAGCTTTACCATCGATACGCTCTATGCCGCCGCCGCGCGGTCGCTGAACGGCGCGCGCATCCTGGCGGGTAAGCATGAGAAGATCACGGGCCTAGAGCATCTCGACAAGGTGATCGATATCGATCAGTCGCCGATCGGCCGCACGCCGCGATCGAACCCGGCGACCTATACCGGCGCCTTCACCCAGATCCGCGACTGGTTCGCCGGGCTGCCCGAGGCGCAGGCGCGTGGCTACAAGCCCGGCCGTTTCAGCTTCAACGTCAAGGGCGGGCGGTGTGAGGCGTGCCAGGGCGATGGCGTGCTCAAGATAGAGATGCACTTCCTGCCCGACGTCTATGTGACCTGCGACGTGTGCCACGGCGCGCGCTACAATCGCGAGACGCTGGAGGTGAAGTTCAAGGGCCACTCGATCGCCGATGTGCTCGACATGACGGTCGAAGACGCCGCCGAATTTTTTCAGGCGGTGCCGCCGATTCGCGACAAGATGGCGATGCTGGTCGAGGTGGGGCTGGGCTACGTCAAGGTCGGCCAGCAGGCGACGACGCTGTCGGGCGGCGAGGCGCAGCGGGTAAAGCTGGCCAAGGAACTGTCGCGCCGGGCGACGGGCAACACGCTCTACATTCTGGACGAGCCGACGACAGGTCTGCACTTCGAGGACGTGCGCAAGCTGCTCGAGGTGCTCCATGCCTTGGTCGAACAGGGCAATACGGTGGTGGTCATCGAGCATAATCTCGACGTCATCAAGACTGCCGACTGGATCGTCGACCTGGGTCCCGAAGGCGGCGTCAAGGGCGGAGAGATCGTCGCGGTCGGTACGCCGGAGGTAGTCGCGTCCGAACCGCGCAGTTTCACTGGCAAGTATCTGAAGCCGTTGCTCGAAAAGCGGCAGGCCCAAGCGGCGGAGTGACCATCCGCTCGGGTACGGAAGGCAGTTTCAGCATGGCAAAGGGGGCGCTGCTGTAAGAAGTAAACTTCTTGCTCTACCACCACCCCGGCGAAGGCCGGGGTCCAGTTGCGGAACGGAGGAGGCATTGATTGTCATCGCCTCCATTCATCCCAGTTCTTGTTAAGAGGCCCTGTATCGAAAAGGTGCGGCAGTAAACCTTCCCGTCAGAGAGGCATGTCCGATAGCGCCCTGCGCCGACAGGATTTGCCTTGGCTTCGACTTCACCTGGGCTGAAGCGGGGGCGGCGTTTGGTTGGCGGAAGAGGCGATTGATACAGCCTTCCGCCGTTCCCGCCGAGCGGCATCAACTGGATAACCCGAACCTCGCCAATTTCCGCGCGAGCCTTTAACCTATCGCAACCTTTCCCCGCGCCGCGCGCTTCCACCCACATCACCTGATAGGGAGGATGAAATGCGTGCATGGACACTCGGCCTGGTGGCGGCCGCGACGCTGGTTTCCGGTTGTTCGACCTATGGTGGCGGCTTGGGCGGCGATTATGGTGGGCCGCGCTACGCCTATGACTATAATCGGCCCGACCCGGCTTATGGCGGCTATTATGCCGACCGCTATTATGTCGACAATGCGCGCTATCGCGAGCGTCGCCTCGGCCGGAACGACCGCGTCTATGTCGGTCAGGACGGTCGTTATTATTGCCGCCGTAACGACGGCACGACGGGCCTGATCGTCGGCGGTATCGCCGGTGGCGCGCTGGGTGCCGCAATCACATCGGGCGGTTCGCAGACGCTGGGTACGCTGCTGGGTGCCGCTGGCGGCGCGCTCGCCGGTCGTGCGATCGAGCGGGACAATGTTCGCTGCCGCTAAACGCGGTCCACAATCGATCCCGAGGACAGGGCCGGTCGGTCGTGCATCAAGATGCGCGACAGATCGGCCCATTCATTTGTTAGCGGTTGTCCGCTCGACCCATGCGCCGTTCCAGATGAACGAAGTGCATCGCCTTGCGACAATTGATGACACTTTCGTCATCATGGTGCGACAGCTTTGCGAACGGTCGTCACCATATTCCTCATCGGGCCAGTATTCGCCCGCTTATTTATGGGAGTAACGTCATGAAGGCCATGATTCTCGCCACGCTGGGCTTTGCCACCATCGCGGTCCCGACGATCGCCGAGGCGCAGCGCTGGACGCCGATCGCGCAGCGCCAGGGGCAGCTGAATGCCCGGATCGACCAGGGCATCCGTTCGGGTGCGCTCAACCGGCGTGAAGCGGTTCGCCTGCGCTCGCAACTGCGCGACCTGAGCCAGCTGGAATATCGCTATCGCCGGTCGGGCGGTGGGCTGAGCATCGGCGAACAGCGTGATCTGGACCGGCGCTATGATATGCTCAGCCGCCAGGTCCGTTTCGAGAAGCATGACCGCAACTATCGTCGCTGACCTGATGCTGTGACCGTGCCCGGACTGACCGGGCGCGGCTCGCCGGGACGATCGATCGGGCGGCCGCTATCCTTCCATTTGTCGAGGATGTCGCCCGATTGGATCAGCTTTTCCGTGATGCCCGTGGTGCCGGTGGGGGCCGCGGGCATTGTCTTTTGCGGCATGCGCGGAGCGGACGCAGGCGTGGGGGTGGCCACGGCGCCGGGCAGAGGCGGGACCGGCAGAGTCGTCGATACGGGCGGTAGCGTCCCGTTGTCGGCCGTCGCGACCGCCACGGCCTCCGGCTGGGGCGCTGGCACCGCGACGGGCAGGACTTCGCCTCCGGCATAGGCCCGGCTCATCGCCGCCGCCGTTCCCCAATAGCCCTTCCACCGGTGGAAGAGATGGGCGCCCACCATGTCGGTCATTACCATCGCCCGGTTCCAGGCGGGGGTGACGGCATAGGTATGGTAATGGGTGGCGAGGCCCACCGGCGCATAGACGCTGCCCGACAAGGCTGCCGCCGCGATCCGTGCCGCGCGCGACCAGCCCGATATGGCGGGTGGGCGGGACAGGGCACCGTCGCACACGAAACTGAACTGGCAATGCGCGCGCTCGACGCCCTGATAGACCACGCCGCAGACGGTGGCTGGAAAGGCGGGGTGGCGGACTCGGTTGAGCACGACCTGCGC
>NZ_LDTE01000084.1 GCF_001476905.1 Sphingomonas sanguinis | reverse complement strand
GGGAGGGGCTGGGGGAGGGGGAGGGCTGTGTCTCACCGAGTGAACCGCTTGCGGTTGGCCCTCTGGCGAGAGGAGGGACTTTCCGGCGCGGCCGAAGGCTTCAACCGTCACGAACGCGGTTGAAGGGCGGCGAGAGCCGGGCTACACGGCGCGTCATGGGCATCAACCTCAATCCCTTCACCTGGTGGAACGGCGCCACCATCGGCACCTGGTTCGGTCTGCGCGGCAAGGCGCAGGTGGGCGAGGACGCGCATGGTAACGTCTATTATGAAGGCGGCAGCGATACCGCCGGTCGCCCGCGTCGCTGGGTGATCTATAAGGGCTCGAACGATGCCAGCCGGGTTCCGGCGGAATGGTTCAGCTGGCTGCACCATCAGGTCGATGACGTGCCCGACCGCTCGCTGCCGCCGCGTCGCGCGTGGCAGAAGCCCGCGATTCCCAACATGACCGGCACCGCCATGGCGTATCGCCCGTCCGGCGCACTGGAAAAGGGCGGCGTGCGCCAGGCGGCGACCGGGGATTACGAAGCCTGGACGCCTGAGGGGTGAAGACCTCGCGCTGGCTGGCCGGCGGAGCGCTGGTCGCCTTGCTGGGCGTCGGCGGCTGGTTCGGCTATCACGCGCTGACCGACAAGGGCGGCCCGGACCCGGCCGAATCGGCGGTCAGCCAGATCCTGCCTGACCGTCCCGGCGCGGCATCGGGAATCGAGTCGGTCGACGGCGCCCAGGCGGCCTTGCCCACCGGCGGCACGCCCATGGCCGAGCGCGTCGCGGTGATCGGCCTGCTCAACAAGCGCAACGGTGTCTCGCGCGACCTGACGCTGAAGCCTGGCCAGGCGGTCCGCGTCGGGGACGTGGTTGTCCGCCTGCGCGCGTGCGAAAAGACCGCTTCCTGGGAGCCGGAGCCGCTGACCGGCGCGTTCGTGCAGCTCGACGTGCGTGGCGCGGATCAGCGCTGGCGGCGGGCCTTTTCAGGCTGGCTGTACAAGGAGCGCCCGGCGCTCAACGTCGTGCTGCACCCGGTCTATGACGTCTGGACCAAGAGCTGCACGATGTCCTGGCCGGAGACGGGGCCGGATACCGTGCCCGCCTCGCTGCCGGGAGCTGCCCCCAAGCGATCCAGCGCGCCAAAGTCGCCCGGAGTGGACACGCCCGAGGCGGATGCTCCCGGCGCGACCACGCCTGCCAATGCGTCGGACAGCAGCGCGACATAAGCGTCGCGCCCGATCTCGACCGCGCCCAAGGTCGACAAATGCGGCGTCTGGAACTGGCAGTCGAGCAGGCTGTATCCTCCGACCCGCAAACGGGCGGCTAGCCAGGTCAGGGCGACCTTCGACGCGTCGGTCCGGCGGCTGACCATCGATTCGCCGAAAAAGGCGCGGCCCAGCGCCAGGCCGTACAGGCCGCCGACCAGCTCGTCGCCGTCCCAGCATTCGATCGAATGGGCAAAGCCCATGTCGAACAGGTCGATAAAGACCCGCTCGATCGCATAGTTGATCCAGGTCTCGGGCCGGTCCGGCACGCTTTCGGCGCAGAGTCGGATGATCGATTCAAAGGCGGTGTCGGCGGTCACGCGGAACCGGTCCTGCGCCACCGTCTTGCGCAGCGAGCGCGACAGGTGGAACCCGTCGAGCGGCAAGATGGCACGCTTGCCTGGTTCCACCCAATAGACGTGATCGGTGTCGCGGGTATCGGCCATCGGAAAAACGCCGACGGCATAGGCGCCCAGCACCAGATGCGGGGTCAGCCGTTCGGCGATGCCGGGTTCCTCGCGACGGCTCATCCCCCGGCCAGCCGCTTTTCGATGAGACGCCACAGATCGATATAGGCCTTGGCGGCGCTGCTGCGCGGGGCGAAGGCGCCGACGGGCGCGCGGTGCTGACCCATCGCCTCGACCAGACTGGCCATCGGGATGACCGGCCAGTCGGGATGCTGCGCCAGCGCCTCGGCATGAAGGCGGCGGCGGCGATCGACCATGACATGGACGGGGAGCAGGGGCACGCGGCCGCGGACATGCCCGTCCACCACCTCCAGCGCCCGGGTGGCGAGTGCGGAGGGGACGACCGGCACCACCACCAGATCGACCGCGCGCAGCACCTGTTCCGTCGTCTCGGTCAGTCCCGGCGGGCAGTCGAGGATCACGCTGTCATAATCGTCCAGTCCTTCGACCAGCTTGCCCAACCGCTTCTTCTTGTCGATCGCGTGGAAGAGCAGGTCGAGCCCGCGCAGCGAATCGTCGGCGCCGACCAGCGACAGGCGGGGAATATCGGTCTGGCGGATCAGCCGTTCCACCGCGACATCGCGCGAGAAGATCGCCTGGGCCCGGTCGCCGGGGGCGGGGCCGCCGAGCAGCCAGGTCGAGGCCGCCTGCGGATCGAGGTCCCAGAGCAAGGTCCGGCGCGCGCACAGGCTGGACGCACACCAGGCCAGGTTGACCGCCATGCTGGTCTTCCCCACCCCGCCCTTCAGGCTGTAGATCGCGATCGCGGCCACGGCGTTCCCTGGTTCCTCCCTGTCATGGCCCACGAAAAAGGCCGACGGAGATATCCCCGTCGGCCGGTTTTCGATCAAGTCCTTATCGTCGATCAAGCGACGGCAGGGACGGATTGAACGCAAATCAGATGTGGCAGACCTGTGCCGCCTTCTTCGGCGTGGTCAGCGTGACGGCCTTTTCGTCGCCGGTCATCTTCCAACCGCCCTCGGCGGTCAGCGGCTCGCCGGCGGCCGGGGCCTTCAGCACGACGGGCGTGTCGCCTTCCTTCAGGCGGACATTGGCCTGCTTGTCACCCTGGAAAAAGGTGACGAAGACCAGGCTGTTGTCCTTGCAGCGGAAGCTCTTGTCCGCCTTGATCGCGGGCGGCAGTTCGACCGGGGCGCGATTGGCGAGGACATTGGCCATGGGATCGGGGTTGGTATCGACCACTTCGGGCTGGCTGGGCTTGGAATTGCACGCAGCCAAAGCGAGCAGCGGTGCGGCGACGATGAGGGGGAGGAGGCTCTTCATAGCGGGGCGGTGCTTCGCAAATGCAGCAACCCGGCGTCAAGCATGACCTGCATGTCAGGCGTCGAATGACCCATATTTCGGGAGCGGGCGTCCCGCGAACATCGGATAACCGCCATGCCTTCGCTTGCGGCCCCCCAAGCAAGGCTTTGCTTGCCGAGGGGCGGGGCAGAGGCCATCTAGCGGACATGCATGTGACCTCCGATACGCTGGCCCTGATCGGCAACACCCCGCTCGTTCGCTTGAAAGGGCCGAGCGAGGCCACCGGTTGCGATATTTACGGAAAATGCGAGTTCGCCAATCCGGGGGCGAGCGTGAAGGACCGCGCCGCCTTGTTCATCGTCGAGGATGCCGAGGCGCGGGGGCTGCTCCGCCCCGGTGGCACCATCGTCGAGGGGACGGCGGGCAATACCGGCATCGGCCTGGCGCTGGTCGCCAATGCCAAGGGCTATCGCACGATCATCGTGATGCCAGAGACGCAGAGTCGCGAGAAGATGGACACGCTGCGCGCGCTGGGCGCCGAACTCGTGCTCGTGCCGGCCGCGCCCTATTCCAGTCCCTGTCACTTCGTCCACACCTCGCGCCGCATCGCCGAGGAGACGGACAATGCGGTCTGGGCGAACCAGTTCGACAATATCGCCAATCGTCGCGCCCATATCGTCGGGACCGCCGAGGAGATCTGGAACCAGATGGATGGGCGGATCGACGGCTTCACCTGCGCGGCCGGGACCGGCGGTACGCTGGCGGGCGTCGGCCTGGGTTTGAAGGCGCATGACGAATCGGTCCGCATCGCACTCAGCGACCCACACGGCGCGGCGCTGTACGATTATTATGCGCATGGCGAATTGAAGTCGGAAGGATCGTCGGTCGCCGAGGGCATCGGCCAGGGGCGGATCACCGCCAACCTTGAAGGTGCGCCGATCGATACCCAATTCCGTCTCTCGGACGCCGAAGGCTGGTACTGGGTCCAGCGGCTGTTGAGCGAAGAGGGCCTGTGTCTGGGCCTCTCCTCGGGCATCAACGTCGCGGGTGCGGTGGCTCTGGCCAAGGCGTTGGGACCCGATAAGCGGATCGCAACGATTTTGTGCGATACCGGCTTTCGCTACCTGTCCACGCTCCACAACCCGGAGTGGCGGGCCGAGAAGGGACTATAGGCGCGGGGCCTTTCTCGCGCCGAAGGTCGACAGGACATCGTGCGCAGGATAATAGCTTCCAATTCCATGAGATCGACCGACCATCATCATATCATGCAGCGTGTGAAAGTCGGCATGATCGGCTTGGCTGCGGTCATTCTGCTGATCGGGATCGCCAGCACCATCCTGGGCTCGCTCAACCGCGACGAACCGGTTGCGGCCACGGCCGGAATCGCACCGTCCAACATGGTGGCGGACATGGCCGTGACCAACGCGGCGACTCCGGCGGCCAGCGAACCGCTTGCCGAACTGGGGGTTGCGCCTGCCCCCGTAAACACCCAGGCCCCCGCCGCTCCCGAGCGCTGATCCTTCGGACAGCCTTGCCCGCGCGTGCGTATCCCTGACGCGAATCAGGGCCGAACCGGCCTTTCTGGCTAATCGAAATTAATTTTGCGGTGTCCTTCTCTCCGGCGTTGTCGTCGGGGAAATCCGGGGATTTGCGCCTGGAGCGGCGGTTTTCCGGCCTTTTCATGGGTTCGAGCGAAACGCCGTTCCCGCGGTGCGCCCAGTTGTTCGTCGCATAACCGGTCTTTTGGGAGTGGTTTCCCCGTTTATCCCCAAAAATCCCGTTGCCTCCCGGTTCTGCTATAGGTAAACCCGTTTCCAACAGAGGGGCAGGCTCACTGTGATCCAGAAATGGTCGGAATGCGGCGATGGCCGGATTCCGAAGCAGTGAGGCCGTGCGCGCCATGTGCGAGGTTGGCGTGTCCGATAGGGGTTTGTATCAGGGAAGTGGCATTGGCCTTGTCGACGACAAGGGTCGGGTTGCCATCCCTAATGCACTCCGGTCCACGCTGGCTCAAAATGCGCCGCGCCCTGACGGAAAAGATGGCGGGACCATCATCATCGCTGTCCACGAAACAGAGCGCTGCCTGATCGCCTATGACCCGGGTTATGTTGCCGTGCTGAAGAAAGAGCTGGACGCGCGGACCGAGATGTCGCGCGGGCCCGACGGCCGCATCGACTATAATATCAAGCGCGACCTGGCGAATGGCGAGGCGGTGCCCTTTGACGGGTCTGGGCGTTTCATCATGCCGGGCTTCCCCCGTTTCCATGCCGGGATCGCGGGCCATGCTTTCTTCTGGGGCACGTTCGATTATATCGAAATCTGGGACCCCAAGACGCTGGTCGAGACGCCGGGCCTGCCTGCCAAGATGATCTCGGCCGCGCGTTTCCATTGCCAGGAAAAGGGGATTGCTCTGTGAGCGACGCCCCGCACATCCCCGTCCTGCTCGACGAAGTGCTCGACGCGCTCGCCATCGCCCCCGGTGAGACGCATGTCGACGGCACGTTCGGGGCGGGTGGCTATACCCGCGCGATGCTGGGGCGGGGTGCCAAGGTCATCGCCTGCGACCGCGATCCCGATGCCATCGCCAATGGTCAGGCGCTGGTCGCGGCCGAGCCGGGCCTCACCCTGATCCACCGCGAATTTTCCGGTCTGGATCAGGCGCTCGACGCGCGCGTTGATGGTGTGGTGCTGGATATCGGGGTATCCTCGATGCAACTCGACCAGGCGGAGCGTGGCTTTTCCTTCCAGGGGGACGGACCGCTCGACATGCGCATGGCGCAGGCAGGCGAGTCGGCGGCCGATTTCCTGAACACCGCCGATGAAGCCGCCATTGCCGACGTCCTCTATCATTATGGCGAGGAGCCGCGCTCGCGCCGGGTCGCCCAGGCGATCGTCGCCGCGCGCCCGCTGACCCGCACCGGCGAGCTGGCCGCGGTGGTCCGCCGGGCGCTCGGCTATCGCCCGCATGACAAGAAGGACCCGGCGACCCGGACCTTCCAGGCGATCCGCATCCATGTGAACCGCGAGCTGGACGAGCTGGCCGACGGGCTGGCTGCGGCGGAGCGCGCACTGAAGCCGGGCGGTCGCCTTGCGGTGGTCACCTTCCACAGTCTGGAAGATCGCATGGTCAAGCGCTTCTTCCGCGAGCGCGCCGGGCAGATGCCGGGCGGATCGCGCCACCTGCCCGAACAGGCGGCGGCGCGCGCGCCCAGCTTTGCGTATGTCGGCAAGGCGGTGCGGGCCGGGGAGGTCGAGCTGGCCCGCAATCCGCGCGCGCGTTCGGCGACGCTGCGTTTTGCGACACGTACGGAATCTCCCGCCTGGTCGGCGGGGAAGGGAAGGGCGCCGGGGGGCGAGTTGAGTCAGGAGTTGGGCGTATGACGGCGGCGTATCGGTTAAAGGGGATCGGGTGGTTCGGGAGCTGCGTCGCAGTCGTCCTGGGCTTTTACCTGGTGTCCTTGCAGGTGGCGGCGGAGCGCAAGAAGCTCGACGACGTCAACGCCCGCATTCAGACCGCCGAGCGCGACATCCGCGCGCTGGAGACGGAGTTCGACACCCGCGCCAACCTGGTCCAGCTGGAAAAGTGGAATGGCGACACGCTGGCGCTGACCGCCCCGATTGCGGGCCAGTTCGTGGGGGACGAGGCGCAGCTCGCCTCGCTCGACGTGACGCGCGGCCCCGCGACCGGCGCGGTGCAGACCGCCGCCTTGCTGGTCCCCTCCCAGCCTGCTCCGGTCGTGCCCCTGCCGGATGCCGCCCCGACCCAGACCGCCGCCGCCGCCAAGCCCAACGCACCCGCCCCCGTCGTGCGCCTCGCCAAGGTCGAACTGCCCAAGCCCCAGGTCGTGAAGGCCGTGTCCGAGCGTGTCGTCGCCACCCGGACGCCCAAGCCCGCCTCGATCGCGACCGTGCGCACCGCCGCCGCCGTCGCCAAGGTTCGGCCGCAGGCGGTGGCGATGCTCGACCGCCAGCTGCTGTCTGACACGACGCTGGGCGACATTCTGAAAGGCGCCAAGTCCGAATCGCGGCGGCGGCGTTGAGCGTCCTGGTCGCGCGTCCCGCCGGAACGCAGCGTACCGCCGGCCAGCGCCACGCGCTGGTCGCGACGACGCATATGCGTCTGATGATGTTGATGATGCTGTTCGGCGCGGCCGTGCTGGTCGTGATCGGACGGTTGATGCTGCTGGCCGTGTTCGCGGGCCCCGCCGATGCGGCCGCGCGGACCGCGACGCTGGCGGCGCGGGGCGATATCGTCGACCGCAACGGCGCGCCGCTCGCCCGCACGATCGACAGCTGGACGATCGCGGTCCATCCGAAGAAGCTGATCGGCGATCCGATGGAGATCGCCGCGCGCCTTGCCGCGCTGATGCCCGATCGGGGTGACCAGGCCTGGTTCTATAACCAGCTGACCCGCAAGGCGAATTTCGTCTATCTGCAGCGCCGCGCCAGCCCGACGCTGGTCGAGCAGGTCAACGCCATCGGTGAGCCCGGTCTGGTCTTCGACCGCGAGACGCAGCGGCTGTATCCGCAATCCTCGCTCGCCGCCCATGCCCTGGGTTTCCTGTCGACCGACGGGCACGGGATGAGCGGCATGGAGCGCGTGCTCGACCAGCGGCTGCTCGATCCGGCCCAATCGGGCAAGCCCGTCGCCCTGTCCATCGACACCCGCGCCCAGGCCGCGCTGGAGAGCGAACTCGGCCGGGCGATGAACACCTTCTCCGCGCGGGGCGGCGGCGGCATCATCCTGGACGTGCACACCGGCGAAGTGATCGCGATGGTCTCGCTGCCCACCTTCAATCCCAACCGGGTCGGCATGGCGGGCACCGAGGAACTGCGCAACATCACGACGCAGAGCGTGTTCGAGCTGGGTTCGACCTTCAAGCCGATCACCATGGCGGTGGCGATGGAGAATGGTGTCGTCACCTCGATGGCGCGGCGCTTCGACGCGACCCACCCGCTGAAGGTCGGCGGCTATACCATCCATGACGAACAGGGCGATCCGAAGCGCTGGCTGAACATGGCCGAGACGCTGATCTATTCGTCCAATATCGCCACCGCGCGGATCGCCGACGAGATCGGGCCGCAGCGGATGCAGACCATGTTCAAGAAACTGGGCTTCGATACCAAGCCGGATATCGAGCTTCGCGAAAAGGGCCGTCCGCTGCTGCCGACCTATTGGGCGCGCACGACGACGATGACGACCGCTTATGGTCATGGCATCGCGGTGACGCCGCTGCATCTGGCGTCGGCTTATGCCGCGTTGGTCAATGGTGGCATCTGGCGTCCGGCGACGCTGATGAAGGTTGCGCCGGGTCATGCGGCGGCGGGCCGCCGGGTGCTGAGCGAGGCGACCAGCTACAAGATGCGGCAGATGTTGCGCCTGATCGTGATGCGCGGCACGGGTCGCAAGGGCGATGCGCCGGGCTATCGCGTCGGCGGCAAGACGGGCACCGCCGAGGCGGCGGTCGCGGGCGGCTATGATCGGTCGCGCAACGTCGCTACCTTTGCGGCGGCCTTCCCGATGGATGCGCCCCGCTATGTGGTTCTGGCGATGCTCGACTCGCCAAAGGGTACGAAGGAGACCGGTGGGTGGAAGACCGCAGCCTGGAACGCCGCGCCCGTGGTCGGGCGGACGATCACGCGGGTCGGCGCGATGCTGGGCGTCGTGCCGGACGCGAACAAGGATATCGACGAGTCCGACATCCTGCCGACCCTGTGGCAGGACCCGAAGTCGCCGCCGGTGGATGGACGATGAGGCGCGCGGCATGAGGCTGAACCAACTGACCGCCGACATTCAGGGCGATATTCAGGGCGAGGGCGGTGACGCCCTCGTCTCCGGTTTCGCGATCGACCATCGCAAGGTCGCGCCCGGCACCGTCTTCGGTGCGTTCCAGGGCGCGCGGGTGAATGGCGAGGACTTCATCGCCGATGCGGTGCGCAGCGGTGCGGTGGCGGTCGTCGCGCGACCGGGCGTGACGGTCGACGGCGCGGTCCACATCGCCTCGGACGAACCGCGCGCGACTTTTGCTCGGCTGGCCGCGGCGTTCTTTGCGCCCTTCCCGGCGACAGCGGTGGCTGTCACGGGCACGAACGGCAAGACCTCCACGGTCGAGATGACGCGCCAGCTCTGGCGCATGGCGGGGCATCACGCCGCCTCGATCGGGACGCTGGGTGTGACCACCGCCGACGAGCGGACCTATACCGGCCTGACCACGCCCGATGTCGTGACCTTCCTGTCCAACGTCGCCGGGCTGGCGCGTGAAGGCGTGACGCATCTGGCGTTCGAGGCGTCGAGCCACGGCCTGACCCAGTATCGGACCGAGGGGCTGGAGGTGTCGGCGGCGGCCTTTACCAACCTGTCGCGCGATCACCTCGACTATCATGGCGATATGGGCGCCTATCTCGCGGCCAAGATGCGGCTCTTCTCCGAGGTGTTGTCGCCGGACGGCACGGCGGTCGTCTGGGCGGATGACGTCGAGAGCGGTCGTGTCATCGACCTGGCGCGGGCGCGCGGCAACAAGCTAGTGACGGTCGGCACGCGCGGATCGACGCTGAAGCTGGTCGAGCGGCATCCGACCCTGCTGGGGCAGGGGCTGGTGATCGAGGACGAGCACGGCGAAACCCACAAGGTGCAGCTGCCGCTGATCGGCGCCTATCAGGCGGCCAATGCGCTGGTGTCGGCCGGGCTGGTGCTGGCGACCGGTGGAGATATCGCCACGACCGTCGCGAACCTGGCCCGGTTGCAGCCGGTGCGCGGACGGCTGGAGCGTGCCGCCATCGCGAAGAGCGGCGCGCCCGTCTATGTCGACTATGCCCACACGCCTGATGCGATCGAGGCAGCCATTGCCGCGCTGAAGCCCCATGCCGGCGGGCGGCTGATCGCGGTGCTGGGGGCAGGTGGTGACCGCGATCCGGGCAAGCGCGAGGCGATGGGACAGGTCGCCTCGATGCACGCCGACCGGGTGATCGTGACCGACGACAATCCCCGCACCGAGGACCCCGCCGCCATCCGTGCGCAGGTGATGCGGGGCGCGACCGGGGCGATCGAGATCGGCGACCGTCGCGCCGCCATCGCCGCGGCCATCGCCGAGGCGGGCGAGCAGGACATCGTTCTGATCGCGGGCAAGGGGCATGAACAGGGCCAGATCGTCGGCGATCTCGTCCTGCCCTTCGACGACGTGACCGTCGCGCGGGAATGTGCGGCATGAGCAGCCAGGCGACGACCAAGACACCTGCGGGGCCGCAAACGGAAACCCCGCAGCCCGAAGCACCCGCACGACCACGCCCCAAGCTGTCGTTGCATTACGGCGCCAAGCCGCCCGAGGCGCGCAAATGAGCCTGTGGACCGCGCAGGAGATCGCGGCGGCGACCGGCGGCACGGCCTCTGCCGACTTCGCCATATCGGGCGTCGCCTTTGACAGCCGAGAGGTCGGTCCCGGCGACCTGTTCATAGCCATGACCGGGGAAGCGACCGACGGCCACCGATTCCTCGACCAGGCCTTTGCGCAGGGCGCGTCGGGTGCGCTGGTCAGCGATGCGACCGATCATCCCCATGTCCGTGTCGCCGACAGCTTCCGCGCGCTGGAGGATCTGGGCCGCGCCAGCCGCGCCCGCACAGACGCGACGATCATCGGCGTCACCGGTTCGGTCGGCAAGACCAGTGCGAAGGAAGCGCTCTACGCCGCCCTCGAACGTGGCTGGCGCGGGAACGTGCATCGCTCGGTCAAAAGCTACAACAATCATACCGGGGTGCCGCTCAGCCTCGCACGGATGCCCCGCGACGTGCGGGCTGGCGTGTTCGAGATGGGTATGAACCATGCAGGCGAGCTGTCGGCGCTGACCGCGATGGTGCGTCCGCACATCGCGATCGTCACCGCCATCGCGCCCGCGCACACCGAATTCTTTCCCGACGAATCCGCCATTGCGGATGCCAAGGGCGAGATTTTCCAGGGACTCCAGCCCGGCGGCACGGCGATCGTTCCCTATGACAGCCCGCACCGCGAGCGCCTGATCGCCGCCGCCAAGCCCTACGCCGAGCGGATCGTGACCTTCGGCTTCGACCCCGCCGCCAATGTCCGCGCGGTCGAGGCGATGCGCGGCCCCCAGGGCGGCAGCTTCGTGACCGCGAGACTGGGTGACAAGGAACTGAACTTCACCCTGTCTCAGCCGGGGCAGCATTGGGTGTCCAATGCGCTGGCCGTGCTGGCCGCCGTCGATGCGGCGGGCGGCGATCTGGGGCTGGCCGGACTGGCGCTGGCCGAGCTGGGTGGCCTTGCCGGGCGCGGTGCGCGGTTCCGGACGGGCAACGGTGCGCTGGTCATCGACGAAAGCTACAACGCCAATCCCGCCTCGATGCGCGCGACGCTGGCCGTTCTGGCCGAGGAGCCGGGCCGCCATGTCGCGGTGCTCGGCGAGATGCGCGAGCTGGGCGAGGACTCCTCCGACTATCACGCCGGACTGGCCGAGCCGATCCTCGCGGCGCGCGTCGAAAAGGCGCTGCTCGTCGGCGAATCGATGGCGCCCTTGGCCACTGCGCTTGAGGGGCGGGTCGATTTCGTCCATGTGGCGGATGCGAAGGCCGCGCGCGAGGCGCTGGCCGCTATCATCGCACCCGATGACGTGGTGCTGATCAAGGGGTCGAACGGAGTCGGGCTGTCGCGTGTCGTGGCGGCCCTGCGCGGCGATACCCCAACGGGCGGGGCGTGAGTTAGATGCTGTACTGGATCGCGGAGCATCTCGGGTTTCCGGGGCTTCTCAATCTCATCCGTTACCAGTCGTTCCGCACCGGCGCGACGGTGGCGACCGCGCTGTTCATCGGCCTGATCATCGGGCCGCGCTTTATCGGTTGGCTGCGCGTTCGCCAGGGCAAGGGACAGCCGATCCGCGCCGACGGGCCGCAGACCCACCTCGCCAAGCGCGGCACGCCCACCATGGGCGGGCTGATGATCCTGACCAGCATGACGCTGTCCATCCTGATCTGGATGAACGTGTTCAATCCGTTCGTCTGGGCGTGCCTCTTCGTGACGCTGGGTTTCGGCGCGATCGGGTTCCTCGACGATTACGACAAGGTGCGGAAGGCCTCGACGGCGGGCGTGTCGGGCAAGACCCGGCTGCTGCTGGAGTTCGCCATTGCGGGCGTCGCGGCGTGGATCATCATGGGGCAGAACGGGCCGCATCTGTACCTGCCCTTCACCTCGCGCATGTATCTGGATCTGGGCTATTTCTACCCGCTGTTCGCCGCCTTCACGATCGTGGCGTTCGGTAATGCGGTGAATTTGACCGACGGGCTGGACGGGCTGGCGACCATGCCGGTCATCATCGCCAGCGTCGCGTTCATGGTCATCGTGTACCTGGCGGGCAACGTGAAGTTCGCCGATTATCTGGGCATCCCGCATGTGCCGGGGGCGGGCGAGCTGGCCATCTTCTGCGGCGCGGTAGTGGGCGCAGGGCTCGCCTTCCTGTGGTTCAACGCGCCCCCGGCGGCGGTGTTCATGGGCGACACCGGCAGCCTGGCGCTGGGCGGCGCGCTCGGCACCATCGCGGTCGTCGCGCATCACGAGATCGTGCTGGGCATCATCGGCGGCCTGTTCGTGGTCGAGGCGATGTCGGTCATCATCCAGGTCTTCTTCTACAAGCGGACCGGCAAGCGGGTGTTCCGCATGGCCCCGATCCACCATCATTTCGAACAGCTCGGCTGGTCGGAGCCGACCGTGGTGATCCGCTTCTGGATCATCGCCTTCGTGCTGGCGCTGGCGGGTCTGTCGACGTTGAAGCTGCGATGATCGTTTCGCGCGACTGGGCGGGGAAACGGTACGCGGTGCTGGGGCTCGCACGCTCCGGCGCCGCGACTGTTTCGGCGTTGCTGGCGGGCGGGGCGAACGTTGTGGCGTGGGACAGCGATCCCGCCAAGCGCGAGGCCCTCGCTCCCCTCCCCTTCAGGGGA
>NZ_LDTE01000083.1 GCF_001476905.1 Sphingomonas sanguinis | reverse complement strand
ATTGGGTTTGGACCCTAGCGAGTGAGCGAACCTGCATATCGTGCTGCATAGTGCAATCTCCAATGTTCCCAGCAAGATAGAACAAAAGAAGAACGATTGGCAATGATTTGCCTTCCGCCGGCGGTGCGCCACCGCTCATGACAGGGCGCGCTTCTCCACCCGTTGGATCGCAGCACGGGAAACGCCGTATTTGCTTGCTAGGAAGCCCAGAGAGGCACCTTCTCGACGCGCTGCTAGGATTTCACTCTGCTGGGCAGCGCTAAGGCTCTGCGGCCTTCCTAGAGCCGTTCCTTCCGCCTTTGCTCGTTTCAGGCCTGCTTGGGTTCGCTCAATGAGTAGATCGCGTTCGAACTCCGCGACGGCGGCGATAACCTGCATCGTCATGCGACCTGCTGGGGAGGTAAGATTTACACCTCCAAGGGCGAGGCAATGCACCCGGATGCCTTCATCTGCCAGCCGATCCACGGTGGCCCTAACATCCATGGCGTTTCGGCCCAGGCGGTCTAGCTTTGTCACTAGCAGCACATCCCCGGCCTCCATGCGGTCGAGCAGCTTCACAAAGCCCTTGCGCTCCATAGCGGGAACAGAGCCTGACACGGTTTCGACCACGATGCGACGCGGCTCCACCTTGAAACCTGCCGCTTCCACCTCGCCGACCTGATTGTCGGTGGATTGGTCCGAAGTTGAAACACGGCAGTAGAGGAAGATGCGGGTCACGGGATCGACTCCTGTATCGAATACCTGGCTCATATATAGCCAGTGTATCGTAATGTCGAATCCCTATTATACGTTACCCTTGGGTAGGATGTATCGAAACCGATCCAAAGCGATGCGATCCCGAATGCATACCAAGACGACAGATCGAGCAACGGAGAGATTAGACCTGAACCGGTCGACGGTTGCGCCGTGGTCTAGTCGCGGCGGCTTACGCTGGGTGGGGCTGCGATGCCACGTTTAGTGTGTGCACAATGGCTCATCACCGAAGCCCAAGGTCATTGCCGCAGCAAATCACTCATCGAACGGGAGAATAAACGCGCCTTATCGTTCCGGGAACGTATCAACGCGTTACAAGTGACGCCACAGCCCCATACGCTTCTTGCCAACTTAGTAGACGATACTCAATTCCTTTTTTTTGAGTATGTTCATAAGGTTGACACCCGCCCAATTGATAAACCAAGGCTTACTTTCAAAATCTGCTGCCGCCGCCTGCGCATCACTCTTCGTTAGTTTTTGCAGCCCAACAGTCCCACGCAGGTTGTTGTACCACGATCCGCGCTTTTCAAGCGGCAAAAACGGACAACTGAGCAAATCAAGGCACAGGTGTGCGGCCTGTCCATCGACAGCAATTCCATTACTACCATCAATCAAAAGCTTTGCGCGATTAAAAAGTTCCTTTATCCGCTCACTATGGCAATGTTTTCCTTTCGTCAAAAATATAAAGGTTACGATCTCAAAGTAGCCAAAGTGGCTCATTTGATCGCAAAGTTCTTTTATAAGAGAATCGACAATGGGTTCGTTTCCGGCAATTTCAGCGAGCGGTATTATGACGTTCAGAACCTCCACTGGAACAGCTGTCAGTTTTCTATGATGAACCCCGTTCCTAATGGATTTAGATAAATCAATAGTCCAACGTACTACCGTTTCGGAGAAAAAAGCATGTCGGTCTATTGCTTTATTTTTGAAGAATTCGTTAGACGTTACTATTGCACGGGCTATATTCAGCGATGACCTTACGGTTGGATTAACCGTGTAGAAAAAGTACGCTAACTCCAATAGAAGCATGATCGCGGATATGTAGGATTCAATATCCGCGCTGCTTTCGGGGATGTGAATGATGTCGTCAGATATATCTACGACTCTTTTATTCAAAGCAGATATTATATAATCTGACACCATCTCATAATTTGCATTATACGTAACGCATATATTCTTTATATTTTTTGTGAATTGTTTGATAATAGAGTTTGCCCTATTTATTTTTTTGGGGACCGAATAAGGCTTACCATTAATATTTACTGTATCAATAAACAGATCAGATAGATTATTTATTGCCGCGTCAGTGTCGGAAATTGCTTGCGATTTCTTTGTTGCAAAAGGCCTATGCATAGTATCGGTCTTGCGATCGTTAAGATGCAGATTGTAATCAGCAAGACAAGCAGTGACGACGCCTTGAACCGTGTTCGCAGTATCTATATCTTTTGCGAAAACATAAAAGTCATCAATATATCGTCTCATTTCGAAGTCGGATTTGTGGATAATATCCATATCCGATAGCTTTTCTAAAACATCCTGGTCAACACGCGACAATATTATTTCCGCAAAGATTCTACAGCATTCCGGCCCGATGCATATACCGTTAGTTTCGTTATAATTCATGAACTGCATCAGACGATCAAATTCATTGCCGAAGCTAGATGCTATAGTATTATTTTTAGCAATACCTATGGTACTGACCGCCCAAAACATAGTGTGCGTGTATATACTATTAAAGCACTTAGTGACATCCAACGCTCTGAACACTGAAAACTTCTTTTCCAGACGCAGGTATTCTGTTGAATCAAAAAATTGATGAGCCCGGCGGATATGACTATACGAAAAGTAAGAAGCCGGATTGGATACACTTTTTTCAATAGAAACCGTATCAATGTCGGTCGCTTTACGCGTATTCTTCGCTGTATTCACGCCTCGTATGAAGTAGGTGCTTCCGACCTTGTAGGGCGTTCGCAACGATACTTCCGATTTTTTGGCATAATATGATATTAGAGAGTCATGCTTTTGATAAAACATGGCAACTCTATGTTGAGCCGCCGGATGGAGTAGGCTTAAGCCACGAGTTGATGCTTGGTCTTTCACTACACGGTACCTATAGGGTATCGTATAATGCCTATCCGATGTCACAAGCTTCTCAACGAAGTCACTGACGTCACTTGACACGCTTCGTGCGCCGTTAAGATTTAAGTAAAACCCATCATTTGAAAATATGATAGGAACTTCTTCTGGTAAAGTGTCCGTGACCACGGCGCGCATAAAGTCGGCTCGCCGCATATTACCTTTGGCAATAACCGTCTTACGCATGAGCCCAGCACCTCGAAATAATCATGATATCACGGGATGAAAAAGTGAAGAATATATTGTCTTCAAAACCCTTCTTGAATGAAAACCCTAGAATCTGTCTTTTCTGAATTGAACTTAGAGATGGCTTGATTCGATTATTTGGATGCGTATTATAGATAGCATTCCGAAAAAAGTTATCCAACTCTTTTATAGACTCAGATTTCGCACTATCCACCAGTGGATAGTTGTATCTTAATCCAACAAATCTTTTCTGCCCGCTGTTTTCGTCTATAAAAGAATGATTGCAGGTCAACATTTTGACTCTTCCCATCAAAACGGAAAAGTTTGCATCATTGTTGAATTCAAGAAAAGATTTAACTATTCTTCTCTTGTATTTATTAACCTTTGACTTGGCAATATCGACACTTACTCGCCTTTGAATGCTACTGCCGTCTCGGCACATCTTATTAACGTCTAGCTGATAACCTAGGAAATTAATGGTTAAGTCAGGCGACGATGAGTCCCTCGCAATTTGTGAAGAGAAGTTATAGCTTTTACTCTTTACTCTGCTGAGGTTAAGACCGGACGGAAGCGCACTTTGAGCGTAAGCTATAAGAGTCTCAACATTGACGTTCTGGTCGACGATCAATATTACGTCGTCGACAAATCGACTATAGAATCGCACCCCTTTGTACTTTTCGAGCCGACTATCAAAGTCGCGCATGACGTACTCCGCTAGAGTAGCACTGATCGCTAACCCCCTAGGCAAACCGGATATGGATTGCCGCCGTAGAGCGTCGAAGAAAGATTCCAGCAGATTCACGGATTGCCGCGAAAAGGCGCTATCTCCTCTTAGGCTTTGCGCTATGAAATCGGTATCAACCGTTTCGTAAAACGATTTTATATCAAGCTTTATAGCTTTATATACAATACCCTGACTTAACAGAGATATCATACATCGAACAATATCCTGCCTATCGCTTTGGCGGACGCCTGTAACCTGTCGAATGTGGCTTGAGATATGGCGGACTATAAGGGCCTGCTCGACCGACGAGTGCTGGTAAACATGTTTACCTCCCCGACTACCGCGATACAGACTTATGTGGGGAAATCCGGAAGCGGCGATTTGAACTGCTCGTTCGAGTGCCGCCTCTTTGTCGCTCAGCGGCACATACAACAGGCCTCTTGAGAAATCTGTTTCTTTGAACTGTCGTGCCAATGTCTTGGCGTGAATGGTAGCGTCGTACATGCCCTCTCCCTGACCGGCATAACGTACGCAAAATATTGTAGAATGCTCAACACAAACTTGGATGTTGGTCGTAATGTGGCACGATCGGATAAGACAGAGCCTTAAGCCCTGTTTTAACTGCATATTTTGAAGAAGCTGGCGGAGCGGGAGGGATTCGAACCCTCGATACGGTTTTGCCGTATACTCACTTTCCAGGCGAGCGCCTTCGACCACTCGGCCACCGCTCCGCATGAGTTCATGCCTGGAACACGCGCCCCTAATGCGCTTCCTCGTTCCGCGCAAGCGATTGCGTGGGGCGGGGGACTGAGGCAGTCTTTCGTCCCATGACGATCGCGCTTCTGCTCGCCGCGCTTCTTGCGCAGGCCTCGCCCGCCCCAGCCCCCGCCGCCCAACCCGGCGATCCGCTGCCCGGCGACTGGATCGCGGTGCCGGACGACGAGATCCTGGTCTTCACCCTGTCGAACGGACGGACGGTGACGATGCGGCTCGCCCCGACGCAGGCGCCGGTCCATGTCGCCAATATCCGCAAGCTGGCGCGGACGCATTGGTGGGACGCAGGGACCAGCGTGTACCGGGTGCAGGAGAATTACGTCGCGCAATGGGGCGACGCGACCGAGAAGAAGCCGCTGCCGACCGGCATCGTCGCCAATCCCCCCGCCGAATATGACCAGCCCGGCAACAGCGCGGTGGCGCGGCTGACCAAGCCCGATCCCTATTCGAGCTGGGACGGCTATAGCCGCAACGGCTGGCCGCTGGCGGGCAATGCGACAAGCGAGTGGATTCCGCATTGCTATGGCATGGTCGGGGTCGCGCGCGATCTGGCACCGAGCACGGGGACGGGAGCCGAACTCTATACCCTGATCGGCCATTCGCCGCGCGCGCTGGACCGCAATGTCGCGGTGGTCGGTCGGATCGTCGACGGCATGGACGCGCTGTCGACGCTGCCGCGCGGGACGGGCGACCTGGGCTTCTACAAGGACGAGGGCCAGCGCCTGCCCATCGTGTCGGCACGGCTGGCCAGCGACATTCCCGCCGCCGAGCGCCCGCATTACCAGTATCGCGAGACGGCCTCGCCGCGCTTCGCCGCCTGGATCAAGGCGCGGGAGAATCGGAAGAACGACTTCTTTACCGTACCGGCGGGAGGTGTGGATATCTGCGCGGCGATGCCGCCGGTGCGCAAGGCGCCCTGATCGGTTCGGGTCGAACCCCAAGGAAAAGGAGGGCCGCCACCCCGGCGGCCCCCTTCCCGATCAGGCCGCCTTCTTGCCCGGTTCGATCCGGTTGGCGACGAGGTGATCCACCACCGCCGGGTCGGCCAGCGTCGAGGTGTCGCCCAGCGCGTCGACCTGGTTCTCGGCGATCTTGCGCAGGATACGGCGCATGATCTTGCCCGAGCGGGTCTTGGGCAGGCCAGGCGCGAATTGAAGTGCGTCCGGCGTGGCGATCGGCCCGATCTCGCGGCGGACCCATTGGACCAGCTCGGCGCGCAAGGCTTCGTCTTCCTCGACACCGGAGTTCAGCGTGACGAAGGCATAGATGCCCTGCCCCTTCACATCGTGCGGCATGCCCACGACGGCGGCCTCGGCGACCTTGGCGTGGGCGACCAGCGCGGATTCGACCTCGGCGGTGCCCATGCGATGGCCGGAGACGTTGATGACGTCGTCGACGCGGCCGGTGATCCAGTAATAGCCGTCCTCGTCGCGACGGCATCCGTCGCCGGTGAAATATTTGCCCTTATAGGTGGTGAAATAGGTCTGGAAGAAGCGGTCGTGATCGCCCCAGACGGTGCGCATCTGCCCCGGCCAGCTGTCGGCGATGACCAGATTGCCCTCGACCGCACCGTCCAGCACCTGGCCCTCGGCATCGACGATCTGCGGCAGCACGCCGGGCAGCGGCAGCGTGGCCGAGCCGGGCTTCAGCGCGACGGCGCCCGGGATCGGCGCGATCATGTGGCCGCCCGTCTCGGTCTGCCACCAGGTGTCGACGATCGGGCAGCGCCCCTCGCCCACCACATGATAATACCATTCCCAGGCTTCCGGGTTGATCGGCTCGCCGACCGAGCCCAGCACGCGCAAGCTGGAGCGGTCGGTCTTCTTCACCCACTCGTCGCCCTCGCGCATCAACGCGCGCAAAGCGGTCGGCGCGGCGTAGAAGGTCGACACCTGATACTTGTCGACGATCTGCCAGAAGCGGCTGAAATCGGGGTAGTTGGGAACGCCCTCATACATCAGGGTCGTCGCGCCATTCGCCAGCGCGCCATAGACGACATAGCTGTGCCCCGTGACCCAGCCCACATCGGCGGCGCACCAGAACACCTCGCCCTCGCGGTAATCGAAGACGTGTTGGTGGGTATAGGCCGCCCAGAGCAGATAGCCGCCGCTGGTATGCAGCACGCCCTTCGGCTTGCCGGTAGAACCACTGGTGTAGAGGATGAACAGCGGGTCCTCCGCGCCCATCGGCTCAGGCGCGCAGTCGGTGGCGGCGGCGTCGACCAGATCGCCATACCATTGGTCGCGACCGTCCTTCATCGTCACGTCCGCGCCGCTATGGCGGACGACGACGACATGATCGACCGCGACGCCGTCATGCTCCAGCGCGGCGTCGACATTGGCCTTCAGCGGTACAGCCTTGCCCCCGCGACAGCCGCCGTCCGCGGTGATGACGATGCGCGAATCGCAATCGACGATTCGGTTGGCGAGGCTTTCAGGGGAGAAACCTCCGAATACGATCGAATGGATCGCGCCGATCCGAGCACAGGCCAGCATCGCAAAGGCCGCCTCGGGGATCATCGGCAGATAGAGGGTGACGCGGTCGCCCTTGGCGACGCCCAAGCCTTTAAGCACATTGGCGAGGCGACACACCTGCTCGTGGAGTTCGCGATAGGTGATGCGGCGATCGGTGCCGGGCGTGTCGCCCTCCCACAGGATCGCGACCTGATCGGCGCGGGTTTCCAGATGGCGGTCGATGCAGTTGGCGGCGACGTTCAGCTGGCCGTCGGCGAACCAGTTGATGCGGAAATCCGCCTCGTCGAAACTGGTGTCCTTCACGCTGGTGAAGGGTGTGATCCAGTCGAGCCGCCCGGCCTGTTCGCGCCAATAGCCGTCCGGGTCGCTCTTGGCCGCCGCATAGGCGCGGGCATAGCCTTGCGCATCCATGGACGCGCTATCGGCCCAGTCGGGAACGGGGTGAACATGGGCGCTCATGTCTGTCTCTCTCCTGTCTTTCCAACATCCTTAGCAGTCCAACATGGCACCTGCCTATCGGCTCCGTGACAAAGTGCTTCGCGCCACCGCCGAACCGTGGGGAGTGTAGCGGGGCAAAATATCGTCGCGTTGACGACCCAACTTCACAATCCCCGCCCATCGCGATCAAGACGAGACACGGACGGACGAAAATTTCATCCATACAGAGCAAGATACGGTGAACACCCTCTGTTCCTCCCGGCCAAGCAACGCTACAGCGAGCGGAGGCCAGGTTTCGGAGGGGGAAACGAACCGAGCATGATCGCGACTGCCCACGACCCTGCCGACATCCCACCCGGTTTCGCCGCTGTTCTGGCGCGAAGCGGCGAGATGGGACGGTTGATCGCGGGATTCGACTGGTCGTCGACGCCGCTCGGCCCCATGTCCGGCTGGCCGCAGAGCCGCCTGACCGCGATCGCGATCATCCTGGCGTCCTCGATTCCCATGGCGACGATCTGGGGGCCGGAGGGCATCCTGATCTACAATGCCGGTTATGCCGCCTTTTCGGGCGATCGCCATCCGGCGATGCTGGGCAGCCCGCTGGTGCCCTGCTGGCCGGAGGCGGCGGCCTTCAACGCGCAGGTGTTGGCCGAAGGGTTGAGCGGGCGCACGCTCGCCTTTCGCGACCAGGCGATGATGCTCGGCCAGAGGGGGGCGGCCCAGCAGCACTGGCTGGACCTGGACTATACCCCGATCGCCGACGAAAGCGGCCACCCGGCGGGCATCATGGCGACCGTGATCGACAGCAGCGCCCGGATGCGCGACCGGCAGGAGCGCGAGAGCGCCCTGTCCGCCGCGCGCGAGAGCGAAGCCCGCTTCCGCAACGTCGCCGACTATGCGCCGATGATCATGTGGGTCACCGATCCGCAGGGGCATTGCACCTATATCAACCGCGCATGGCAGGTGCAGACCGGCCAAGCCGTGGAGGACGGCCTGGCCTTCGGCTGGGTGAAGATGCTCCATCCCGATGATCGCCAGCCGGTCGAGAACGCCTTCCGCACCGCGATCGCGCAGGTCGACTCGTTTCAGATCGAGTTTCGCCTGGCCCAGGCCGAGGGTGGCTATCGCTGGATGATGGTCACGGCGATGCCGCGCTTCGACGATGACGACGCCTATCTGGGCATGGTCGGGTCGGTCATCGATATCGACGAGCGCCGCCGTGCCGAAGCGACGCTGCGCGACGTCAATGCCGTGCTGGAACGCCGCGTCATGGAAGCGCTGGCCGAGCGCAAGCTGTTCGCCGACATCATCGATTCGACCGGTACGCTGGTCCAGGTGCTGGGCTTCGACCACCGCTATCTGGCGATCAACCGCGCGGCAGCCGAGGATTTCGAGCGGCTGTTCGGCACCCGCCCGCAGATCGGCCAGCACAAGAGCGAGGCGATGGCCGGGCGGCCCGAGATCCTGTCGGTGATGCGCGATTACTGGACACGCGCACTGGCGGGCGAGGAGTTTGCGGTCATCCAGGCGCTGGACGATCTGGCGGGCGAGCGGCGGCATTACGAGCTGCGCTTCAGCCCGCTGGTCTCGACCGAGGGGACGCCGATCGGCGCCTATCAGTTCGCGACCGACGTATCGGACCGGCTGGCCCAGCAGGAACGGCTGCACGACATGGAGGCGCAACTGCGCCAGAGCCAGAAGATGGAGGCGGTCGGCCAGCTGACCGGCGGCATCGCGCACGACTTCAACAATCTGCTCCAGGTCGTGGTCGGCAATCTGGAGATGCTCGACCGCTTCCTGCCGGAGGGCGACAATCCGCGCGCCAGGCGGGTCGCGACCAACGCGATGACCGGGGCCAAGCGCGCCGCGACGCTGACCCAGCGGCTGCTCGCCTTTTCCCGGCGCCAGCCGCTGGCGCCGCAATCGGTCGATACGCCACGCCTGGTGGAGGGGCTGTCGGACCTGCTGACCCGCACGCTGGGCGAACAGGTCAGCCTGGCGGTCGACGCCGCCCCCGATCTCTGGGCGGTCGAGGCCGATCCCAACCAGCTGGAAAGCGCGATCCTGAACCTGGCGGTCAATGCGCGCGATGCAATGCCGCATGGCGGCACCCTGTCGATCACGATGCGCAACGCCACGCTCGACGGGCTGGCGACGATGGCGGCAGGGCCCGTGCCCTATCCGACCGATCCGGGCGATTATGTCGCGATCCATGTCAGCGATACCGGCACCGGCATGGACCGCGCGACGCTGGGCCGCGTGTTCGAGCCGTTCTTCACCACCAAGGAGGTCGGCAAGGGGACGGGGCTGGGCCTGTCGATGGTCTATGGTTTCGCCAAACAGTCGGGCGGCCAGGTGCAGATCGAATCCACGCCGGGCGAGGGCACCTGCGTCACCCTGTTCCTGCCGCGTTTCCACGGCACCGCCACCGCGCCGGCCGAGGCCGCTTCGGCCATTCAGCGCCCGACACACGGGTCCGAGACGATCCTGGTGGTCGAGGACGACGCCGATGTCCGCGCCTATTCGACCGAGGCGCTGCGCGAACTCGGCTATGACGTGCTGGAGGCGGAGGACGGGGCCTCGGCGCTGGCCTTGCTCGACGCGCCCGAGGCGAGCCGAATCGCACTGCTGTTTTCCGACGTGGTGCTGCCGGGCGGGATGACGGGGGCCGACCTCGCCTCGGCCGCGCGGTCGCTGCACCCGGAGCTCAAGGTCCTGTTCACCACCGGCTATGCCCGCGACGTGATCGTCCATGGCGGACGGCTGGACGCAGGGGTCGCGCTGATCACCAAACCCTTCGACTTCGCCGACTTGGCAGCGCGTATCCGGGCTATGCTCGACGGCTGAGCAGTTTGGCGCCGGGAAGTACGATATCGGGCTGCGGGGGCGTGGCGTCCGGTCCGCGAACGCCGCCGCCCGCACGCTTGACCGCATAGGAGCGTTCATCGGCCTGGTGGATCAGCGTCTCGAACTGCGCCTCGGGCAACATGCCGACCGCATAGCCGAGGCTGAGGCCAACCGAGATCACCTGGTCGGGACCCAGGTCGCAGGGACGGGTCAGCTGCTCGTGGATGCGATGGGCCAGCGCCCTTCCGGCCGCTTCGTCCCCGCGCTGCACCATGACGAACTCGTCGCCGCCGGTTCGTGCGACGATGATGTCGTCACGCACGCTGGCCTGAATGCGTGAGGCCAGCACCGCCAGCACGCGGTCGCCTGCGCTGTGACCGAACCGGTCATTCACCCCCTTGAAACCGTCCAGGTCGAAGGCGTGGACGACAACCGACTGCCCGCTGTCGGCGGCCAGCGCCTCAAAGGCCTCCCGCAGGCCCAGCCGATTTAACAGGCCGGTCAACGGATCGCGCCGTACCAGGCTTTCCAACTCCAAGCGAAGCGCGACCGCTCGACGGGCCGTGGCATGAACGAAGGCGACGCTCTGAAGCCCGGCGATCGCGAAGACGGCCAGGAATAGGGCGACGAAAACGTGACGCGGGCCGAGCAGCGCCGTGGCGAGCGCATTGGGCAGCACCAGGCACAGGATGCCGGTACTGGCAATCCAGGGCCGGACCGACAGCCGAGCGATCAGTCCCGCGCTATAGCCAAAGGCGATGGCGACCGGCAGCGGGTGAAGAGCCGTCTCGGACAACCTATAGATCGCGATCGAAAACAGGCTGATCGACGCGCATACCGCGATCGTCGTGACGGCGTGAAGCCACTCGCACCGCTGCAGCGTCTCCAGCGACGCGACGCGGTAGGCGGCGCGATGGCGTTGATGATGGAGGATCATGCCGATCTTCACGAGGCTCATCGCCACGCAAAGCACGTTGGTGACGATCGCCAGGATGTTGGGCACGATCAGCCAGATATACAGGCCGGTCGCGGCCACCATGCCGCACAGGATGACCATGGGCACGACATTGTCGGCCAGAGCGTCTATGAGTTCGCGATAGACAGGTTCCGTTTCCTTCTGTCGCAACACCACATTCCCCAACGCTCACCATCAGCACTAATCTATGTTTAGTCAGACTGGGTCAACAACCCTTTGAGGCGTTCGGCCGTATCCCCATTTCGGCCCCATCGGACCTATAGCGCACTGATGGGACAGTATAAAAACACGGTCCATCCAGTTCCTTGGCCATCCTTTTGCCCGACGCATCCGAGTCGGTGGGTTGTGCGTTGGGCGCTGGGGCGTGAAAGGACGGGGATGGCATCGCGGTTTCGGCAATTCTGGAGCGAGGAGGAATGGTCCTTCGCCCCCCATGAACGGCCGACCATTCCCGGATCGCCGGGCAATTTCGATCATCCCAACCGGCGACGCTTGGCATACGGCGTCATCGCCGTGCTGATCGGGCTGACCGGTGGTCTCGGCAATGCGCTGGTCCAGGTCAATACGGTGCAGTTGCAGGGCGCGCTGGGGCTGGACCCGACGGAGATCGCCTGGCTGCCCATCGCCTATGTGATGACCAACGCGTCGATCAACCTGTTGCTGATCAAGTTCCGCCAGCAATTCGGTCTGCGGCCCTTCGCGCTGCTCTTCTCCGGCCTCTATACGATCCTTGCCTTCGCCCATCTCTTCGTGCGCGACTTCTCCACCGCGATCGCGGTGCGCGCCGCCAGCGGCATGGCGGCCGCCGCTCTGTCGTCGCTGGGCCTCTATTACATGATGCAGGCGCTGCCCGCGCGCTGGCGGTTGAAGGCGATCGTGCTGGGCATCGGCGTGCCGCAATGCGCGACGCCGCTGGCCCGGCTGTTCTCGCCCGAGCTGCTCGCCATGTCGCATTGGCGCACGCTCTATATGTTCGAGTTCGGGCTGGCGGCGATCAGCCTGGCCTCGATCATCGCACTGCGCCTGCCGCCGACGCAGAAGGTCAAGGCGTTCGAGCCGCTCGATTTCCTGACCTTCGCGCTCTACGCCCCCGCCATCGGGCTGTTCTGCGCGGTCCTGGGCCAGGGGCGGCTGGTCTGGTGGACGCAGGCGGCGTGGATCGGCTGGGCGCTCGCCATCGCCATCCCCCTGCTCGCCGCCGCGCTCTGGATCGAGCATCATCGCACCAATCCGCTGCTCAACACGCGCTGGCTGGGCTCGATGGACATCGTCCGATTCGCTATCGTCACGATCATGGCGCGGATCGTGTTTTCGGAGCAGAATTTCGGCGCGGTCGGTCTGTTGACCACGCTGGGCCAGAATAACGACCAGTTCGGCACGCTGTTCGCCATCGCCTTCGTTTCCTCGATCGCGGGCGTCGTCATGAGCGCGGTGACGCTGGACGTGAACCGGCTGACCCATCCGGTCATGTTCGCCATCGCGCTGGTCGCGGTCGCCGCCTATGCCGACAGCTTCTCGACCAACCTGACCCGTGCGCCCGAACTGTACGCCACCCAGGCGCTGATCGCCTTTTCGA
>NZ_LDTE01000082.1 GCF_001476905.1 Sphingomonas sanguinis | reverse complement strand
CCGCTCACGCTGGCACTGGCCGCCAGTGCCAGCGTGAGCGGCAGGGTCAGCAGGGAACGGGGCATAAACATGATCCTCAACCCGGAAGTCTGAAACGAAGCATAAAGTCGCTCCAGCCGCCCGGCGCTTCATAAAGCGCCGATGGCATGTCGCGTAATGGACAGTTTCTGAAAACTGTCGTCACCTTGGTAACGATCCCTTGCGCCCCTGTCGCCCGGCATGCGCCCCCGCGCCAGAGGCGATGGCCGAGGACGACACCGGGCGGGGACAAAGCGACGGCTGCATCATCCTCAACCAGGCAGCTTGTAGCGGAGCGTGAAATTGCTCCAGCCGCCCGGCACGTCGTACAGCTCGGCCGGGAGCCCGCGCAGCGGCGAACACCCCTTGAAGGTGGCGATCGCCAGATCGTCGACTCGGTCGACATAGCGCTCATTCTCGCCATCGACGCCGCTATGCCCGACGACACGCGGCGCGGCGGCTAGGCTACCATCCTTGTTGAGATGGAGGTTGATCGACACGCGAATTCGCTCGGCGCCCGGCCCCGGCGTCACCTGCCGGTTGGCACAGGGCAGAACCTGGCGATAGATGGCCGAGGCGATGTCAGCGGTTTGCTTGGCTCCCATCCTGGCAGCGGGCGCAGCCTGCGACTTGGACGGCGATGGGTCGGCGGACAACCCCTTCAGGAAGTCGGCACCCAGATGCGACCCGCGCGGCTTGCTGGTCTTGGCCGTCTCGCTCTTGCCGCTGCCGCGCGCGTCCGTGGCGGGCTTCGGGGTCGCGGCGGGCTTGGCTTCCGACCGGGTCGGGCGCGCAGGCGCGGGTTTCGCCTCACGAACCGGCTTGGCCGGAGCGGGCTTGGCAGGCGCAGGCTTGGGCTTTGGCTGAGGCTTGGGCTGCGGCCGTTCCACCGGTTTCGGTTGAGGCACGGGCTTGGGCGCCGGACGTGGCTTGGGCGCCGGTTCGGGTTTCGGCTCCGGCTTGGGCTGGGGTTTGGATTGCGGCTTGGGCTGAGGCGCGGGAGGCGGCGGCGCAGGCTGCGGTTCGGGCTCGGCCTCGACCGGCTCGGGCGGCGCGGCGTCCTCGGGCGCGCCCTCTTCGGGTGCCACCGACTGGGCGGCCTGCTGGTTCGGCGTCGGCGACGCGGCATCCAGCGCGACATCCTTGACCAGCGAGATGTCGATCGGCGTGACCTTCAGCTTTTCCGGGTTCGGCGTCGCCAGAAAGCCGACCGACAACAGGCCGAACAGGACGAGATGCCCTGCGACCGCAATCGCCAATCCTGTCCGCTCGCCACGCTCCATCAGCGCTGGCCTGCTCCCTGGGCCGGGCCGCCCTCGACCGTAACCAGCGACACGCGATTGAGCCCGGCGCGGTTCAACTCGCCCATCACCCGCATCACCCGGCCATAGTCCAGCGCCCGGTCGGCGCGCAGATAGACCTGCGGCACCTGCCCGTCGGGACCTTTCCGCGCCGCGATAGCGTCCAGCCGGGCGGGCAGGTCGCCTTCGGTGATCTCGTCATCGTTCAGGAACATGCGACCCTGTTCATCGATGGCGATCTGTTCGGGCTTCTGTTCCTGGTCCAGCGCCTTGGCGCGGCTGTCAGGCAGGTTCACCGGCACGCCCGACGTCAGCAGCGGCGCGGTCACCATGAAGATGATCAGCAGCACCAGCATCACGTCGACCAGCGGCGTGACGTTGATATCCGCCATCGGCGCACGGCGGCCCCGGCCGGAGCGGGAGGGAAGGTTCATGGCCATGGCGGACGCCCCCTTAGCGCGCCGAGTCGAGCTGGCGGCTGAGCGTGGTGTGGAAGCCGTCGGCGAAGCGGTTCAGCGACGCCTCCACTCGGTTCACGCCGTGGCTGAAGCGGTTATACGCGATCACCGCCGGGATGGCGGCAAACAGGCCGATCGCGGTGGCGAACAGCGCCTCCGAAATGCCCGGCGCCACCACCGCCAGCGAGGTGTTCTGCGCCTGGGCGATGCCGGTGAAGCTGCGCATGATGCCCCAGACGGTGCCGAACAGCCCGACAAAGGGTGCTACCGAGCCGACCGTCGCCAGCACGTTCAGCCGGTCCGACAGCTTGTCGATCTCGCCCGCCACGGCCGATCCCATCGCGGTGGCGAGCCGCTCGCGCGTGCCGTCGCGATCGATATGCCCGCCCGCGGTCGAGCGCCGCCATTCCTGCACACCCGCCGAGAAGACTCGCGCGGAGGGCAGTTCATTATCCTGCTCCATCCGGTGAAAGGCGTCGATATCCTCGGCCTTCCAGAAATCGCGCTCGAACCGGGTCATGCCCTTCTTCGTGCGCGCCAGCTTGCGCGAAAAGGCGACGATGATCGTCCAGGTCCAGATGCTGGCGAGCAGCAGGCCGAGCATCACGATCTTCACCACCCAGTCGGCGTGGATGAACAGGGCGACGGGCGACAAGGAAGCGGCATCCATGTTGAAGACGGGATTCATGGGTGTTGGGTGTCCCCTTGCCAGACAAGGCGTTGGTAGATGGCGATCCAGTCGGCGGGTTGCCGTCGCGGGCGGCCGTTCGGACCGACCCAGGCAACGGTAACCGTAGCGTCGGTCAGCATGACCGCGCCGCACCTGACTGTCTGATGAATGACGACGCGCACCGCACTGACCTGGATCAGTTTCGACACGACGACCAGATCGTCGTCGAGCCGCGCCGAGGCGGCATAGCGGATGGCGATGTCGGTGACGGCATAGGCGCCCTCGCCCGCCTCATGCGCGGCACGCTGGTCGATCCCGGCGATCCGCAGCATGTCGGAACGCGCACGCTCCATATAGCGCAGGTAGTTGGCGTGATAGACCACGCCGGACAGGTCGGTATCTTCGAAATAGACACGCACCGCAAAGCGATGCTCATGCCCCTCGAAGCGGCCGCCCTTGGGCTGGTCTTCTCCCGTCACCGTCATGGTGACTGCCCGTTAACCTATCCGTCCGGGGGAAGGAAGGCACTTGCGCGCCTGTTACCTACAGGTTACTTGATACCCATAGGTTACAGTCTGCGGGTTGTGGGGGGTCATGATGAATCTCGTGGAGAAGGCCGAAGCCAGAAGCCGTGACCGGGCGATCGTCTATTATCTTACCGCCCTTGTCCTGCTGCTCGTCGCCATCGCCCGGCTTCGGGTTTCCGATGGTTCCTGGTTCGTCATCGTCGGCGCGGCGGCCCTCAGCCTGACGAGCCTGCCCATTCGGCTCTTCGAATGGCGAAAGCTCGCTCCCCTGCTCAATGACGAGACGACCCGCGATCACCGACGGTCGAGCATCGCCGCCGGTTTCTGGGTCATGCTGGCTAGCGCGGCGCTCATCGCTGGGCTGCCGCGCTTTCACGCGCTGGAGGCGATTGTCGCGGCGCGGATCGTCATCACCGCCGGGCTGATGGCCGCGCTGATCGCCTTCGCCACACTGGAGCTGCGCGCCGGCCGGTAAACAGACAAAAGATTTAAGGGAGGAACATCATGGGTCTTGTCGAGAAAGCCGAAAGCAAAAGCCGGGCGCGGGCCATCATCGGCTATCTGCTGGCAGTGACGCTTCTGGCATCTGCGATCCTCGCGACGCGCGGTCACAGCGACGGTGCTGCGCGATTGGCACCCTGGTTCGTCATGATCGCACTAACCGCGCTCAATCTCACCGCACTGCCGTTCCGCTGGAGTCGATGCCGGCCGGTATCCCAGTTGATGAATGATGAAACGACGCAAGATCATCGGCGGTCGAGTCTGGCGGCAGGCTTCTGGGCGATGCTCACTGCGGCGGCTGCGACCGTCATCGTCGGATCGCTTGCCCCTCTCGACGCCATATCGGCGGGACGAATCGTCGTCACTGCCGGGCTGATGGCGGCGCTGATCGCCTTTTCGACACTGGAGCTGCGCGCCAGTCGATGAACGAAATGCTGGGCAACGACCTGAAGGCGGCGCGCGAAGCGGCCGGGCTCACGCAAGGCGGCCTGGCCGAAGCGATCGGGGTCAGCCGCAAGACGATCAACACGGTGGAGAACGGCGTCTTCCAGCCATCGACCCTGCTCGCGCTCAAGCTCGCGCGGGCGCTGGGTCGATCGGTCGAATCGCTGTTCTGGATCGCGGACTGACCGGCCCTTACCGGATCGCGCCCTTACTGGATCGCAGTCGAATCGACCTTCAGAGACGGCGGGTTGATGACCGGCGCGGTATAGGGCTTGGCGGCGGGCACCGGCTGGCTGGACAGGACGGGCTGGGTCGCGGGGCGCGGCGCGACCTGCGGATTGGCCTGTGCCGCGATGGTCAGCGGCGCGGTCGACTGTTCGATCGGCACCATCGTGCCATTGCGCCACGCGTCATAAGCGCGGAAGAAGGCGATGAAGGGCGCGTTCAGCTGGTCCAGTCGCGGCGCCGCGCCGATCTCGAACCCGGTGGCGGGCGTGCTGCTGATATCGGCAAGCACCTGGTCGGCGGCGGCACAGAAGGTCTTGCGCACCGGGGTGATCGAGAAGAAGTTATAGAGCCGGGTCATCGCGTCGTCATAGCGATCGCGCCAGTCGCCGCCCTGCGACTGATATTCCGCCGAATAGCGCTTTTCCGCCGCCGCCAGCGTGATCCGCTGCACGGTCAGCATCGTGTTGTAGCGGTTGACGATCTGCCCCTCGTCCGGCCCGCGACAGGCGAGCGCGGCGACGTTCAGCGCCGAGCGGAGGTGCCAGATGGTCGCGGCACTGGTCAGCGAGCGGTTGGGGGTGTCGTAGTTGCCGTCGGGCAGCAGGACCGGAATCCGCATCCCCGGTGTCGCGCCCGGTGGCAGCGGCGCCTTGGCATATTGCGGCTGCGGCGCCGGGATCATCACCGGCGGCGGCGCGACCTTGGCAGTTTCGCGCGCGGCACATCCCGCCAGCGACAGGCCGATCGCCATACCCGATACAATACGCAAACTCGCCATGAACCCTGATCCTCTACGCCCGCCCCCCGGCTGTTGGCATCCCTCATGCCGAATCACGGTTAACACGTCGTAAGCCCTGCGACGAAACGAGCGTTTCGTCAGAGAGTTCGAGGTCGCCTTCAAAATTCCTCCCCAACAACGGGGAGGAATGGATCAGGCCGCGCGCGCGACCAGGGCGGCGGCGGCTTCGGCCATCAGCTGCGCCAGGATGTCGGCGATCGGCTCTTCCTTCGTGACCATGCCGACCGACTGGCCCGCCATCACCGAGCCATGCTCGACATCGCCCTCGATCACCGCGCGGCGCAGCGCGCCCGCCCAATAATGTTCGATCTGGAGCTGTGCCTCCATCATCGCGACCTTGCCCTCGTCCAGCGCCTGGGCGACTTCGCGCTGCTTGGCGGTGAAGAGCTCGCCGCCCGCATTCTTCAGCGCGCGGACCGGGATGACCGGCAGGCGCGGGTCGATCTGCACGCTGGCCACCGCGTCGCGGGCCGAGGCGCGGATGAACGCCTTCTTGAAATTGGCGTGGGCGATCGATTCGGTCGCGCAGACGAAACGCGTGCCGAGCTGGACGCCCGCCGCACCCATGTCGAGATAGGCGGCGATCGCCTCACCGCGGCCGATACCGCCCGCGACGAAGACGGGGACCTGCTCGGCGATCTCGGGCAGCATTTCCTGCGCCAGCACGCTGGTCGAGACCGGGCCGATATGGCCGCCCGCTTCCATGCCCTCGATCACTAGCGCATCGACGCCCGAGCGGATCAGCTTCTTGGCGAGGCTGAGCGCGGGCGCGAAGCAGATAACCTTGGCGCCCGTCTCCTTGATCGCCTCCAGCGCGCCCTTGGGCGGCAGGCCACCGGCGAGCACGACATGGCCGACCTGGTGACGGCCGCACACCGCGATCAGGTCGAACAGCTGGGGGTGCATGGTGATCAGGTTCACGCCGAACGGACGGCTGGTCATCGCCTTGGTCGCGGCGATCTCGGTGTCGAGCAGCTCGGGGGTCATCGCCCCGCAGGCGATCACGCCGAAGCCGCCCGCGTTCGACATGGCGGAGACGAGGTTGCGCTCCGACACCCAGGACATGGCACCCGCCATGATCGCCATCTCGGCGCCCAGAAATTCCGCGCCGCGCGCCATGCGGGTGGCGAGACGCTGTTCGCCGGTGGTGGTGGTGAGGGTGTCGGTCATCGACGCTCCATGCCGTGGGTAGCGGCGGACGGCAAGATTTGGTTCACGCGAAGCCGCGATGACGCGAAGAGTTTGTTCGCGCGGAGACGCGGAGGCGCGGAGATGACCTGCGCGCGGCAGCGCCATCACTTCATCAATGATGGTTGATAAAGGAGCGGCGGCACGGCGGGATACACCACCTCCGCGTCTCCGCGCCTCCGCGCGAACCAATCTTTTTTGAATACGCTTCGCGTCTTCGCGGCTTCGCGCGAACGAAAGCCCCCTCCCAGAGCCGAACCCAGAGAGGGGGGAAGCCTTCAGGCCGCTTCGGCGTCCAGGCCGTAAGCGGTGTGGAGCACACGTACCGCCAGTTCGGTATAGTCCTCTTCGATCAGCACGCTGACCTTGATCTCCGAGGTGGTGATCGCGAGGATGTTGATCCCGCGCGCGCCCAGCGTCTGGAACATGGTCGAGGCCACGCCCGCATGGCTGCGCATGCCGACGCCGACGACCGAGATCTTGGCGACCCGCGTGTCGTGGACCAGGCTGGCATAACCGATGTCGCCGCTCGCCTTTTCCAGCACGTCCAGGCTGCGCGCCAGGTCGGCCGAGGGCACGGTGAAGGTCACGTCCGTCGAGCCGGTCGAATGCGCGATGTTCTGGACGATCATGTCCACATTGATCCCCGCATCGGCCAGCGGCGCGAAGATCGCGCCGACCGCGCCAGGGCGATCCGGCACGGCGGTCAGGGTGATCTTGGCTTCGTTCTTGTCATGCGCGATGCCGGTGATGAGCTGGCGTTCCATATCGTCGATTTCCTCTTCGCCCACGATCAACGTGCCGCGATGTCCGTCTTCGTCCCGTGCGTCGTCGAACGAGCTCAAGACCCGCACACGCACCTGTTCCTTCATCGCCAGACCCACCGAGCGGGTCTGGAGCACCTTGGCGCCGACGCTGGCGAGTTCCAGCATCTCTTCATAGGTGACCTTCGACAGCTTGCGCGCACGCGGCACGATGCGCGGATCGGTGGTGTAGACGCCGTCGACATCGGTATAGATGTCGCACCGCTCCGCCTTCATCGCCGCCGCGACCGCGACCGCGCTGGTGTCCGATCCGCCGCGGCCCAACGTCGTGACCCGGTTGCCCTCGGCCACGCCCTGGAAGCCGGGGATCACCGCGACCACGCCGCTGGCGAGGCTCTGGTCGAGCGCGGTCGTGTCGATCTCGCCGATCCGCGCTTTCGCGAACGCCGTGTCGGTGTGGATCGGCAACTGCCAGCCCAGCCACGAGCGGGCGGGGACGCCCATCGCCTGGAGCGTGATCGCCAGCAGCCCGCTGGTGATCTGTTCGCCCGCCGAGACGACGACGTCATATTCCTGGGGATCGTAAAGCGACGAGGCCTCGCGGCAGAAACCGACCAGCCGGTCGGTCTCGCCCGCCATTGCAGAGACGACGACCGCGACCTCATGGCCCGCCTCCACCTCGCGTTTGACCCGCGCCGCCACGTTGCGGATGCGCTCGATTCCGGCCATCGAGGTGCCGCCGAACTTCATCACGATACGGGCCATGCGGTTTTTGCCAATCTCCTTGGGGTAAAACGGCGGTCCTGATAGGTAGCCCCCATGACGAACGCAAGCCATTTGAACGATTCTACCATTATTGGGGCCGAAGCCGCACATTTCGGAAAGATGGCGGCCGATTGGTGGGACCCCAAGGGATCGAGCGCGATGCTGCACCGACTCAACCCGCCCCGGCTGCGTTACATTCGCGAGCAGATCGACCTGCACTGGGATGCGGACGGACAGGGCTTCACGCCGCTATCGGGCAAGCGGGCGCTCGACGTCGGCTGCGGCGCAGGGCTGCTGTGCGAGCCGCTCGCGCGACTCGGGGCCGAGGTGACGGGGCTGGACGCCGCACCGGAGAATGTCGCGGTCGCCGCCGCCCATGCCGCCCAATCGGGGCTGGATATCCACTATCGCGCGGGCAGCGTCGAGGGGCTGGAGGGCGAGACCTTCGACCTCGTCACCTCGCTGGAAGTGATCGAGCATGTCGCCGATCCGGCGCGATTCGTCCGTGGGCTGGCCGATGCGCTGGCGCCCGGCGGGCTGATGATCCTGTCGACGCCCAACCGCACGCCGCTGTCGAAGCTGGCATTGATCACGCTGGCGGAAGGGACGGGCAAGATTCCCAAGGGCACGCATGACTGGTCGAAATTCCTGACGCCCGACGAACTGTCCGCCCTGTTGACCGAGGCGGGGCTGACGGTGCGTGACGTGCGGGGGCTGAGCTATTCGCCGACCAAGGGATTCATGGTCAGCGACTCGACCGCGCTCGACTATTTCATCACCGCGACACGCTAGATACGTTCCCCCCCTCCCCTTCAGGGGAGGGGTCGGGGGTGGGGCGCTTCCGCAAACGCACGGCCAGTGG
>NZ_LDTE01000081.1 GCF_001476905.1 Sphingomonas sanguinis | reverse complement strand
GCCGTGCCGTGGCTGGCCTGGGTCACGACGGCGACCGAGGTCGCGGCCCCGCCCGACAGGGCGAGCGTCACCGCCTTGGCGGTGCTGTTGGCGGCGACGGTGGCGCTGGCAGCGCCTGCGACCGGTGCCTGGGCTGCAACGGTGATGGTGTAGCTGCGCGCGGTGGTGAAGCTCTGCGCGTCGGTCGCGGTGACGGTGAGGTTGAACGTGCCCGCTGCGGTCGGCGTGCCGGCGAGCGTACCGGTGCTCGACAGGGTCAGCCCGCCCGGCAGTGCGCCGGCGGTGACGGCATAGCTGTAGGGCGCGGTGCCGCCCGAGGTGGCGAGCGCCTGGCTGTAGGCGGCGCCGACGGTCGTGCCTGGCAGCGTTGCCGGCGTCAGGGCTAACGTCGGTGCGATGACCGTGACGGTGACGGTCGCGGGCGCGCTGGTGCCGGACGCGTTGGTGGCGGTGTAGGTGAAGCTGTCGCTGCCGGAATAGCCGGCGGTCGGGGTGTAGCTGATGCCGGTGCCCGAGGCGGTGGCGGTGCCGTGTGCCGGTGCGGTGGCGACGGCGACCGACGTCGCGGTCCCGCCCGACAGGGCGAGCGTCACCGCGTTGGCGGTGCTGTTGGCGGCAACGGTCTTGCTGACCGCACCGGCCACCGGTGCCTGGACGCTGACGGCGAGGCTGTAGGTCGCGGTGCCGGTGGCGCCATGCGCATCGGTGGTGGTGACGGTGACGGTGTAGTTGCCCGCAGTGGTCGGCGTACCCGACAGGGTGCCGTCCGCGGCCAGCGTGAGGCCGGCGGGCAGACCCGTGGCGGTGTAGCCATAAGGCGCGGTGCCGCCAGAGCTGGTGAGCGTGCTGCTATAAGCGGTGCCGACGGTGGCTGCAGGCAGCGGACCCGAGGCTGGTGCTACGACCAGCGTCGGCGCGGTGACCGTGACGGTGACGGTTGCGGCCGCGCTGGTGCCGGAGGCGTTGGTCGCGGTGTAGTTGAAGCTGTCACTGCCCGAGTATCCGGCGTTCGGGGTGTAGCTGATGCCGGTGCCCGAGGCGGTGGCGGTGGCGGTGCCGTGTGCCGGTGCGGTGGCGACGGCGACCGACGTCGCCGCGCCGCCCGACAGGGCGAGCGTAACGGCGTTGGCGGTGCTGTTGGCGGCAACGGTTTTGCTGACCGCGCTGGCGACAGGTGCCTGGACGGCAACAGCGAGCCTGTAGGTCGCGGCGCCGGTGGCGCCGTTGGCATCGGTGGTGGTGACGGTGACGGTGTAGTGGCCCGCAGTGGTCGGCGTACCCGACAGGGTGCCGTCCGCGGCCAGCGTGAGGCCGGCGGGCAGACCCGTGGCGGTGTAGCCATAAGGCGCGGTGCCGCCAGAACTGGTGAGCGTGCTGCTATAGGCGCTGCCGACCGTAGCCGCAGGCAGCGGCCCCGAGGCCGGTGCAACGACCAGCGTCGGTGCGGTCACCGTGATGGTGACGGTCGCAGGACTGCTGGTGCCCGAGGCATTGGTCGCGGTGTAGGTGAAGCTGTCGCTGCCCGAGAAGCCGGCGGTCGGGGTGTAGCTGATGCCGGTGCCTGAGGCCGTGGCCGTGCCGTGGCTGGCCTGGGTCACGACTGCGACCGAGGTCGCGGCCCCGCCCGACAGGGCGAGCGTCACCGCCTTGGCGGTGCTGTTGGCGGCGACGGTGGCGCTGGCAGCGC
>NZ_LDTE01000080.1 GCF_001476905.1 Sphingomonas sanguinis | reverse complement strand
CCCCCAGCCCCTCCCGCCTGCGGGAGGGGAGGAGTTTGCGGCGAGGTGCAGAGGTTATCCCAAGCCGCTCGCCAAGCCCGAACGCTTTCGATAGCGCGTACCGCTTGCCCAAAACACGCCCCTCCCGCAAGCGGGAGGGGATGGGGGAGGGAAAGCCACAGGCGATACACTCTGCGAGGCTCCCTACCCTCCCCACGGCGCCGTCCCGCTTGCGGGAGAGGGGCCCTAGATTATCCCGCCAAAGCCTTCTTCAGCAGGTCATTGACCACCGCCGGGTTCGCCTTGCCGCCCATCGCCTTCATCGTCTGACCGACGAAGAAGCCGAACAGTGCTTCCTTGCCCCCACGATACTGACCCAACTGGTTCGGATTCTTCTCCAGAACCTCGGCGATCACCGCCTCGATCGCGCCGGTGTCGCTGGTCTGCTTGAGGCCGCGTTCCTCGACGATTTTGGACGGACCGTCGCCCGTCTCCAGCATGATCTCGAACACCTGCTTCGACAGGCTTCCCGACAGCGTACCGTCCGCCACCAGCGCCAGCAGCTCCGCCGCCTGAGCAGGCGATACCGGGCTCTCGGTGATGTCCTTGCCCAGCCGATTGAGCGCGCCGAACAGCTCGGCCGCGACCCAGTTCGCCGCCTGGGCTGGCTTGGCGCTCGTACCCTCCAGTGCATCCAGCAGCCCGTCGAACCAGCGCGCCGTCTCGACTTCGGCGGTCAATACGCCCGCATTGTACGGGGTCAGGCCCAGCGCCTCATAGCGGCGACGCTTGGCGTCGGGCAGTTCGGGCAGGCTGGCGCGGCATTCGTCGAGGAACGCGTCGGTCAGCTCCAACGGCAGCAGGTCGGGATCGGGGAAGTAGCGGTAATCATGCGCATCTTCCTTCGACCGCATCGAGCGGGTGGTGCCGCTCTCGACGTTGAACAGGCGCGTTTCCTGGACGATCTTGCCACCGTCCTCCAGCACCGCGACCTGGCGCTTGGCCTCATATTCGATCGCGGCCATCACGAAGCGCACCGAGTTGACGTTCTTGGTCTCGGTGCGCGTGCCGAATTCGTCGCCGGGCTTGCGCACCGAGACGTTGACGTCGGCGCGCATCGATCCTTCTTCCATGTTGCCGTCGCAGCTACCCACGTACCGCAGGATCGCCCGCAGCTTGCGGAGATAAGCCCCTGCTTCGGCAGGCGAACGCATGTCGGGGCGGCTGACGATCTCCATCAGTGCCACGCCCGAGCGATTGAGGTCGACATAGGAGCGCGTCGGATGCTGGTCGTGCATCAGCTTGCCCGCATCCTGCTCGACATGGATACGCTCGACGCCGATCGACTTGGTCGGGCCGTCGGGGTTCTTCTCGTCCAGGCTGATCTCGATCGCGCCTTCACCCACCAGCGGGTGATAGAGCTGGCTGATCTGATAGCCCTGCGGCAGATCGGCGTAGAAGTAATTCTTCCGGTCGAAGCGCGACCACTTATTGATCTGCGCGTCGATCGCCATGCCGGTGCGCACCGCCTGGCGGATGCACTCCATGTTGGGCACAGGGAGCATGCCGGGCATCGCGGCATCGACCAGCGAGACCTGGGTATTGGGCTCCGCGCCGAACGCGGTCGCCGCGCCCGAGAACAGCTTGGCGTTGGTGGTGACCTGGGCATGGACTTCCAGGCCGATCACGACCTCCCATTCCCCCGTCGCGCCCTGGATGCGATATTCGCTCATGTTCGATCTCGATGATGAAGATAGTTGATCGCCGTCAGGACGGCGTTGCTGCCCAGCAGGGCCACGATCCAGCAGCTCGACAGGATGCGCAGGACGGACGTCTCGAAGCCGAGATGCCGCGCCTCCCGCAACCCGATATAGGCCGCGCCCGCCCCCAGCAGCAGGAACAGGATGCCCAGCCGCACCTCACCGCGCAGGATCACGCTGTTGCCCACGCACAGGCACAGGATGAACCCCGCCACGCCCAGGAAGAAGCGCGCCAGCGTGTGATGGTCGAAGGGCTGGCTTTCCATATGGCTCAGCGACACGCCGACATAGGCGCTGAGGATCGCCCCGAACGCGACGTTCAGGGCGCCCTGCGCCTCCCGCAACACCGCGATGTTGCGGGCCGAAAAGGCTCGGTCGCTTACCACCAGGCCTGCGGACGGGCGGTGAAGCCCGCGCGCTGCTCGATGGCGAGGCCAGCGTTCAGCACGCCCTGCTCGTCCAGCGGCTTGCCGATGATCTGAAGGCCGAGCGGCAGCCCGTCCTTGTCCAGACCGCCCGGCACCGACATGGCGGGGAGCCCGGCCAGCGAGGCGGGCACCGTGAACACGTCGTTGAGGTACATGGCCAGCGGATCGGCCTGCTTCTCGCCCAGCGCGAACGCCGCCGAGGGCGCGGTGGGGGTCAGCAGCACGTCGCATTGCTCGAACGCCCGCTCGAAATCGCGGGCGATCAGCGTGCGGACCTTCTGCGCCTGGGTGTAATAGGCGTCGTAGAAGCCCGCCGACAGGACGTAGGTGCCGATCAGGATGCGGCGCTTTACCTCGTCGCCGAACCCGGCGGCGCGGGTCGCGGCGTACATGTCCTGCAACCCCGCCCCTTCGGGCAGGTCGCGCAGGCCATAGCGCACGCCGTCATAGCGGGCGAGGTTGGACGACGCCTCAGCGGGCGCGATGATGTAGTACGCAGGCAGCGCGTACTTCGTGTGCGGCAGCGAGACCTCGACGATCTCTGCCCCTGCATCGCGCATCCAGTCGATGCCCTGTTGCCACAGCGCCTCGATCTCGGCGGGCATGCCGTCGACCCGGTATTCCTTGGGCACGCCGACCTTCTTGCCCTTCAGGTCGGTCGACAGCGCGGCTTCCCAGTTGGGCACATCGAGCTTCAGCGAGGTGGCGTCCTTGGCATCGAAGCCCGCCATCGCCTCCAGCATGATCGCGCAGTCGCGGACGTCGCGCGCCATCGGCCCCGCCTGGTCGAGCGAGGAGGCAAACGCGATCGTGCCCCAGCGCGAGCAGCGGCCATAGGTCGGCTTGATGCCCGAAATGCCGGTAAAGGCGGCGGGCTGGCGGATCGAGCCGCCGGTGTCGGTGCCGGTCGCACCGGGCGCCAGACCTGCCGACACCGCCGTCGACGACCCACCCGACGACCCGCCGGGGGCGAGCGGAGCGGTATCGTTCGGACGACGCCAGGGCGAGATGACGTGGCCGAACGCGCTGGTCTCGTTGGACGAGCCCATGGCGAACTGGTCGAGGTTCAACTTGCCGAGCATGCCCGCGCCCGCGTTCCACAGATTCTGCGAAACCGTCGACTCATAGGGCGGCACGAAGCCTTCGAGGATCTTGCTGGCGGCGGTGGTCGCGACGCCCTTGGTCGCGAACAGGTCCTTCATGCCGATCGGCACACCGGCCAGCGGCTTGAGCGTCTCGCCAGCGGCGCGCGCGGCATCGGCCGCATCGGCGGCGGCGAGCGCATGTTCCGGGGTCTTGACCAGGAAGGCGTTGAGCGCGTCGGCGCCCGCGACCTTCGCGTTGAAAGCCTCGGCGACTTCGCGCGCCTTGAACTGGCCGTCGCGCACGCCGTCACGGATGGCGGCGATGCCGAGTGTGGTGAGATCAGTCATTATTCGATCACTTTCGGCACCGTGAAGAAGCCATGTTCGGCCTGCGGCGCATTCTGCATGAGGAGGTCGCGGATGCCGCCGTCATTGACGACGTCGTCACGCAGGCGAAGCTGGTTCGGGATCACCGCGGTCATCGGCTCGACCCCTTGGGTATCGACCTCACCCAGTTGCTCGATCCAGCCCAGGATGTTCCCAAGCTCGGGGGCGAGGCGCGTCGCGTCCTCCTCGGTGATCGCGATGCGGGCAAGGCTCGCGATCTTCTTCACGGTTGCGGTATCTACGGACATGGATTTGCGGCTAGCATCGCCGCGCGGCTTCGCGCAACGCTTTTGCCGCCTCGGCGATTGCAATGGGGACAAGTGGGGCATCATGGATAGCAATTGCGGGCCGTCCAGTCTTGCTGCACCGCACAACGGAGTGATGATTTGGCGCGCAAATTCCTCTATGTCGTGGCGACGCTCATCGTGCTGACGATCGCGGCGGCCTTTGCCTATCGCATGTTCGGTAACCAGCTGCTCCGCTGGTCCACCGTCCCCTCCGAGTCGTTCCAGGCGCAGGCGGCCCCGCCAGCGGAAATCTACAAGCGGCGAGTGATGTGGCTGGCGCAGCCCGACATTCCGAACAATCCCGCCTTGTGGACGCCCACCGGCTATACTCCCGGCCAGCCCGGTCAGGGCGCGGCGGTGTTCTTCATCCACCCGACCTCCTACATCAACAAGGCGCACTGGAACGCGCCGATCGACGATCCCGAGACGAACGCCCGCGCCGAGCTGTTCCTGCGTGGACAGGCGAGCGCGTTCAACGAAGCGGGCGACATCTGGGCACCGCGCTATCGCCAGGCGACCTTCGGTGCGTTCCTGACCAGCGTGGCGGATGCCGAGCAGGCGCTCGACCTCGCCTACCGCGACGTGGACGCGGCCTTCACCGCCTTTCTGGAACAGGTCGATCCCAACCGCCCGCTGATCCTCGCCGGGCACAGCCAGGGCGCGCTGCACCTGTCGCGCCTGCTGACCGACCGGGTGGCGAAGGCCCCCGCGCTCAAGCGGCGGATCGTGGCGGCCTATGTCGTCGGCTGGCCGATCTCGATGACCGCCGACCTGCCCGCCATGGGCCTGCCGGCGTGCGAGAAGCCCGACCAGACCGGCTGTATCCTCAGCTGGCAGAGCTTCGGCGAGCCCGCCGACCCGTCGCTGATCCTCGACGTATTCGACAAGACCAACGGCTATACGGGCGCGTCCCGTAAGGACACCGCGATGTTGTGCACCAACCCGCTGACCGGCGCGCCCGGCGGCGCAGCGCCCGCCACCGCCAATCTGGGTACGCTCTACCCGTCCGCCGACCTGAAGACCGCCGCCATCGCGGCGGGCAAGGTCCCCGCCAAGTGTGAGGGGCGCGGCATCCTGACCATCGGCGAGGGACCGAGCGTCGGCCCCTATGTGCTGCCGGGCAACAATTACCACGTCTATGACTATAGCCTGTTCTGGGCAAATGTCCGCGCCGATGCGGAACGCCGTTTGAAAGCCTTTCGATGAGCCTGATCACCACCGACCGTAGTGCATTCCGCGCCGCCCTCCCCTCCGGCGGGCGGCTGATCGGGCTGGACGTCGGCACCAAGACGGTGGGCACCGCCTTGTGCGACGCCGGATGGAGCTTCGCCAGCCCCGCCACCCTGATCCGCCGGACCAAGTTCACCAAGGACAAGGAACAGCTGATCGCGATGATCGCGCAGCAGGGGGTGCAGGGCCTGGTCATCGGCCTGCCGCTGAACCTCGACGGCAGCGAAAGCCCGCGCTCGCAATCGACCCGCAGCTTCGCCCGCAACTGCGCCGATCTGGGCCCGATCCTGCTGTGGGACGAACGCTGGTCGACCGTCGCGGTCGAACGCACGATGATCGAACAGGATATGAGCCGCGCGAAGCGGGCCGAGCGGATCGACAATCTGGCCGCCGCGCATATCCTGCAGGCCGCGATCGATGCTCTGGTGATGGCGTAGGGAATCCCCCTTCCCTCCACGCTTGTCGCCGAACGGCCGGTGAGGCAGACCTGACCGCGCATGATTTCGGACCAGCCCGCCGCGTCGCCACCGCGCTCCCGCCTCTGGAGCGGGACGTCCCCGTGGATTGGCGCGATGCTGGCGCTCGTCCTCGCTGCGCTGGTCAGCGCCATGGTCGCCGCGATGCGGTTGCGCGGCCCCTGGTATGACGAGTTCTATACGCTCTATGTCACCCGGCCGGGCGTTCCGCTGCCCTACGCTTTCAGCCGCTGGCTGGCCGACAATCATCCGCCGCTCTTCTACGCGCTGGCTCGCGCGACCAGTTGGCTGGGGGCAACGGTCGAGGAGCGGCGGTGGGTCAATCTGTTCGTCCTGCTCGCCGCGACCGTCCAGCTCGCATGGTGGCTGATCCCGTATCCGCTGCGGCGGCTCGGCTGGGTCTTCGCGGTCGGCCTTGCCAGCGCCTGGCCTGCGATCGATCGGGCGGCCGAGTTGCGCTCCAATTATCTGGCTTTCGCATCCGCCGCGGTGGCGGTCGCTGCCCTGATCGCGTTCGACCGGGGCCACCGGACCCATCGCCGGGCGGCATGGGCCATGCTGACCTTCGCCCTCCTCATCGCGTTCAACGTGCATCTGGCGGCGAGCATCGTCGTCGGGTCGCTGGCCGCCGCCATGATTATGCGCCGCCTGCTGGCCCGTGACGGGCATGGTGCGTTCCACTTGTTCGCGGCGGCGGCGCTGGCGGCAGTTCCGATGCTGGTCCACCTGCTCTGGTCGTTCGGACAGATCGAAGCCAATACGCGCAGCTTCTGGATACCCGGTGGTCTCGACGCCGCGCGCTGGGCTATCGAGATCGAGGTGCTGGGCAGCCTGACCGCCAATCCGGCGGTGACGGTCCTGGCGACGATCGGCTTTGCGATGCTGGCCTGGCGGAGCTGGCGCGACCGCCGCCTTACCGATCATGCCGATCTCGCGCTGACGCTGGCGGTCGGGCTGGGGATTGCCGTTATCCTGATGGTCGCGATCCATCTGTGGCGGCCCTTCATTATCGGTCGCTATCTGGTCACGCTCCATCCGCCCATTGCGATGATCCTGGCGCTGGGCGTCACCGCGCTGCTCGACCGGGCGCGGCCGGTGGTCGTGGTCCTGCTGTCGGCGGCGATGACCCTGGCCGCGATGGTGGCGATCCGTGAAAATCTGGCCCGGACCGTGGCGCAACCCAGCTGGTACGGCACCGGCAGCACCATCGCCGCGATCCGGCGCGCCTGCCCCACCACCCACATCCATGTCCATGCGGCAGGCAACAGCATCGCCATGGCGGCCCCGCCGGTCGAGAATCGCGTCGTCTTCCCCTTCGCCTACCGGATCGTCGCGGCGCATTTCGGCTTTCCGATGGCCAGCGGTCACGACATGGCAAGCGACTGTCCCACCCTGTTCTGGACCGAACATGCGGCGGGTCAGCCGGTTACGGTCGACGGCCTGACGGCGGAACTGCGCGCGCAAGGCTTCCCCATCGGCCGGGCGCGATTGCGGCGCATCGGCTATGGCTATGTGCTGGAGGCATGGCCGATGCCCACAGGAGCCTTGCCGAATGCTGTCCCGGCCGCTACCCGGCGGCTTTAATGCAGACCTCGGATCATCGCCCCGGCACGCTCATTCAGGGTGGTGCCGTTTTCCCGCACCGGCATCTGACCGGAATCGACGGCCTTCAACCGCATGAGATCATGTTCCTGCTCGACGAGGCGGAACATTGGCTCGATCGCGGCGCGACCGATACGCCCGACACGCGGCTGGCGGGCCTGACCCAGATCAACGCGTTCTTCGAGAACTCGACCCGGACGCTCCTGTCCTTCGAGATTGCGGGCAAGCGGCTGGGTGCCGACGTGGTCAACATGCACGCCGCCCAATCGAGCGTGAAAAAGGGCGAGACGCTGATCGACACGGCGATGACGCTGAACGCGATGCGCGCCGATGTCATCGTGATCCGCCACATGGCGAGCGGTGCGGTTCGCCTGATCGCCGACAAGGTCGACTGCCCGGTCCTGAACGCAGGCGACGGACGGCACGAGCATCCCACGCAGGCCTTGCTGGACATGCTGACCATCCGCCGCCGCCGGGGCAGCGTGGCGGGGCAGAAGGTCGTGATCTGCGGAGACATCCTGCACAGCCGGGTCGCACGCTCGGACATCCTCGCCCTCACCGCGCTGGCCGCCGAGGTGCGGGTCTGCGCGCCCTCGACGCTGATGCCCAAGGGGATCGAGCGGATGTTCGTCACCCCCTTCACCGACTTCGACGAAGCGATCGAGGACGCCGATGTCGTCATGATGCTGCGCGTCCAGAACGAGCGGATGGCGGGTGGATACATTCCCTCCACCCGCGAATACCGGATGCGCTACGGCCTGACTGCCGAGCGCCTGAAACGCGCCAAGCCCGGCGCGCTGGTCATGCACCCAGGTCCGATGAACCGGGGGGTCGAGATCGACTCGGAGGTAGCCGACGGCCCGCAATCGGCAATCACCGAGCAAGTGGCGATGGGCGTTGCGGTGCGCATGGCGTGCCTGGATGTGCTGACCCGCCGCGCCCGCAAGCTGGAGGGCTGGGCATGAGCATCACCGCCTTCACCAATGCCGTCCTGATCTGCCCGGTGGGTGGCGAGACTCGCGGCCAGACGCTGCTGGTCGAAAATGGCGTCGTCACCGGCATGGGCGATGCGCCGGAAGGCGCGACGGTCGTGGACTGCGGCGGCAAGCTGCTCGCCCCCGGTATCGTCGACCTGGGCGTGTTCAAGGTCGACCATGCGGCCTTCCGCGCAGGCGGCATCGTGCGCATCGGCCTGATGCCCGATCAGTCACCCGTACTCGACGATCCCGGCGTGGTGCAGCGCGCCGCGCTGATCGGGCGGCCGGACCTGTGGATTCACCCCATTGCGGCGGCGACCCGTTCGCTCGCGGGGACCGATCTCGCCGAAATGGCGGTGTGCGTTTCGGCAGGCGCGAAGGCGGTCGGCACCGGGCGCGGCTGGATCGCCGATTCGGGCGTGATGCACCGGGTGCTCGCCTATGCGGGCGATCTGGGCCTGACCGTCATTTCCCATGCCGAAGACGGCGGTCTCACGGCCGATGCAGTCGCGACCGAGGGCGAGACGGCCAGCCGCCTGGGCCTGCCCTCGGCCCCCGCCATCGCCGAATCGCTCGCCATCGCGCGCGACCTGATGCTGGCGGAGGAGACGGGCGCGAGGCTGCACATCCGGCAGGTGACGACCGCTTCGGGCTTCGACCTGATCCGCGCGGCCAAGCGGCGCGGCGTGAAGGTGACGTGCGGCATCACGCCCGCGCATCTCCACCTGTCCGACATCGCGGTCACCGATTTCCGCACCTATGCCCGGCTCTCCCCCCCCTTGCGCGACGAGAGCGATCGGCAGGCGGCGCTGGCGGCCGTCGCGGACGGGACGGTCGACGTCATCGGCTCGGGCCATGACCCGCACGGGCCGGAGTCCAAGCGCCTGCCCTTCGTCGATGCCGAGGCGGGCATGGCGGGGGCCGAGACGCTCCTTCCGCTGGCGCTGATGCTGGTCCGCGACGAGCGGATCACCCTGCCCCGCCTGTTTGCCCTGCTGGCGACCAACCCGGCCAAGATTCTCAGCCTCGACACCGGCACGCTGGAGCCGGGCAAGCCCGCCGACCTGATGCTGTTCGACGCGGAGACGCCGTGGATGGTGTCGGGCGACGCCTTTGCCTCGGCGGGCAATACGCCGTTCGACGGCTTCCCGGTCCAGGGTCGCACCCTGCGGCTGTGGAAGGCCGGGCGAGAGATCGCCTGACCCGCGCGATGGGGCTGGCATCGGGGCCGTCGCTGTTCCAGCATAGGCTGTGACACCGCGCACCCATCCCGATACCGCCCCGCCGAGCGGCCGCTCCTATGCTTGGCCGCTGCTATTGCTGCTGGTCGCGGCGCTGATCCCCTTCTGGGTCGCGCCGTTGCCGGTGATGACCGACCTGTACGGGCATATCGGCCGTTACGCGGTGATGCTGCGCGGCCAGCATTCGGCCTGGCTGTCGGCTTATTACGACTTCCACTGGCATCTGGTCGGCAATCTGGGCGGCGACCTGATCGCATGGGGCCTGGGCCCTTGGACTGGCGCGCAAGGCGCCGGGATCATCGCCGCCGCGCTGATGCCGGTGCTGGGAATTGCCGGCGTGGCAGCGGTCAGTCGGGCGCTGCACGGTCGTATCCAGCCTTCCGCGCTGGCCGCCGCGATCTTCGTGCTGGGCAATCCCTTCCACTTCGGCTTCGTCAATTATGGGCTGGCCATCGGCCTCGCCTTTCTGAGTTTCGCCGCCTGGATCAGGCTGCGCGAGGGGCCATTGTGGCGACTGCTGATCGTGGTGACGCCATTGGCGTTCGTCACCTGGCTGGCCCATGCCATGGGGTGGGTCGTGCTGGTCACGCTCGTCGCCGGGTATGAGGGCGAACGCTGGGCGCGCGAGCGGCACTGGCGGAGCGTGGCGGCATCGATTCCGCCCGGCCTCGCCCTGCTGCCGCCGTTGCTGCTGACCCTGGCCTGGAGCGGGGGAAGCGGCAGTGCCATCGGGCTGTATCAGGACCATCTGCTGATGCGAAAGCTGATGGGCTGGGTCGCGTTGTTGCGCGGTGGATCGCCGGTGATCGATATCGGCACGCCGATCATCCTGGGGCTGGTCGTCGCCGCGCTCTGGTGGCGGGGGTCGGTGAAGGTCGACGGACGGATGGGCCTGGGGGCGGCGCTGCTGGCGCTGCTGTGCCTCGTCATGCCGACCACGCTGATGGGCAGTTGGGCCGCCGACGAACGACTGGTGCCGGTGGCGGTGATGGCCGCGCTCGTGTCGCTCCGCTCGACTGAACGCGCGCGGGACGGACAGGTGCTGGCGGCGATCGCCATCGCACTGTTCCTGCTCCGCTGCGGCGAGATGGGTGTGCGCTGGCATCGTGAAGGCATGCGCTATGAAGCCGCGCTTAAGGCCCTGGATATCGTACCCATGGGTGCGCGCATCCATGCCGTCACGCTAACCGATGGCTGCCATGCGGGCTGGACGACGCAAGCCTGGTCGCATCTGCCCGATCTGGCGATCGACCGGCGCGAGGCGCTGGTGAACAGCCAGTGGCGGGTGCTGGGCGCGCCGCTGCTCCGCGTCCGTTATCCGCTGCCCCCGGAGATCAGCAACGATCCATCCGAACAGATACCCGCCTGGGGCTGCGGCAAGGTCGATCTAGGGGCGCTGCATCGGCGCATCGCGATCCTGCCGCGCGGACGGATCGATTATCTCTGGGTGCTGGACCGACGTGGGCTGGGGCCGCTCTGGCCCGGTCATCGGCCGATCTATGCGACCTTCGACACCGCGCTCTACCGGGTCGGGCCCTGACAGCAAAACGGCCGGGACATGCCCGGCCGTTCCGAAATCCGCTTAGCCGCGACGCGGGCCGCGCGGTGCGCCGCCCGTGGGGCGCGGCGCATAACGACGCGGGCCGCCGGGGCCGCTCGGGCGACCGCCGCCACCGGGGCGGCCACCGCCACCCGGACCACGACGCGCGCCACCGCTGGGCGCACCACCGGCGGGCGGACCATCGGCCTGCTCGATGGCGATATCGTCCTCGGCCTGATCCGCCTCGGTCCGCTTGAGCGCGGCGATGAAGCGCGAAGCCAGCGCGGTCGGCACCTCGAACAGCGTCTCGGTCGGCTGGATGCGGATTGCGCCGATCTCGTTGCGGGTGATGTGCCCGCGACGGCAGATCAGCGGCAGCAGCCAACGCGGATCGGCATTCTGGCGGCGACCGACATTCATGCGGAACCAGACCGTATCGTCAAAGCCTTCGCGACGCTCGCGCGGCGGCGGCGCATCCCCCTCGACCAGTTCCTCGGCCTGGGGCAGCGCGGCGCGGTGCGCGCGGACCAGCGCGGCGGCGATGTCCTCAGGCGACTTCTCGGCGAGCAGGCGGGTGGCCAGCTCACGATCGCCTTCGTCCACTTCGACCGGCGCGAGCAGCGCGGTCAGCAGACGCTCACGGTCCTGCTCGCGGATTTCCTCCAGCGTCGGCGCGCGGCGCCATTCGGCGTCGATGCGGGCGCCGCGAAGCATGCCCTCGACCCGGCGACGGCGCGGATAGGGCACGATCAGGATCGCGGTGCCCTTGCGGCCCGCACGACCGGTACGGCCCGAACGGTGCTGAAGCGCTTCGGCATCGCGGGGGATTTCGACATGGATGACCAGCGTCAGGCCGGGAAGGTCGATACCGCGCGCGGCGACGTCGGTCGCGACGCAGACGCGCGCACGGCCGTCCCGAAGTGCCTGGAGCGCATGGTTACGCTCGTTCTGCGAATGCTCACCCGACAACGCCACCGCCGAGAAGCCGCGCTCGACCAGGCTCGCGTGCAGGTGACGGACATTGTCGCGGGTGGCGCAGAACAGGATCGCGACCTCCGCCTCGTGCAGGCGCAACAGGTTGACCACCGCCGCCTCGATATCGGCGGGAGCGACCGTCACCGCCTGATAGGCGATGTCGGCATGACCCTTGTCCTCGCTGATCGTCTCGATCCGCTTGGCATTGGTCTGGTAACGCTTGGCGAGCTGCACGATCGGGCGCGGCATGGTCGCCGAGAACAGGAGCGTACGGCGCTCGGACGGGGTACCGTCGAGGATCTGCTCCAGGTCCTCGCGGAAACCCATATCGAGCATCTCGTCCGCCTCGTCGAGGACGACGAACTTCAGCGACGACAGGTCGAGCGCGCCGCGTTCCAGATGGTCGCGCAGACGGCCCGGCGTGCCGACGACGATGTGCGTGCCATGGCTGAGCGCCCGACGCTCGCGCGAGGCGTCCATGCCGCCGACGCAGGTCGCGATGCGCGCACGCGCCCCGGCATAAAGCCATTCCAGCTCGCGGCTGACCTGCAGCGCCAGCTCGCGCGTCGGCGCGATGACCAGCGCCATCGGTGCGCCCGGCTGCGGCAGGTGATCGCCACCGTTCAGCAGCTCGCTCGCCATGGCGAGGCCAAAGGCGACGGTCTTGCCCGAGCCGGTCTGCGCGGACACGATCAGGTCGCGGCCCTGCGCATCATCCTCGATAACGGCGGCCTGGACGGGGGTCGGCGCGGTATAGCCACGCGCGGAAAGGGCAGCCGACAGGACCGGCGGCAAAGCAGAAAAAGGCATGGGGACTCCAACAGAAAAAGGAGCGCGTACCGCCGAACCAAGGGACCCATCCCTCTCGGTTGGCGGATACACCCATGCGGCACGGGTGAATATTGGCGTTCCGTGAAAGCGTGACCCTATACACGATTGCATTGAAAACTCAAGCGCCCGCCGACGGTGCTTGCGACGAAGCGTTGCGCCCGTCATGGAGCTTGGCCATGACCTGGAACGTTCAGCCCCGATGAGTGTCGCCTTCCGCCGCGAATCCGACGAGGAACATCTCGAACCCAAGTTCGAGCTGCCGATTCCACCCGGGCCCAATCTGGTCACGGCCCGCGGGCTCGAGCTGACCCGCGCGAAAGTGACGGAGGTTGAGGCCGCCGTCGCCGCCGCGACCGAGGAAGAGGAACGCACCCGCCTCCAGCGCGAACTGCGTTATTGGAATACCCGCGCCGCCACCGCCGAGATCGCCCCTACGCCCGCCGAGGATGAGGTCGGCATCGGCAGTGTGGTGACGATCCGCCTCAACGGCCAGACCAGAACGCTGACCATCGTCGGCCATGACGAAGCCGACCCCGCCCATGACCGCATCGCCTATGCTGCACCGCTCGCCCGCGCCCTGATGGGTGCGATGTCGGGAGAGATGGTGGCGTTCGGGGGCAAGGCGGATGCCGTGGAAATTTTAGAGGTCGATTAAAACCCACCTTCTTCCTTCTTCCTCCCCTCCCGCAAGCGGGAGGGGATCGAGGGGAGGGAAAGGCGCCTCGCAGAGACTACACGCTTGTGGCAAAACCCTCCCCCATCCCCTCCCGCATGCGGGAGGGGCGTGCCAAGAACAACCGTATATCCTCCTCTCCTATTTCCCCCTAAACCCCCATCATGCAGCAATATGACGCAATCATCCTCGGCGCAGGGGCGGCGGGGCTCATGGCGGCGGCGACCGCCGGGCAGCGGGGGCGGCGCGTCCTGGTCGTCGACCATGCCGATGCGCCGGGGAAGAAAATCCTCATCTCGGGCGGCGGGCGGTGCAACTTCACCAATGTCGGCACCGCGCCCGATCGCTTCCTGTCGGCCAACCCGCATTTCGCCAAATCGGCGCTGGGCCGCTACACGCCCGCCGATTTTCTGGCGCTGGTCGAGGCGCATGGCATCGCTTGGCACGAAAAGACGCTGGGCCAGCTGTTCTGCGACGGCTCTGCGCGGCAGATCGTCGCGATGCTGCTCGACGAATGCGACAAGGCCGTCCGGTCGGGCGGATCGGTCGACATCGCGCTGGGCCAGTCGATCGAAAGCGTCACCCATGACGGCACCCAGTTCCACGTCACGCGGGGCGGCAAGGCCTTTGCCACCCCGCGGCTGATCGTCGCGACCGGCGGGCCGAGCATCCCGAAAATGGGTGCGACCGGTTATGCCTATGACCTGGCCCGGCAGTTCGGCTTGAAGGTCGTCGAGCCGCGCCCTGCCCTCGTGCCCCTGACCCTCGGCGGCGAGGAGACGCTGTTCCGCTCACTGTCGGGCGTCGCGTCCGAGGTCGTCGCGCGGGCGGGCAAGACCCGGTTTCGTGAGGCGGCGCTGTTTACCCATCGCGGCCTGTCCGGCCCGGCGATCCTGCAAGTGTCGTCCTATTGGCGGCATGGCGAGGCGATCGGGATCGACTTCCTGCCCGATTGCGATGACGACTGGCTGCTCGCGGCCAAACGCGCCGCCCCGCGCACCAGCCCCAGGCGCACGCTGGCGCAGCATCTGCCCGACCGGCTGGCCGAGACGCTGGCCGAACGGCTGGCGCTGCCCGCCGAACTGGGCGCGGCGACCGACAAGGCGCTGGCGGCGGCACAAGGACGGCTGGCCGACTGGCCGTTCCACCCCAATGGCAGCGAAGGCTATGCCAAGGCCGAAGTGACGGTCGGCGGCGTATCCACCGCCGGGCTGTCGTCCCGGACGATGGAGGCGAAGGCGGTGCCCGGCCTGCATTTCGTCGGCGAGGCGGTGGACGTCACCGGCTGGCTGGGCGGCTATAACTTTCAATGGGCCTGGGCGAGCGGCCGCGCGGCGGGCGAGGCCGTCTGATCCCCAAGGCCTGAAAGCGTCAGAGCGACGCCATGCCGACCCCGGGCCGCGCCCAATAGGCCATGCGGTCGTCGGCCTGGCGGCGCACGAAGCACGCCCCCCCCGCGCCGCGATAACGGCGGCACAGCGTGTCCGCATCGGTGCGGGTGAGATTGCCGACCGACAGACGATAGAGATTGCCGCCCGGACGGCGGATCGTACCGCTCTGCGGCGCATAGTCCGACAGACCGGCGAAGCGCCGGGTCAGCAACGCCCATGCCTTTTGCGCGCCATCCTCCTTGCCGAACGCGCCGATCTGCACGTTCCAGTCGCCCTTGGGCCGGAGGGTCTTGCGGCGTTCCTCGGCCCGGCGCAGCAGTGCGGGCGTGGTGACCAGGCCCGCCGCCATGCGCCGCACCCGAGCCTCTTGGGTCTGCGTTGCCAAAGGCTGCGGGGCCAGCGGCTGGACGACCTCCTGCCGCGCGGCATACAGGATGCGCGCCGCCGATGAGTCTTCCACCGCAGGCGGCGCGGCCGGTGCCTCGGCCATTTGGGCTGGGATCTTGTCGATAGCGACGGGAGCCGCCGGTTGCGGCAGCGCCTGGACCATGTCCTGCACTACGGCCGCAGACGGCGCGGCATTCAGCGCCAACACCAATGGCTGGCCCCGGTCCGATGCCGGGCGCACTCCGAGCAGCGAGGCGACCTGATCGGCCGGGCTGGTCGTAGCGACGAAGGAGGCCCATTCCTGCATCCGCGCCTCGACATCGGCCGGGGCCATGTCGGCCGACGCCGCCATGCGCGCCATGTCCCACTGCCCGGCCAGCGCCAGCGACAGCGCCAGATTCTGCCGGGTCTTGACGCTCGCCCCCTGTTCACGCGCCGCCGCCGTCAGGATGCGGACACCCTCGGCCGGATCGCCCGACAGCGACAGGGCCAGGCCCAGATCGGCGGCGGGAATTGCGCCCGCGTGACGCTGCAACAATGCCCGTGCGCCTTGCCCATAGCCGCCAGCGATCATCGCCAGGGCGAGGTTGAGCGCGGAACGGCCATCCTGGGGATCGAGCTGCAACGCATCGGTAAAGGCCTGTCGCGCCGAGGCGAAGCGCCCCGCCTGCAAATAGCCCTGGCCCAGCAGCGCGCGATAGGCCGCCTGATGCGGGTCCGCCGCGACCAGCCGCTCGGCCAGCGCCACCGCGCCGTCGCCGTCACGCTGCGCCAGGACGCGCCTGGTCTGGTCGGCGAGCGCGGCGGTGGCGCGCGCCTCTGCCGCCGGGCCTGTCGCCTCGCCCAGTTGCGCGGTGCGGTGGCCGCTCACGGTGCACCCCGCGATCAGCGCGCCGACGCTGCAGGTCAGGAGAGTGCGGATCGTCGTCATAGGGGTCATCCGTCTGGAGCCTGGGGGCACAGGGCGTCTGCCGATGCGCCGCTGTCCCGGCGCACGACGAAGGGTCCGGTCGCGCGCAGGCGGACCGATGCCGGACGTCGTGGTGAGCAGGACAGTGCGTACATGACCCCATTTCCCCGATGGGAGCCGACGCTAGGGCCCAAGCGTCTAACGAACGGTAAACACGGCAACTGTCCGCTTTACCCGCGACCGGGGGCGGGGCATGGATGGACGATATCCTATTGGGGGACGGACGAAGATGATGCGCAGATTCCCGGTCATCGGTGCAGGCATGATCGCCATGGCCATCGGTCTGGCCGCCGGTCCGGCGATGGCCGATGTGAAGGCGGGCACCGATGCCTGGGCACAGGGCGATTTCCGCAAGGCGGTGGAGGAATGGCGCGGCCCCGCCGTGGCGGGCGATCCCGATGCGCAGTTCAACCTCGCCCAGGCTTACAAGCTGGGCCGCGGTGTTCCCCTCGACCCCGCGCTCGCCGAAAGCTGGTTCCGCAAGGCCGCGATCCAGGGGCATATCCCCGCCTCCGACAATTACGGCTTGGCGCTGTTCCAGGCCGGCAAGAAGGCCGAAGCCGCACCCTGGCTGGAGAAGTCGGTGGCGCGGGGCGAACCGCGGGCGCAGCTGGTGCTGGGCACGATGCTGTTCAACGGCGACGGCGTGCCGCGCGACTATCCGCGTGCCTATGCGCTGATGTCGCTGGCGTCGCAGGCGGGGCTGCAATCGGCGTCGCAGACGCTGACCCAGATGGACCAGTACATTACCCCGCCCGATCGCGAGGCGGGCACGAAGCTGGCCCAGCAATATCGCGCCCAGCTCGCCACCCGACCGCTGACGGCCGCCGCCGGACCGACGCGGGTGATGGTGGGGGCCGAGCC
>NZ_LDTE01000008.1 GCF_001476905.1 Sphingomonas sanguinis | reverse complement strand
CCTCCCCCATCCCCTCCCGCCTGCGGGAGGGGCAAGCCCGTGGCCAGCGATAAGAGAATTTTAGAACCCGAACCGCACCCGCCCGACGATCCGGTCGCCCGAATGCCGTGCATCGGCGAGCATAAAGGCCGAGGCCGCGCGTTCCGACACATCGGTGCCGACATAGTCCAGGCCCAGCGTCACCGGCCCGGTCACATGCTCCACGCCCAGCCGCCAGTCGGTATAGTCGCCGCCGGGACGCAGCCGTGCGGCGCGGAACGGATCGTCGGTCTTGCCGGTCGATCGGCCGATCCCGGCGAGAACGGTCCAGGGGGTGCCGGGAATGCCGCTCTGCGCGCCTGCGTGAAGATAGAGATTGTCGCCGCCGATCGCGTTTTGCGACGGGGCGTAATCGGCGCCGGCATCCAGCTGTACCGGACCCAGCGTATAAGCGGCCGAACCGCCCAGCTCGACATAATCGGCGTTGAAGCCCGCGCAGCCGAACAAATGGCCGGTCACCCGCCCGCGCACCGTCACCAGGCCGACCATCGTGCTGGCCCCCAGGGTCAAGTCGCCGACCACCCCGGCACCGCCATGCCGCTCCGACTCGCGCAACGCGACGATCCGGCCGCTCGCCTCGAACGGACCGCTCGTCGCGAAGATATCGGCGGAGGGCGATACCCGCCCCCCGCTCCAGCTCAGTCCCCGGCGATTCTCGTCGCTGTTCAGCTCGACCCCGATGGCGGGCCGCTGCTCCTGCGCGAGGACCGGCGTGGCCAGGATGACGCCCAGCAGGGCACCCAACATCAACTTGCTATCAATCATCCGGTACGCGTCTCGCTATGCAGTCTGTCCAGCTCGGAGCGGAGCAGACCATGATCCTCCTGCGCCACCGCCTGGAGATGCTCCTGCACCGCGTCGCGACGGGCGGCTACCTCCTGGGCGATCGCGGCGCGCTGGGTGGTGCACCAGCCCGGACGACTGCCCTCGATCACGCCGTCGCGCGCGGCGCTGCGCATCAGGGTGGTGCCGGTGGCCCCTCGCGCCTCGCGGTGCACGGTGACGTTCGCGCTCCACAGGCAGCGCAGCGTCGAGGGGCGACCACCGGTGGTCACCGCGCCGATCTGCTTGTGGGTCACGCCGACATCGGCGCTGTAGCGGACCGCGACGGGCCCCGAATGGTGATCCAGCTGTACTTGGTGTTCCAGCGCGCCCTCGGACGCGGCCGCCGCGCCGAGTGCCAGCCCGGCCATCCAAAGCATATGCATGGTCTTCTCCTTCTCGCGGTGCCTCGGCCTATTCTGGCCGATGGCCTGCCGGCCCCGTCGTGAGCCGACACAGGATCAATGCATGACAAAGCTGTCATGTTTCAAGTCCGTCACCGTCATGACGACTTTTCATCGATTGCCCGGCCAGGGTTCTCGGGAAGAAGGGACGACGGGCGCTTTGCCCGCCATGGCCTGCCTAATTGTCCTTCATCCGGCACGGCCGGATCGCGCTGGGCTCGGGGCGCGGGCCGGTGGCGCGGAAGGTCGCCAGATAGCCGCCCGCCGAAGGCATGTTCTGAAACGACACCTGGGTGAAGCCGACCGCCGCGAACTCGCATTTCAGGAGCGCGGGCGGCGTGCCGTGCGCGCGGGTGCGGCGATTGGCGTCAACCACCACGACCAGCCCGTCGGGCTTGAGCGCAGGGAACAGCCGCCAGAGGAACTCATAGGGCTGCGCGATCTCATGGTACATGTGCACCATGAGCACCCGGTCGAAGCTGCTGGGCGGCAGCTTGGGATCGGCGGGCAGTCCCAGACGGACGCTGACATTGTCCAGCCGCTCGCGCGAGACACGCTCGGCCAGCTGGTCGCGCCAGGCGGCGACGATATCCTCGGCCAGCACGCGACCGTTCTTGCCGACACGCTGCGCCAGGCGGACGGTGTAATAACCCTCGCCCGCGCCGATATCGGCGACCGTCATGCCGGGCCGGATTTCCGCCCGGTCCATGACCTGGTCCGCCTCGCGCAGGCGATCGCGCTCGTCCTCGTTCGACCAGCGCGCGGACACGACATGGGCGACCGGGCGATCGGCCGCCGGGAAAGGACCGATCTTTTCCTCCTCCTCATCCTTGTGCGGGATGAGCGGCTTCGATCCGTCGCATGCCGATATCGCGCCCCCCAGCGCGATGGCGAGCGTCGCCGCCAGGATGGCCCGTGCCCCCCGCATGCGCATCTTAATCGACATCTTCCACGGCGACCGCTTCACCGGTCACGCGCTGCGACAAGGCCGCGGCCATGAAGGCGTCGAGATCGCCGTCCAGCACATCGCCCGGCGCGGTCGAGGTGACCCCGGTGCGCAGGTCCTTCACCAACTGATAGGGCTGGAGGACATAAGAGCGGATCTGGTGGCCCCAGCCGATATCGGTCTTGGTCGCGTTCTGCGCATTGGCCGCCGCCTCACGCTCGGCCAGTTCGCGCTCGTACAGGCGGGCGCGCAGCTGGTTATAGGCCTCGGCCTTGTTCTTGTGCTGCGAACGCTGGTTCTGGCACTGCACCACGATGCCGGTGGGCAAGTGGGTGATACGCACCGCCGAGTCGGTCGTGTTGATGTGCTGACCACCCGCACCGCTGGCGCGATAGGTGTCGATGCGCAGCTCGCTCTCGTTGATCTCGACCTCGATATTGTCGTCGATCACCGGATAGACCCACACGGACGAAAAACTGGTGTGGCGCCGCGCGGCCGAGTCGTAGGGGCTGATCCGCACCAGCCGGTGCACGCCCGATTCGACCTTGGCATAGCCGTACGCATTCTCGCCCTTGACCAGCAGGGTCGCCGACTTGATGCCCGCCTGTTCGCCCGCATGATAGTCGATCAGTTCGACCTTCATGCCGTGCCGTTCAGCCCAGCGCGTATACATGCGCTGGAGCATCCCGGCCCAGTCCTGGCTCTCGGTGCCGCCCGCGCCCGCGTTGATTTCGAGGTACGTGTCGTTGGCGTCGGCCTCGCCCGCCAGCAGCGCCTTGACCTTGTCGGCCTCGGCCCGCTTGGCCAGCTCGCCCAGGCTGGTGACGGCTTCCTTCTCCAGCTCCTCGTCGCCCTCCATCTCGGCCAGCTCGATCAGCTCGACCGTACCGGACAGCTCGTTCTCGATGGCGCGGGTGGCGGTGATCGCCTCGTCCAGGCGGCGACGCTCGCGCATCACGGCTTGCGCCTGCTTGGGATCGTTCCACAGCGCCTGGTCCTCGACGCGCGCGTTCAGCTCGTCCAGGCGGCGCAGCGCGCGGTCCCAGTCGAGGAAGCGGCGCAGCAGCTCCAGGGCTTCGTTGATCGTATCGACATGAGCCTGCGCTTCAGCGCGCATGGGGATTCTCCAAAAACCGGTCGTGCCTCGCCCCGATGGGAAAGGAAAAATTCATATGGAAAGCGGGCTAGTAGATTCCGCCTTCCCTTTGCAAGAAATCGCTGTCGCGTGGGGGCGCGGGCTTGGCCGGACCGGCGGGCGTCGCAGGCGCCGGGCTCGCCGCCTCGGCACGGCGGGCGCGGCGGCGCGGCTCGCTTTCGGGCTTGAACGCTTCCCAGATCACGGCGGGCTTGGGATCGTCGCCGGTCGGGAAGGTGCCATAGACCGGCCGTCCGCTCGCCCGGTCGATACGGACCATGCGGATGCCGGGCGCGGCGCGGAAGGGCAGCTTGTCCAACCCCTCATAGGCCTTTTGCGCGAACTGGTGGAAGATCGGAACCGCGATCGTCCCACCCTGTGCATAGCCGCCCAGCGAGCGCGGCGTGTCATAGCCGATATAGAGGCCACCGACGAATTGCGGCGTGCCGCCGACGAACCAAACATCGGTGGGGCCGTTATTGGTGCCGGTCTTGCCGAACATCGGCCGGTTCAGGTCGCGCAGGCCGGTCGCGGTGCCGCGCTGGACCACGCCCTCGGTGATGTGGACCATCTGGTACGCGGTCATCGCGTCCATCACCTGACGCTGGCGGCTGATCGGGCGGGGCATCGGCTTGCCGTCATAATCGGCCGCGTTGCACCGGTCGCAGGCGTGCCAGTTCTCCGGCCAGATCACCTTGCCGTGCCGGTCCTGCACGAAGTCGATCAGCGTCGGATCGCCGCCGCGCCCGTTATTGGCCAGGATCGCATAGGCGTTGACCATCTGGCTCACCGTCGTCTCGCCCGCGCCCAGCGCATAGGCGAGATAGGGCGGGAAATCGCCGATCCCCATCTGCTTGATCATCGCCACGACATTCTTCATGCCGACGGTCGATGCCGTACGCACGGTCATCAGGTTGCGCGACTGCTCGATGCCCCAGCGCATGGTGTGCGGCCCCGCGCCGGCGGAATTGCCGAAGTTGCGGAAGCATTTGGTGCCCAGCCCCGCGCCCTGGTCAATACAGAACGGCCCGTCGACGATGATCGAGGCGGGCGTCATGCCATGGTCGAGCGCGGCGGAATAGACGATCGGCTTGATCGTCGAGCCCGGCTGACGCTCGGCCTGGGTCGCGCGGTTGAACGCCTGAAGCCGGGCATCGAAGCCGCCCTGCATCGCCAGCACGCGGCCCGTCGCGGGCTCCTCGACCACGAAGCCGCCCGAGATGCGCGGGACCGAGCGAAGCGCGAACTGGCTTCCCTCCGGCGAGACGGCGATGATGTCGCCGACCTTCAACGCGCTGAACGCGGTGGCCGCCGTGCCCCGGCGCGGCATCTCGGCCAGGCTGCGCGGCAGGGTGCCGGTGCGACCATTGGCGAACCCGATCGTCGCCTCGCTCGAATCCTTGGCGGTGACGATGCCCGCGCGCCAGTCGCGATAGTCGAGCCCGATATTGGTGTTGAGCAGCGCCTGCTGCCAATTATCGCCGTCGATATCCTCGTGCCGGATCGGCCCGGACCAGCCGCGCCCGCCCTCGAACCGGACCAGGCCATCGCGCAAGGCTTCGGCCGCCAGATCCTGCAGCCGCGTGTCGAGCGAACTGCGCACCCACAGGCCGCCATCATAGACGCTGTTTGGCCCGCTCTCCGCCTTTTCGCCATAGCGCTTGATCAGCTGGCGGCGCAGCTCCTCGACGAAATAGCCGCCCACTTGCGCATATTTGGGCGTGCGGCGCAGCACCGTGCCCAGCGGCTCGGCCATCGCCGCGTCATATTGCGCGCGGGTGATGAAATTGTTCGCCAGCATCTCGCGCAGCACATAGGCCCGGCGCTCCAGCGCGCGGTCGGGATGGCGGATGGGGTCGTAATTGGCGGGCCCCTTGGGCAGCAGCGCCAGATAGGCCATCTGGCCGAGCGTCAGCTCGTTGAGTTCCTTGTCGAAATAGGCATGGGCCGCCGCCTCGACGCCGAAGGCATTCCGCCCCAGCGCGATCTGGTTGAGATACAGCTCCAGGATCTGCTGCTTGGTCAGCGTATCCTCGATCTTATAGGCGAGGATCGCCTCCTTGACCTTGCGGGTGGGCGAATAGGCGTCGCCGATCAGCAGGTTCTTGGCGACCTGCTGGGTGATGGTCGACCCGCCGCGCGCGCGCCGCCCGGTGCCCCATTTCTTGGCATAGTCGAGGACCGCGCCCGCCAGCCCCGGATAGTCGACGCCGCCATGCTCGAAGAAGCTCTTGTCCTCGGCCGCCAGGAACGCGCGGACGAGCAGCGGTGGATATTCGTTGAACGACAATTCGACCCGGCGTTCGCGCGCATAGGACTGGATCGGCGTGCCGTCATTGCCGCGCACATGGGTGGGCAGCGGCGGCTCATAGGCCTTCAACGCATCGACCGAGGGCAGGTCGCGCATGAAGACGAACCAGAATACCCCCGCCGCAATCGCCACTAGCAGCGCGAGCCCGGCGAACAGCCGGACCCACCAGCGGCGCCAGAGCGGGCGACGCGGCGTTTCGGGGGTATCGGGCGAGGTGGAGGGTGTGAGGGCCATGACGTTGCGAAGGCTCGTGTAGCAGGTTCGCCCCGGCTTGCCACCCGCCTGGGGATGGTTTGCGCGTCAGGGCGCGCGCGGTTCGTCGCGGCTTTCGTCCTGCACGGGGAAGCGCGCGCCGACATGCGCCTCTCCGCGCGCCGCCGCCAGCCGCTCCTGCCGGTGCCGCTCGGCATAGGCGGCCAGCCGCTCCGCGTCGCGCGTGCCATGGCAGGCGGGGCAGCTCACCCCCTCGACATAGAGCGGCGAGGCGCGGTCCTCCGGACCGACCGGCATCCGGCAGCCATGGCACAGCCCGTGGCTCCCCGGCGACAGCCCATGTCCCACCGCCACGCGCGCATCGAAGACGAAGCATTCGCCGTTCCAGCGACTCCGCTCCTCGGGCATCGTCTCCAGATATTTCAGGATGCCGCCATCGAGGTGGAAGACGTCCGCCACCCCTTCCGCCTTCAGGAACGCCGTCGCCTTCTCGCAGCGGATACCGCCGGTGCAGAACATCGCGACCTTCGACTTGCCCGCCATCAGCTGGTCGCGGTTCTCGCGGAACCAATCGGGGAAGTCGCGGAAACTCTTCGTCCCCGGATCGACCGCGCCGTCGAACGTGCCGATCGCCACCTCATAATCGTTGCGCGTGTCGATCAGCAGCGTGTCGGGATCGGCGATCAGCGCATTCCATGCCTCGCCTGCGACATAGGTGCCGACTTCGCGTGTCGGGTCGATCCCGTCCACGCCCATCGACACGATCTCGCGCTTCAGCCGTACCTTCATCCGGTGGAACGGCATCATCTCGGCGGCCGAGTCCTTATAGTCCAGATCGGCGCAACCGGGCAGCGTGCGGATATGCGCAAGCAACGCCTCGATCGCGTCATGGCTACCCGCCACCGTGCCATTGATCCCCTCGCTGGCGAGTAGGAGCGTGCCACGAATGCCATTCGCCTCGGCGACGGCGAGCAGCGGCTCGCGGAGTAAGGCAGGGTCGGGGAAGGATGCGAAACGGTAAAGGGCACAGACACGGATCATCCGGCTGCCATTACGCCTATCGGGTGCGAGGGGCCAGACGTGCGTATGCGCGCCTATGCCAGCGGAGTTGCTGAGCCGTTGGAGCAGCCCAGCCGAGAAAACATCTGTCAGCGAAAATGTGGAAAGGCATATCCACCATAGAAGCGCGCCGGAATATCACCGAGGCGCGTCATTCTGGTCCGAAAATCCTCCTTGCCCCACGTTACCAGACTCAATTCCATCGGCCAATCGGCCAGATGAGCGCCCTCCATGGCTCGGACCACTTGCTCCTGAGGTACCTTCCAGAAATCAGACATGATGTCGCCCATTGCGATCCAAGGTCCCTTTCCCTCACGGCGAACCCTGGGCTGGAAATTCGGATTGACGACGACCCAATGTCGTTGCTCGAACGTGTTGGGGGTGCCGGTCGTCACCAGGCTGGAATCAATCTGAATGACGAGCCAATGCGAACGCCAGAAGCGCATCAGATTGGCGAACATGAAGAGGCCCGATTTCAACGCGCCCAGTCCCATGCTGTCGACCTGCGGTCGCGATCCGCCAGCTTGAAACCATTGTTTCAAAACCCAGGGATAGGTGATCGACAGGCCCACGTCGTCAGGTCCTGCGCCCCTGCGCAGGGCAGAGAGCGGGCGGGTCGATGCACTCAGTGCAGCCATCGTCATCCAGTCGAGGTGGGAGATTTGCTCCTTGCCCCTTCGCCGCCCCGCGATCGCCGCCAAGCTGGCCTTGGTCCGATCCGCCGACTCTACCTCGACATGCCCCACGCCAGTCCTGAAGGTGTAATGCCCTGTCTCCCACAGCGCGACCGCATAGGACACATAGATGTCCGGTCGATCCTTCAGGATGCAGTACAGAAAGGCTGCCGGGCCACAATAGGACGTCGCCAGTTGTCGCGGCATGCTGGTCCCGCGCAGCCTCGCGTCGATCTGCGTCACGAGATCGTCGCGAGCCACCGGCCAGCCTACGGGACTTTGTTGCAACGCGGAGACCGAGGGCGGTTTTGCGCCAGCGGGGCGACCCGCACTGGCGAACCGTTGAAGGATGGCGCGCGCATGATTCATCCGCTCGAACGCCGCAGCCGTCATCCTTCCATCACCCTTGCGACAGCCAGCGACCCTATCGAGAAGGTATAGCGACTTTCGCGATCGGCACGAATGCTATCGGTCGTCGTCTGGATGGCCAGGCCTATCGCAGCACAGCCCAGGATCGAGACCCCTGCCCAGGCCAAACTGCCACGATCCACTGGCCCGGCGTCCGGCCTGCTGACCTGCAATGGCCCCGGTGGCGGCACGCCATGAGAATTGGCGCCGGACTGCCCCGGACGGAGAAACGTGAACACGAACACAAGCGCGACGACCACGCCAATGCCGATGGCCGTCGCGCCCACGATCAGGAGCGAGAGAATAGAAAGGACTGCGCCCAGCGCGCCGATAAGGACCACCGCGCCAAGCGTCGCCCTGCGCCCCAGATCATGACATCGCCGCCCTGCTTCGGCGAACAGCTTGGCGAGCGCCGCGCCCGCCAATGCGCCAAGTATCGGGTAGGTCGCCGCGTCAAGAGCCACAATGCCCCAGACAACCAAGCTGACGACGACGACCATAGCGAGCGCCACCGCCATGAAACGGATAGGACCGGCCCTGCCTTTGGTGGAAAAAAACCACCCAAAGCCGCCGAGAATTTCGGTTTTCTGCCGGTTCGACATCGTCTCTCCTCGACACCGATCGCGCGACAACTTGGCCGCAGGCGCCAATATTGTCGACGACTACCGAACGGTCAACGGCCAATCCGCCAGCAACATTTTAAGGCAATAACCGACAAAATGCGATGGAAAGACGCGTGCGGAACGTCACCGTCGGGACGGTGTTCACCCCCTACCGCGACGCCATCCGTCGCGCGAAATGCACCTCGACCGCCTGCAATACCGCTTTCGCAATCCGCTCCTGGCCGTCCTTGCTGCTGAGGAACGCCGCGTCCTGCATGTTCGAGATATAGCCCGTCTCGAACAGGATCGACGGCATGTCGGGGGCCTTCAACACCATCAGCGAGGCCATGCGGTGGAAGACCGGCTTCACCGGGATCAGCGGCTGCGCCTCGCGGCCCAGCAGACGCGCGAAGCTGGCCGAGTCGTTCATCGTCTCGCGCTGGGTCAGGTCGATCAGGATCGTCGAGACGTCGCTGTTGCCGCCCAGATCGACACCCGCGATCACGTCCGCCTTGTTCTCGCGCGCCGCGAGGCGCGCGGCTTCCTTGTCGGAGGCGACGTCGGACAGGGTATAGGCGGTGGCCCCCCGTGCCTCGCCCGCGCCCGCACTGTCGCAGTGGATCGAGATGAACAGGTCGGCATGCAGCCGACGCGCGATGCCGTAACGCTCGCGGTGGAGGATATAACGGTCGTCCTCGCGGGTCAGCGCGGCACGCACCCGGCCGCTGGCGACCAGCGTGTCGCGGATCGCCTTGGCGATGGCCAGCGTCACGTCCTTTTCGCGCAGGCCCGTGACCGGGTTGATCGCGCCGGGATCGACCCCGCCATGGCCCGCATCGATCACCACAAGCGGCCGGTTGTCGGCGCCCTTCACGCGCGGCAGCGGCAGAGCGCGCGCGGGGCTCGGCACGGGCACGGTCAGGGTATAGGCGGGCTTGCGCTGGAAATGGAACGGAAAGAAGTCGAGCCCGCCCGCAAAGCTCGCCTGGGTATAGCCCTGGCGCACCGGCTTCAGCGTCAGCGAGAGCTGCCGCGCGTCATCGTCGAATCCGCCGTCGAAGATCGTCGCATCCTGCGCCAGCGAGAAGGTCAGGCGGGTGACGCCGGGCTTGATCAGCGTCTGGGTCAGGCCGCGCACCGTACCCTGGCGGACCGTGCTGGAACCGGGCGACGCGCCGGTCACGTCGATCGCCACGCGACGCGGCTCGTTCAGCATGACGCTGCGCGCGCGCTTCACGGGCGAATCGAACCGGATGATCAGCTGCGCACCGCGCACCACGACCCTCTGCACCGTCGCGGCCAGCGCACTGACCGGCGCGAACAGCCCGAACAGAAAAGCGAACAACATCAGCACGACACGGGGGATATGCCGTGCCGGCCTGCCGCTGGTCCAGCGAAAAGCCATCGTACCCAAACCCTTTTTGGCGATCCTCCGATCGACGGGTCCGGGATAGAAGCCGCTAGCTGACGCAGGGCTTTCAGCCATTGGTTAACACAAAATTCGGCATTTTTTTGCCGACGAAATCGGCAGTTTTCCGCCTGTTGCGCAAACGTTCCGATGATGCTAGCACATCTGCGGACCCCGGCCCCGATCAACCTCTCCCAACCGATCGGGGCGGGGCCATCTCCAAGGAACGGGACTGCGAGAGACTTCGCGCCCGGGCCAACCAGGTTGACGCTCGCATGACGCATATGATCCACCCCGCTGACCGACCGGCCTGTGCCGGTGGGATCGCGGTGTCGTGGGTCCGCCCCGGCCCCGTTGCCGGTGCTGCGGCTGAGAGCGGCACGCTTTCCGTTTTTTCCAGCGGACCGGCGCCCCGCGCCGCCGCCCATCCTATTTACCGCGCGCGACGGCTGCCACCAGGCCCGGCGCGCGCGTGGAGACTTCATAATGACCACGCGTATGCTGATCGACGCACGCCACCGGGAAGAGACCCGGGTGGCCGTCGTCAAGGGTAACCGGATCGAAGAATTCGACTTCGAGTCGGCCGAGCGCAAGCAGCTCAAGGGCAATATCTACCTCGCCAAGGTGACCCGCGTCGAACCGTCACTGCAGGCGGCGTTCGTCGATTACGGCGGCAACCGTCACGGCTTCCTGGCCTTTTCGGAAATCCACCCCGACTATTACCAGATCCCCAAGGAAGATCGCGAAGCCCTGCTCCGCGAAGAGGCCGAACACGCCGCCGAGGAAGCCGCGCTGCGCGCCGAGCTCGACGCCGAGGATGATGACGATCACGCGGATCACGACGGCGACGATCATGACGATCACGCCGACGACCATCATGACGACGAGGACGGCGAGGCCGCGCCGCGCCCGCGCAAGTCGACCGTCAACGACGACCAGGTCGAGGCGCTGCGCCAGCGTCGCCAGAATCTGCGTCGCCGCTACAAGATCCAGGACGTCATCCATCGCCGCCAAGTGCTGCTGGTCCAGATCGTCAAGGAAGAGCGCGGCAACAAGGGCGCGGCGCTGACCACGTACCTGTCGCTGGCGGGCCGCTACTGCGTGCTGATGCCCAACACCAGCCACGGCGGCGGCATCAGCCGGAAGATCTCGAACGCGGCCGACCGCAAGCGGCTGAAGTCGATCATGGCCGACATGGCGCTGCCCTCGACCATGGGCTGCATCGTCCGCACCGCGGGTCTTCAACGGACCAAGACCGAGATCAAGCGCGACTTCGACTATCTGGCGCGCCTGTGGGACGGCATCCGCGAAAAGACGCTGCACTCGTCGGCGCCCGCGCTGATCTATGGCGACAGCGACCTGATCAAGCGCGCGATCCGCGACATCTATAATCGCGAGATCGAGGAAGTCATCGTCGAGGGCGAGGAAGGCTATCGCCAGGCGAAGGACTTCATGCGCCTGCTGATGCCGACGCATGCCCGCCGGGTGAAGCAATATGCCGATGCCGTGCCGCTGTTCCAGCGCGCGCATGTCGAGGATCAGCTGGCCGCGATGTACAATCCGGTCGTCCAGCTGAAGTCGGGCGGCTATCTGGTCATCAACCCGACCGAGGCGCTCGTCTCGATCGACATCAACTCCGGGCGTTCGACCCGCGAGCATAATATCGAGCAGACGGCGACCGCGACCAATCTGGAAGCCGCGCAGGAAATCGCGCGCCAGCTGCGTCTGCGCGACATGGCGGGCCTCGTCGTCATCGACTTCATCGACATGGACAACAACTCCAATGTCCGAAAGATCGAGAAGGCGATGAAGGAGGCGCTGAAGAACGATCGCGCCCGTATTCAGGTCGGCCGCATCTCGTCCTTCGGGCTGATGGAAATGAGCCGCCAGCGCCTGCGCACGGGCGTTCTGGAAGCCTCGACGCGCCCCTGCCCGCATTGCGAGGGCACGGGCCTGGTCCGCACCGCCTCGTCCTCGGGCCTGTCGGCGCTGCGCCTGATCGAGGATGAGGCCGCGCGCGGTCGCGGCTCGATCCTGACGCTGCGTGCCAGCCAGGAAGCCGCCGTCTACGTCCTGAACCGCAAGCGCGCCGACATCGCCGAGATCGAGGATCGCTATGGCGTGACCGTCGAGATCATACCCGACCGCGAGGAAGAGGGTGCGCGCATGACCGTCGAGGCGTCGGGCCCGCCACCCGCCTATGCGCCCAAGATCGACACGCTCCTGCCCGTCGAGGAGGATGAGGACGATCTGATCGACGAGATCGAGGAAGAAGAGGACGAGGAAGAGGCCGAGGAGGCCGCGACCGAAGCCGCTGCTCCCCGCGAGCCGCGCGAAGAGGGCGAAGGCGGTGGCCGCAAGCGCCGTCGCCGCCGCCGTGGCCGCCGCAACCGTGGCGGTGCCGAGGGCGAGGACCATGCCGAGCACACCGAAGAGGCGGAAGCCGAGGACGCCGACGAGCAGGCTGAGGACGAGACCGCCGAGCCGGTCGATGCGACCGAGTCGGAGCCGCGCGAAGGCGGTCGCCGCCGTCGCGGACGTCGCGGTCGCCGTGGCGGTCGCCGGAACGAGGGCGGCACGAACGACGCGATCGAGGCTGCGGCCGAGGACGCTTCGGACGACGCCGCGGATGAGCCGCTGACCATCGCCGAACCGATCGAGGCGGGCGACGCCGCGCCGGTCACCACGCCGCTGGTCATCGCCGAGGTCGAAGCCGAAGCCGAAGCGCCCAAGACCCGCCGCCGTCCGCGCGCTCGCAAGGCCGCGCCGGTCGTGACCGAGACGGTCGAGACGCCGGTGGCCGAGGAAGCGCCCGCTGCCGAGGCTCCTGTGGTTGAGGCCGAGGCTCCGGCCAAGCCGAAGCGCGTCCGCAAGAAGGCCGCACCGAAGGTCGCCGCCGAACCGGCCGCCGAGGAAGCAGCCCCTGCGGCCGAAGCCGAAGCCCCGGCCAAGCCCAAGCGCGTCCGCAAGAAGCCCGCGCCGAAGGCAGCGGCGGAACCGGTCGCCGAGGAAACCCCCGCCGCCGAACCCGCCCCTGCGGAGGAAGCGACCGAGGAAAGCACCTCGACCGAAACCCCGCGTCGCGGCTGGTGGCAGCGCACCTTCGGCGCCTGACACCCGTTACAGCCGACGCGAGAACGCCCTCCTTCCCCAGCGGAAGGAGGGCGTTTTTGTTGGGGAAGAGTCCGGATTGGCGGTCACCCATTCCTCCCCTGGAAGGGGAGGTGGCAGGGCGAAGCCCTGACGGAGGGGTGTCCCGCTACCGAGAGGGCGACACCCCTCCACCATGCTGCGCATGGTCCCCCTCCCCTTACAGGGGAGGAATGGGGATTGCCGATCCGCTTAAACCATCCTCACCCCTCCCTCCCCCAGCCGGAGAGGGAGTGAGACGCGGAAGGGTGAGGGGCGCTTACTTGGCCGCCACCGCCAGCGACACGGTGCAGAGCTTGCCCTTGCCACCCCCCGACACCGTCACCGGCACGTCGGCCCGCTGCGGCGCGTCCCGGAACGCCAGCACGCGAAAGCCATGCCCGATCCCGCCCTGCTCGACCCAGACCAGCCAGCGGTCGCGGACCCGATAGGCGCGCAGGAAGCGAGTCCGGGGCGGCGAGTCCGGACGCACCATGTCGGACACCTGGAACGGCGCCCCCGCCTCGGCCACCGGCCCGCCCACCGCCGCCACGACGGCCAGCCGCACCGGCTCCGGCAAGGCGCCCATTCGCCCGACCACCGGCCCCGCGCCCGGCACCACGCAGCGCGGCAGGTCCGGCATCGGGAACACCGGCGGCCTGTCGAACGTCCCCATCATCATGCGCGCCCCCTCCCGTTCGCCCGGCGTTCAGCCATGTCGTGGCACAGCCTGCCCATCCTGTTCCGAAATGCAAAGCCGGTTGTGTCGCGAAGCCGACCCGACGATAGAGGTATCATGAAGCGTCTGATCGCAGCCTTCGCCGCCACGGCCGTCCTTTGGGCGCAGCCGGCCGCCGCGCAGTCGATCCTGCGCGATGCCGAGACCGAGGCGCTGTTCGCCGACATGTCCGCGCCCATTATCAAGGCAGCCGGGCTGAACCCGCGCGATGTGAAGATCGTCCTGATCAACGACGATTCGATCAATGCCTTCGTCGCGGGCGGGCAGATCGTGTATGTCCATTCGGGCCTGCTCCAGGCGGCCGAGAATGTGAACGAGGTGCAGGGCGTCGTCGCGCACGAACTGGGCCATATCGCCGATGGCCATGTCGTGCTCAGCGAACAGGCGATGAAGCCCGCGATGAAGATGCAGCTGTTGTCGATGGTGCTGGGCCTGGCCACCGTGGCCCTGGGTGGCGGCGCGGCGGGCATGGGCATGATGGCGGCGGGCCAGCAGGCGGCGATGAGCAATGTCCTGGCGTTCAGCCGCAACCAGGAATCGGCCGCCGACGCGGCGGGCGCCCGCTATCTGACCACCGCCGGGGTCACCGGCAAGGGCATGCTGAGCTTCTTCAAAAAGCTGCAGAACCAGGAATATCGCTACGGCTATACGAACATTGATCCGTTCGCGCAGACCCATCCGCTGTCGGCGGTGCGTATCCAGTCGCTGACCGACGATCTCAAGGCCTCGCCTGCCTGGAACAAGCCGGTCGACGCCAAGCTTCAGGAGCGCTTCCTGCGGGTGAAGGCCAAGCTGCTCGGCTATGTCTCGCCGCCCGAGCAGACGCTCAACAAATATCCCGAAAGCGACCAGAGCGTGTATGCGCATTATGCGCGCGCCTATGCCTATCACAAGGGCGGCTATCCGGACAAAGCCGAGGCGGAGGCCGCGGCCCTGATCACGCGCGATCCCAAGGACCCGTATTTCCAGGAGATCGAGGGCCAGATCCTGCTCGAATCGGGCAAGCCGCAGGAGGCGCTGGCGCCTTTACGCGCCGCGACCATGGGGTCGGGCCAGAACGCCCTGATCGCCACCACCTTCGGCCATGCGCTGATCGCCACCGAGGACAAGCGCAACCTGCCTGAGGCGGTGAAGATATTGAAGGTCGCGGTCCAGCGCGACGAGGACAATCCCTTTGCCTGGGTCCAGCTGGGCACCGCCTATGAACAGCTGGGCGACACGCCGCGCGCCGCGCTCGCCACCGCCGAGCGGGCGAGCATGATGGGCGACGACCGTACCGCCATCCAGAGCGCCCGCTATGCGATGGCCAATCTCACCCCCAATACGTCCGAATGGATTCGGGCGCAGGATATCGCCATGACCTCTGCCGACTCCGCCAGTTCCAAGAAGAAGAAGCACCGCTGATGGGCATGAAGACATTGGCCGCCGTCGCGGTCCTGGGCGGCCTGGTCGGCGGCGGCACCGCGCTGGCGCTCGCCCCGATGGTCACGCCCGGCGGCACATCGGGCGACAGCGTGCGCGCCTATCTGCTCGACCACCCGGAGGTGATCCCGGAGGCGATGCAGCGGTTGCAGGACCGCGAACAGGGCAAGGCGGTGGCGGCGATCGGCGGCGACCTGACCAAGCCGTTCGGCAATGCCTATACCGGCAATCCCAAGGGCGACGTCACGCTGGTCGAATTCTACGACTATAATTGCGGCTATTGCCGCGCCAGCCTGCCGCTGCTCAAGCAACTGACCCAGGCCGACCCCAAGCTGCGTATCGTCTATCGCGAGCTGCCGATCCTGGCCCCGTCGAGCAAGGCGGCGGCACGCGCCAGCCTGCTCGCCGCCTCGCAGGGCAAGTTCGCCGCCTTCCACGACGCGCTGTATGCCGGCGGCCCGGTCAGCGATGCGACCATCGCCGCCGCCGCCGCCAAGGCGGGCGTCGACATGAGCAAGATGGCGGCGTTCCAGCCCCAGGCCGATGCCGAAATCCGCCGCAACCTGGAAGCCGCCGGGCGGCTGGGCCTGACCGGTACGCCCAGCTGGATCGTCGGCAACCGCATCCTGTCGGGCGCGTTGCCGCTGGAAGAATTGCAGAAGGCCATCGCCGCCGCCCGAAACGATTGATAAAGCGGCGGTCTTCCTACGGGGGCCAAATACGGGGGACTGCCGCATGACCGACCCGATCCTCTCCGTCGAGGGCGTGACCAAGACCTATAAGGGCGGCGTCACCGCGCTTCAGCCGGTCGACCTGACCATCCGACGCGGCGAAATTTTCGCGTTGCTGGGGCCGAACGGCGCGGGCAAGACGACGCTGATTTCCATCGTCTGCGGCATCGTCACGCCCTCGGCCGGGACCATCCGCGTCGACGGGCATGACGCCCTGCGCGACTATAAGACCGCGCGGCGCAAGGTCGGACTGGTGCCGCAGGAGCTGTCGGTCGACATGTTCGAGCGGGTCATCGACACGGTGAATTTCAGCCGGGGCCTGTTCGGCCGCGCGCCCAACCCCGCCTATGTCGAACAGGTGCTGCGCGACCTGTCGCTGTGGGACAAGCGCCATGCCAAGCTGATGGAGCTGTCGGGCGGCATGAAGCGCCGGGTGCTGATCGCCAAGGCGCTGTCCCACGAACCCGACCTCCTCTTCCTCGACGAGCCGACCGCGGGCGTCGATGTCGAACTGCGCCGCGACATGTGGAAGCTGGTCCACCGCCTACGCGAACGCGGCGTCACCATCATCCTGACCACGCACTATATCGAAGAGGCCGAGGAGATGGCCGACCGGGTGGGTGTGATCGCCAAAGGCAAGCTGCTCCTGGTCGAGGAAAAGGCCGAGATGATGAAGAAGCTCGGCAAGCGCGAAATGGTGCTGACCCTGGCCGAGCCGATGGCGGTGATCCCGGGCGAACTGGCCGAATGGAACCTGTCGCTGGAGGATGAGGGCAAGCGTCTGCGCTACATCTTCGACGCGCGCGCGGAGCGGACCGGCATCCCCTCGCTGCTGCGCAAGCTGGGCGATCTGGATATCGGGTTCAACGATCTGGAAACCTATAAATCCTCGCTGGAGGACATCTTCGTCGATCTGGTCGAGGGGACACGCGCATGAACCTGCATGGCATCTGGTCGATCTATCGTTTCGAGATGGCGCGGTTCCGGCGGACGGTGTGGACCAGCCTGATGGTGCCGGTCATCACCACGACCCTCTATTTCGTGGTGTTCGGCACCGCGATCGGATCGGCGATGAACCAGGTTTCGGGCGTGCCCTATGGCGCGTTCATCGTGCCGGGCCTCATGCTGCTCTCCATCTTCTCGGAGAGCATCCTGAACGCCAGCCTAGGCATCTATATGCCGAAATTCACCGGCACCATGTACGAGATATTGTCCGCGCCGCTGTCGCCGATCGAGACGGTGCTGGGCTATGTGGGGGCGGCGGCGAGCAAATCGATGGTGATCGGCCTCGTCATCCTCGCCACCGCCTATCTGTTCGTCGACCTGTCGATCCTGCACCCGGTCGCGATGGTCTTCTACCTGTTGCTGGTCGCCACCACCTTCTCGCTGTTCGGCTTCGCCATCGGCATCTGGGCGCGGGGGTTCGAGCAGTTGCAGGTCATCCCGCTGCTGATCGTCACCCCCCTCACCTTTCTGGGCGGCGCTTTCTACTCGGTGAAGATCCTGCCCGAGCCGTGGCGGACGGTGACGCTGTTCAACCCGGTCGTGTATCTGATCAACGGCTTCCGCTGGACCTTTTTCGGCACCTCGGACGTGACGCCGGGGGTCAGCCTGGGCGTGACGGCGCTGTTCCTGCTGGCGTGCCTGGCCTGGATCGGCTGGATCTTCCGCACCGGCTGGCGACTGAAGAACTGAGCGCGGCTTAAAGCCTATCTGTTCCCCGGCGAAGGCCGGGGCCCAGTTGCAGTGCGCTATCGAGGATGTCGGGCATTTGCCTCCCCCTCAACGTCTCGGCACACCACGGATTTTGCAGGAACTGGGCCCCGGCCTTCGCCGGGGAACGGGATCACTTCTTGAGCACCCCATTGGTCAACGGCAGGACCACCAGCCCGTTCACATCGACCAGCGTGTGGACCAGCATCACCACCCACAGGCTGCCGGTCATCAGGTAAAGCCCGGTCATCACCGCCCCCAGCGCGGTGGTGCCCAGCACCCCGGCCCAGCCCTGATAACGGTGCATCGCCCCGAACAGGATCAGCGACGCGGCAAAGCCTATCCATGCCTGCCCGGTCAGCATCGCGACCAGCAGCGGCAGATAGAGGCGGAAGAAGGCCTCCTCCGTCACCCCGGCCGTCACGCTCAGCGCCAGCGCATATTTCACCTCGCGCCGCTCGCGCGGCAGCAGCGCGGAGACATTGCCGATCGGCTTGCGCCGCCAAAAGCGGGCGATTAGTGCCCCGGCGACCAGACCACCCGCAGCACCGCCGATCAGCAGCGACGACAGCGCGCCATCATCGTCGAAGATCGACGGCATCACGCCCGCCGCCGCCGCGAACTCGCCCGGCATCACCGCCCAGGTTTCCGCCCGGCCGAGCAGCGCCAGCCCGACCAGCACCGGCAACAGAAACGCCAGCGTCGATCGGGCCAGCCAAAGCCGGAACCGCATCCGCCGCGAATGGCTGTCGTCCAGTGCACAGAAGCGTCGATACTCGCCCAAGTCGCCCTTCTGGAACCACCACACGCCCCCCAGCGCGGCGAGCAACAGAAGCGCGGCGAGGACCGGCGCCGGGATCACAGGCGATGCTGCCCCTTCACCCAGCGGACCGTACCCGACGAGGCGCGCATCACGACGCTCTCGGTCGTCATCACCTTCGCATGGCGCTTCACCCCCGCCAGCAGCGAGCCGTCGGTCACCCCGGTCGCGGCGAAGATGCAGTCGCCCTGCGCCAACTCGGTCAGGTCATATTGCTTGTCGAGGTCGGTCACGCCCCATTTGTGCGCCCGCGCCCGCTCGGCGTCGTTGCGGAACAGCAGCCGCCCCTTGAACTGCCCGCCGACGCAGCGCAGCGCGGCGCAGGCCAGCACGCCCTCCGGCGCGCCGCCCGACCCCATATAGGCGTCGATCGTCGTTTCCGGGTCGGTGGTGGCGATTACGCCCGCCACGTCGCCGTCGCCGATCAGCACCACACCGCAACCCAGTGCCCGCAGCTCGGCGATCAGCGCCTCGTGACGCGGCCGGTCGAGCACGCAGACGGTGATGTCGCCGGGCTTCACACCCTTGGCCTCGGCGATGGCGCGAATATTGTCGCTGGGGCTGCGATCCAGGTCGATCACGCCCGCCGGATAGCCCGGACCGACCGCGATCTTATCCATATAGACATCGGGCGCGTTGAGCAGATGGCCCTTTTCCGCAATCGCCAGCACCGCCAGGCTGTTCGGCCCCGCCTTGGCGCAGATCGTCGTCCCCTCCAGCGGATCGAGCGCGATGTCGATCTCGGGGCCGTTGCCGGTGCCGACCTTCTCGCCGATGAACAGCATCGGAGCTTCGTCGCGCTCGCCCTCGCCGATCACCACGGTGCCGTCCATGTCGAGTTCGTTGAGCGCGGCGCGCATCGCCTCGACCGCCGCCGCGTCCGCCGCCTTCTCGTCACCGCGCCCGACCAGCGTGGAGGCGGCGATCGCCGCCGCCTCGGTCACGCGTACCATTTCGAGGACGAGGACGCGGTCGAGAACCTGGCTGGCGGTCTGGGTCATCTTACTCTCCTGACGGTCATTTCGGCCGCCTTGTTGAACATGTTTTACGCGCCTTATCCGCTGGCGCACGCAAGGCATAGCCCCGAAAGATGACGGGGTGAGGCGGAATGCGATCGTCCGGCGTTGGGGGCGCGTGAATCACGATATTCCCATGATCGCGCTGGAGCAGGTCAGCCGCCGCTATGCCACGGTCGCGGCGGTGGACGATGTTTCGCTGACCATCGCCAAAGGCCACCTCGTCGCGCTGGTCGGCGCATCGGGTTCGGGCAAATCAACCCTGCTGCGCATGATCAATCGGCTGGAGCGGCCCGACCAAGGCCGCGTCCTGATCGACGGGCGGGACGTCACCGCCGAACCCGCCCATGAACTGCGGCGCCGGATCGGCTATGTCTTTCAACAACACGGCCTGTTCCCGCACATGACGGTCGCGGCCAATATCGCGATCGGGCTGCGCATCGCCGGGCGAGAGGTCGGAGGCCGGGTGGCCGAACTGCTCGATCTGGTCGACCTGCCCCGCGACGTCGCCGAGCGGATGCCGGAGGCGCTGTCGGGCGGCCAGCGCCAGCGGGTGGCGATCGCCCGTGCGCTCGCCACCGAGCCGCCCATCCTGCTGCTCGACGAGGCGCTGGGCGCGCTTGATCCGGTCACCCGCGATGCGGTGGCGGGGCGGCTGGTCGAACTGCACGGGCGGCTAGGCCTGACCACGCTGCTGGTCACGCATGACATGGCCGAGGCGCTGCTGGCCGCATCCCGCGTGCTGGTGATGGAGGCTGGGCGGATTGTCGCTGACGCCACCCCCGCCGAACTGGTCGCAGGGCAAGGCGGCGAGACCGCACAGGCGCTGATGGCGGTCCCCCGGCATCAGGCCGAGCGGCTGGCGGCACTGGCCCGGTGAGCGCCTTCCTCGACGCCCTTGCCCGCGTACCGCCGCTGCTCGCCCAGCATGTGCTCGTCAGCATGGCCGCGCTGCTGCTCGGCATTGTCATCGCCGTGCCGCTGGCCTTTGCCTGCGCGCGGCGGCCGGGATTGTCACGGGTGGTGCTGGGATTGGCGAGCCTGGTCCAGACGATTCCGGCGCTGGCGCTGCTGGCGCTCTTCTATCCGGTGCTGCTCAGCCTGTCGGGATGGGTCGGCGGCGGCATACCGGCTTTGGGCTTCCTGCCCTCGCTGCTGGCGCTGACCCTTTACGCCTTGCTGCCGATCCTGCGGAACGGGGTGACCGGGCTCATCGGCCTCGACCCGGCCGTCCTTCAAGCCGCCGATGCGGTGGGCATGACACGGGCCCAAAAGCTGCGGCTGGTCGAGGTACCGCTCGTCGCGCCGGTGCTGGCGGCGGGCATCCGTACGGCGGCGGTCTGGACGATCGGTGCGGCCACGCTGTCGACGACGGTGGGCCAGCCCAGCCTGGGCGACCTGATCTTCGCCGGGCTCCAGACCCAGGCCTGGGCGCTGGTCCTGGCGGGCTGTTTCGCCGCCGCCCTGCTGGCGCTCACGGTCGATGCGCTGATCGGGCTGATCGAGCGCGGGCTGGCGACGCGGCGGAAAGCCCTGTGGATCGGTGGGCTGGTCGCACTGGCGCTGGGTTGTGCGCTGGCGACGCAGCCGCTCTGGCCACGGAGCGGCCCGGCGCGGCAGCGGGTGGTGATCGGCGCGAAGAATTTTTCCGAGCAATATATCCTCGCGCGACTGATCGGCGACCGGCTGACCCGGGCGGGCTACGATGTCAGCTATCGCGACGGGCTGGGCTCGACCGTGGCGTTCGAGGCGACGGCCGGGGGCCGGGTCGATGTCTATGTCGATTATGCGGGCACGCTGTGGACCACCGCGATGCACCGGCATGACTCCCCACCGCGCGCGGCGATGCTGGCCGCGCTCAAGGATTGGGCGGCGACGCGCGACGTGGCGATGCTGGGGCCGCTGGGATTCGAGAATGCCTATGCCTTTGCGATGAAGGCTCCGCTGGCGCGACGGCTGGGCGTGACGTCGCTGGCCGATCTGGCGCGGGTCGCACCGCGATTGAAGCTGGGAAGCGATCTGGAGTTTCTCGACCGGCCCGAATGGGCGGCGGTGCGTGATGCCTATGGCCTGCGGTTCGCCGGCATGACGCCCTATAGCCCGACCTTCATGTACCGGGCGCTGGGCAGCGGGCGGGCGGATGTGATCTCCGCCTTTTCCTCCGACGGACGGATCGCGGCGGACAAGCTGACGGTGCTGAGCGATCCGAAACGGGCGATCCCGGGGTATGACGCGGTGCTGTTGCTGGCGAAGGATCGCGCGGGGGATGCGAAATTCGTGGCGGCGCTACGGCCGATGTTGAATCGCATTCCGGTCGAGGCGATGCGGGAGGCGAACTACCGGGTCGACCGCGACGATGCGGCGAAGGAGAGCCCGGAGGCCGCCGCACGGTGGCTGGCGAAGCGGGTGGGCTGTAAGGGTTCATGCGAAGCCGCGAGGACGCGAAGTAGAGGAGATTTTGTTCGCGACTTACCGGCTTCGCGCGAACCTTAAGCCCCTCCCGTAGACGGGAGGGGTTTGGGGAGGGCTCGAAATCTCGCAGAGCCTATCGCTTGTGGCCCTGCCCTCCCCCATCCCCTCCCGCTTGCGGAGGGGGGCGTGCCAAGGATCAATCCCGCAGCAGGTCGTTGATGCTGGTCTTGGACCGCGTCTGTGCGTCGACGCGCTTGACGATCACCGCGCAGTACAGCCCCGGCTTGCCGTCGACCGACGGCGTCGTGCCGGGCACCACCACCGAATAGGGCGGCACATGGCCCCGGAAGACTTCGCCCGTCTCGCGGTCGATGATCTTGGTCGATGCGCCGAGATAGACGCCCATCGACAGCACCGCGCCCTCGCCGACGCGCACGCCCTCGGCCACTTCGGCACGCGCGCCGATGAACGCGCCGTCCTCGATGATGACCGGATCGGCCTGTAGCGGCTCCAGCACGCCGCCGATACCCGCACCGCCGGACAGGTGGACGTTCTTGCCGATCTGCGCGCAGCTGCCTACGGTCGCCCAGGTGTCGACCATCGTGCCCTCACCGACATAGGCGCCGATGTTCACGAAGCTGGGCATCAGGATCGCGCCCTTGGCGACATGCGCACCGCGCCGCACGACCGAGCCGGGCACCGCGCGGAAACCGGCGGCGCGGAAGTCGGCTTCCGACCAGCCGCTGAACTTCGACGGCACCTTGTCGAACCAGTGGCCCGCGCCCGGACCATTGTCGATCAGCACATTGTCGTTCAGGCGGAACGACAGAAGGACCGCCTTCTTCAGCCACTGGTTGACAGTCCAGCCGCCATGGCCGTCCGGCTCGGCCACGCGCGCCTCGCCCCGGTCGAGCAGCGCCAGCGCGCGGTCGACGGCGATGCGCTCTTCGCCCTGGGTCGCAAAGGTCAGCTCGGCCCGGTTGTCCCAGGCGGCGTCGATGGTGGCGGCGAGGTCCTGGCTCATGGTCATTCCTCCAATATGCTGATCAGCCACGGCGTCAGCGCGTGGACGGTGTAATCGATATGTTCGCGGGCGCCCTCCGGCCCCTGTTCGGAGCCGTTGTCGACCCATACGGTCGTCATCCCGATCGCCTTGGCCGGTGCCAGATTGCGCGCCATGTCCTCGAAGAAGATCGCGCGGGTCGGATCGATGTCGAACGCCGAACAGAGCCCGGCATAGGCGGACGGCTGCGGCTTGGGCACCAGGCCCATCGCATGGATGTCGTGCACCGCCTCGAATTGTCCGCCCAGGCCCAGCCGGTCGAGCACTTTCAACGCATAGGGCTTGTCGCCATTGGTGAAGACCAGCTTGCGCCCCGGAAGCTTCGCGATGGCGGCGGCGAGCGGCGCGTCCTCTTCCAGCACGTCCATCTCGATATCATGGACATAGTCGAGAAAGACGGCGGGATCGACCTGATGCTCGGCCATCAGCCCGGCCAGCGTGGTGCCGTGCGCATGGAAATAGCTCTTCTGGATGCGGAATGCCTCTTCGCGGTCCACGCCCAGCAGGTCGCCGATGAAGGCGGTCATGCGCCGGTCGATATGCGCGAACAGATTGGCGCTCGCCGGATAGAGCGTATTGTCCAGATCGAAGATCCAGGCGTCGATATGGGCAAGAGCGGGCAGCATCGCGGCCAGCGTGTAGGCGCGGGGGCTGCCCGTCGCAAGCCCGCGCAGCAGGCCCACACACCCCGATTCTACCATCGGTCGACCGTCCCGAAGCCGGTCAGAGCCTGATCAAATCGCGCTTTCGCAGCCGCCACACCCCCCTCTATGACAAGGATAGAAGCGGGATAGGGGGACGGGTTGAACGGGCGCAGGACACAGGGGGCAGGACGCATCGTCCGTATCGGACTGATGATGGCCTGTGCAGGTGTCACGCTGAGCGCCTGTGGCGGCGCGGGCGGTGGCATCCAGTCGACCCCGACGCCGCCCTCCACCGGCACCACCCCGACGCCCACGCCCTCCCCGACGAGCAGCGCGACGCCCAGCCAGAATTACGACACCGCCGGATACCGGGCGACCAAGGGCGCGGTGGCGATGAACGCGCTCGCCGCCTATCAGCGTGGGGCGACGGGCGCGGGCGTCACGCTGGGCATCATCGATTCGGGTCTGGACACGCGCACCGGCCTGTTCAACGGCCGGGTGTCCAGCGCCTCGGCCGATGTCGCGGGTTCGCGGGGCACGGGCGACGAGGACGGACACGGCACCGCCGTCGCCTTCACCGCTGCAGGCGGGCGGGGTGGCGACCTGGCGCAGGGCGTCGCCTTCGATTCGACCCTGCTGATCCTGCGCGCCGACCAGCCGGGCAGTTGCAGCGGCACCGCGCCCGGCAACGGGCTGGGCGGCAGTTGCTCCTTTTCCTCCGACGCGATCGCACGCGGACTGGACACCGCCCGGGTGGCGGGCGCGCGGATCGTCAACATCTCGCTGGGCTCCAACGACACGCCGCCCGCCGCGCTGCTGGCCGCGATCGGGCGGGCGACGGCGGCGGGCATGATCATCGTGATCGCCGCTGGAAACGACGGCGAGTCCAACCCCACGCTGATGGCGCAGATCGCCAACAATACGAGCGTCGCGCGCGGACAGGTGATCATCGCCGGATCGGTCGGGCAGACGGGCACCATATCGTCTTTCAGCAACCGGGCGGGACAGTCTGCCACACATTATCTCAGCGCGCTGGGCGAGCGAGTGGAAGCGCCCGATGAGACCGGGGCGCGCTATCTCTGGTCGGGCACGTCCTTCGCCGCGCCGCAGATCAGCGGCGCGGCCGCCCTGCTCGCCCAGGCCTTTCCCAACCTGACCGGCGCGCAGATCGCCGACCTATTGCTGCGCACCGCGCGCGATAGCGGTGCGACCGGCACCGACGATGTATATGGGCGCGGCACGCTGGACCTGACCGCCGCCTTCCAGCCGGTCGGCGCGATGAGCGTGGCGGGGAGCGGCACCGCCATCGCCATGGGCATCAATGCGCGGCTATCCCCGGCCATGGGCGATGCACGGACGGGGCGCGTGGGGCTGATCGCGCTCGATGGCTATGCCCGTGCCTATACGCTCGATCTGTCCGGCACGATCGCCCGCGCGTCCCCGCGCGCGATGCTGTCGCCCGCGCTGCTTGGCCGGGTCGAGGGCGCGGTGGTCAGCGACGGCACCCGTTCGGTCGCGCTGACCAGTGCGATGCAGATGCCCGGCGAGGCACGGCTGCGCTCCATCCTGCCCGCCGACGCCGCTGCCCCCGGCCGCCGGATCGTCGCGGGCAGCGTCACCCAAAGCCTGACCCCCGCCACCGCCATCGGCGTCGGTTTCGCCAGCGGCGGCGATGCGATGGTCGCGGGCTGGACCGGACAGGCGGGCGCGGCCTTTCTGCTGACCGATCCCGGCTTCGGCGTCGACCGCGCCGCCACCGCCTCGATCGCGATGCGGCACATGGTCGGCGGGATCGGCGTGAGCGTGATGGCCGAGAGCGGGCGCTTCGCCGCCCCCATCCCCGGCACCGCGCCGCCGCGTTACGACCAGAGCGCGGTGACGCTCGACCGGCGGATGGGCGATGTCGCCGCGACGCTGGGCATGACCCGGCTGGCGGAGCGATCGACCGTGCTGGGCGGCTGGTTCGGCGGTGCGCTGGGCCAGGCGCGGGGCGTCAGCTGGTTCGCCGATGCCGCCGCGCGCTGGCGGAACTCGAGGGGCTGGACCCTGGGTGCCCGCTGGCGCAGCGGTTGGACGCGGGCGCAGGGCGATCTGGGCGGCGGCCTGTTGCAAAGCCGGTCCTGGTCGGTCGAGGCGGGCAAGAACGGCCTGTTCGGTCGCGACCGGTTCGACCTGCGCGTGTCGCAGCCTTTGCGGGTGGACAGCGGCGGGCTCGACCTGCGTTTCCCGACGCATTGGGATTATGCCCGTTCGTCGGTCGACGGCTGGACCACCGACCGGCTGTCGCTGGCCCCCGGGGGTCGCGAATTGCTGGTCGAGGCGCGCCACGGCGTGATGGTCGGCGCGGGCGAGCTGTCGACGCATCTCTTCTGGCGGCGAGATCCGGGGCATATCGCGGCCCTGCCACCCGAACGCGGCGTGGCGATGAAGTATGGCTTGACCTTCTGATACCCGGATTTGGCTGGCGAGCGGAGATGGGCGTCCCCATCTCCCTCACATGACACGTTATTCCCTGCTCGATCTGGTGCCCGTCATCGAAGGCGGCACCGTGGCCCAGGCGCTGGCGAACGCCGCCGACCTTGCCGCCCATGCCGAGGCGGTCGGCTATCACCGTTACTGGACCGCCGAGCATCACGGCATGGCAGGCATCGCGTCCGCCGCGACCGCCGTCGTGCTGGCGCATGTCGGGCAGGCGACCAAGACTATCCGCATCGGCGCAGGCGGCATCATGCTGCCCAACCATGCACCGCTGACCATCGCCGAGCAGTTCGGGACGCTCGATGCGCTGTTTCCCGGGCGTATCGACCTGGGCCTCGGCCGTGCGCCGGGGTCGGACCAGCGCGTCGCGCGCGCGCTGCGCCGGACGTTGGACAGCGATCCCAACGCCTTCCCGCGCGACGTGATGGAGCTGCAAAGCTATTTCGCCGATGATGGCCAGACGGGCATCGTCGCGACGCCGGGTGCGGGTGCACGTCCGCAAATGTGGATTCTCGGGTCGAGCCTGTACGGCGCGCAGCTCGCCGCGGCGTTGGGCCTGCCCTATGCCTTCGCCTCGCACTTCGCGCCCGATGCGCTGGACGACGCGCTGGCCATCTATCGCCGCGACTTCCGGCCGTCAGCGGTGCTCGACAAGCCTTATGCGATGGCGGGCTTCAACGTCTTTGCCGCCGACACCGATGCGGAAGCCGAACTGCTCGCCAGCTCGCAGCAACAGGCCTTTGTCGCGCTGCGTACCGGCCGTCCGGGCAAGCTGCCCCCGCCCGTCCCCGGCTATCGCGAGAGCCTGGGCGCACAGGGGTCGGCGATCCTGGACCATGTCCTGTCCTGCTCGGCGATCGGCTCGCCCGCGACCGTGGAGCGCCAGCTCGCCGCCTTCGTCGAGCGGACCAAGGTGGATGAGGTGATGGTGGTCAGCTCGATCTTCGACCATGAGGCGCGCAAGCGCTCGATCGGGATCGCGGCGCGGGCGATGGGTACACTGGAAAGGGTCGCGGCCTGATTTTTGTTAGCGCGAAGCCGCGATGACGCGAAGATAAAAATGTGATTCGCGCGGAGGCGCGGAGAACGCGGAGGTGTCGTACCCGGCGGCGCAGCCATTCCTCATTCTCATCGGCTTGTTGGGACGTCCTGCGCGCACCACGGGTTACGTCCTCTCCGCGTTCTCCGCGCCTCCGCGCGAACAAATCTCTTCTTTCTTCGCGTCATCGCGGCTTCGCGTGAACCAGAAAATTGTAACGCCTTACCCCACCGCCGCCGGAAGCCGGAGCCGCACGAGCAACCCACCCAGGTCCTCGCTTTCCTCCAGCGCGACGGTGCCGCCGTAGATTTCCGCCACGTCGCGCACGATGGCGAGACCCAGGCCCGTGCCCGGCTTGCCGGTGTCCAAACGGACGCCGCGATCGAAGATGCGAACGCGCTGGTCTTCGGGGATGCCGGTGCCGTCGTCCTCGACCAGAATCTCGACGAACCCGGCCTGCGCCGCCACCGTCACGAAGACGCTGCCGCCGCCATATTTGGCTGCGTTCTCGACCAGATTGCCGAGCATCTCGTCCAGGTCCTGGCGCTCGACATGGACCACCAGATCCTTCGGCCCGTCCACATCGATTCGGACATGGCGGTAGAGCCGCCCGACCGCGCGCTCGACCGATTGCAGGCTGGGCCAGACTTCCGCGCGGCTGTGCGCCGACCCGCGCCGCCCGACCGCACGGGCGCGCGCCAGATGATGGTCGACCTGCCGCCGCATGGTTCGCGCCTCGCGGATCACGGTTTCCGACAAGTCATCGGCGCGCGCGGTGGCGGCGTTCATGATGACGGTCAGCGGGGTCTTGAGCGCATGGGCCAGATTGCCCGCATGGCGCCGGGCTTCCTCCGCCTGTTTCTCGTTATGCTCGATGAGCGCATTCAGCTCCTCGACCATCGGCGCGACCTCGTTGGGCATGGCGTCCGAAATCCGGTCGGCCTTGCCCGCGCGCATCGCCGCGATCTCCTCGCGCACGCGGCGCAAGGGATAGAGCCCGTAAAAGGTCTGCATCGCCGCCATCAGCAGCAGGCCCACGCCCAGAAGCGCGAAGCTGCGGATCAGGATGCGTCGCAATGCCCCGATCTGCGCGTCGAGTTCGGTCGTTCGCTGCGCCACCTGGAAGCGCCAGCGGACATCCGATCCGGGCAGTTTGACGTCCCGTTCGACGATGCGCAGCTTTTCGTCCGCGAACTGCGTGCTGTTATAGACGTGGATGTCGTCGTCGTTGCGCGCCGGGCCAAAGGCAAGCCGCCGGTCCCAGAGCGACCGCGACGGAAAGGGATCATGCCCCTTGCCCGACACCTGCCAATAAACACCCGAGCCCGGCTCCAGAAATCCCTGGTCCGCAGGCTCGCGATTGAACCAGACCTCACCCTGCGAATCGATCCCCGCCGACACCAGCAGTGACTTCAACACATAGGCTTGGCGATCGTCGAAATTCTGCGTGACCGCCGACACCAGCACCCGATCGAGCGCAAAGCCGCCGCCCGCCAGCAGGACCAGAATCCACGCCGCCGCGATCAGGATCATGCGACGCGACAACGACCCTGTGCGCAGGGTCGGGCGCAGGGTGGCCCCGTCCTTCACGAATCCGCCCGTGTCAGTCGGCCAAGGCCGCAGCACCGCCAGCCGCCGGATCGTCCAGGCTGTAGCCCAGGCCGCGAATGGTGGTGATGACGTCCTGGCCTAGCTTCTTGCGGATGCGCGTCACGAACACCTCGATCGTGTTCGAGTCGCGGTCGAAATCCTGGTCGTAGATATGCTCGATCAGCTCGGTGCGGCTGACCACCTTGCCCTTGTGATGGAGCAGATAGGATAGCAGCTTATATTCCTGCGCGGTCAGCTTCACCGGCTCGCCCGCGCGCGTGACCTTGCCCGAACGCGTGTCGAGGCGGACATCGCCCGCGGTCAGTTCGGACGAGGCGTTGCCGCTCGCGCGGCGGATCAGCGCGCGGAGCCGGGCGATCAGCTCCTCGGTCTGGAAGGGCTTGGCGACATAATCGTCGGCGCCCGCGTCCAGCCCGGCGACCTTGTCCGACCAGCTGTCGCGCGCGGTCAGGACGAGGACGGGCGTCGTCTTGCCCTCTTTGCGCCAACGATCGAGCACGGTCAGCCCATCGATCTCGGGCAGGCCCAGGTCGAGGACGATCGCGTCATAGCTTTCGGTCGAGCCGAGGAAATGCCCTTCCTCGCCGTCCGTGGCGAGGTCGATGGCATAGCCCGCCCCTTCCAGCGTGGACTTCAACTGCTGGCCGAGATTGGGCTCGTCCTCGACGATCAGAACGCGCATCGTAAAACTCCCTGTACCTTCATGGCGTCAATGTCCTGGAATCGCCGACCGATCCGGCCGTCAATCGTCGGTCCGACCGATGACCTTGCCCGTGCGGCCGTCCACCTCCACCCAGATGACCGTGCCATTGCGCAGGAACTTGAGCGTGTAAACCGCCGCCTGCGCGTCATAGTCGAAGCCGATATACTGCGAATCGCGCATGGTCGGCACCACCCGCGCCTCGATCTCGCGCAGCGACAGATTGCCTTCCTTGCGCTGCTGATAGGCGCGCATCTGATCGCCGCGACGCTGATCGCCCCCCATCATCATCGGAGGATCGATCATCGGGGGCGAGCCCATGGGTGCGGCGAGCAGAGCCAGAAGGACGGTCATCGACATGAAACTGGCATAGCGGGCAACCGTTGAACAGCCTCTGAATGGATCGTGCAGCCGCGCGACAGCGCATGGGGTGCTTGCCGGGTTCCGCATCCGCCCCTAACTGCCACATCATCATGGCAGCACCCGTTCTTTCCTATGAAGACCTGGGCCTTGTTCAAGGCTCGGGCTGGCTCTTCCGGCATCTCGACATCCATATCGGTCCGCGCGACCGGCTGGCGCTGATCGGACGCAACGGCGCGGGCAAGTCGACGCTGCTGAAGCTGATCGCCGGAATCATCGATACCGACGAGGGGCGGCGCATGATCGTGCCGGGCACCCATGTCGTGTACCTCGAACAGGACCCCGACCTTTCGGCGTGCGCCACGCTGATGGACTATGTCCTGTCGGGCGAGGGCGCGCCGGAGAGCTACGAGGCCGAGGCGATCGCCGGACAGCTGGGCATCGACCTGACCCGCGATGCCTCGACCGCCAGCGGCGGCGAGAAGCGCCGCGCCGCCATCGTGCGCGCACTCGCCATGAACCCGGACGTGCTGCTGCTCGACGAGCCGACCAACCATCTCGACCTCGCCGCCATCGAATGGCTGGAGGACTGGCTGAAGCGCTTCACCGGCGCATTCGTGGTCATCAGCCATGACCGCACCTTCCTGACCCGCCTCACCAAGTCGACGCTGTGGCTCGATCGCGGGCAGATGCGGCGCAACGAAGTCGGTTTCGGCGGTTTCGACGCCTGGACCGAACAGGTCTATGCCGAGGAACAGCGCGCCGCCGAGAAGCTCGACGCCAAACTCAAGATCGAGGAGCATTGGCTCCACCGCGGCGTCACCGCGCGGCGCAAGCGTAACCAGGGCCGTCTGGAAAAACTGCACCAGATGCGCGCCACCCGCGCCGCGATGATCGGGCCGCAGGGTGCCGCCAAGCTGGGCATCGCGTCGGACGATGTGAAGACCAAGGAGGTCATCAAGGCCGAGCATGTCACCAAGCGTTACGGCGACCGCACGATCATTAAGGACCTGAGCCTGAAGGTCACGCGCGGCGACCGGATCGGGATCGTCGGCTCCAACGGCGCAGGGAAAACGACGCTGCTCCGCCTGCTGACCGGCGAGATTCAGCCCGATGAGGGCAGCGTGTTCCTCGCCAAGACGCTGGACGGCGTGATCATCGACCAGCAGCGCAAGCTGATGGCCCCCGAGAAGCGCGTGCGCGAGGTGCTGGCCGACGGCGGCGACTGGATCGACGTGCGCGGGGTCCGCAAGCATATCCATGGCTATCTCAAGGAGTTCCTGTTCGACCCCTCGCTGGCCGAGGCGAAGATCGGGACGCTGTCGGGCGGCGAGCGTTCGCGCCTGTTGCTCGCCCGCGAGTTCGCGCGTGAATCCAACCTGCTCGTGCTGGACGAGCCGACCAACGATCTCGATCTGGAGACGCTCGACCTGTTGCAGGAAGTGATCGGCGATTATGAAGGCACCGTCCTGATCGTCAGCCACGACCGCGACTTCCTGGACCGCACGGTGACGGTGACGCTGGGCCTCGACGGGTCGGGGACGGTCGACGTGGTCGCGGGCGGCTATGCCGACTGGGTCGCCAAGCGCAAGGCGGCGCCCGAGGCGAAGAAGGCTCCGGCCAAGGCCGCCCCCTCCCCCGCCGCGCCGGTGCAGGCGAAGACCAAGCTGAGCTACAAGGACCAGCGCGACTATGAACTGCTGCCCAAGCGGATCGAGGAGCTGGAGGCAGGGATCGCGCGCGACGAGGCGAAGCTCGCCGATCCCGATCTCTATGCCAAGGACCCCGCCCAGTTCGACCGGCTGATGAAGGCGATCGAAAAGGCGCGCGAGGAAAAGGACGAGGCCGAGATGCGCTGGCTGGAACTCGCCGAAGAGGTCGAGGCGCTGGCGGGCTGAGCCCCCGCCCCTCGCCAGCCTGCGGTACGCCTTATTTGGTGATGCGCGCGGTCGCCACCGCGGTCTGGAACATCACGTCCAGCGCGCCATAGATATCCTGGTCGGTCGAGACCTTCGTATACAGGCCGGGCGACGCGCAACGCTGGAGCGCGGGCTCGATCTTGTAGAGATAGGGTGCGGCATTGCGCTGCGACCAGTCGTCGCCGGTCAGCGCGGACGGCAGATATTCGGTGTAGAGCACCGCGATGCGGACGCCCCGCGCCTTGATCATATCGCATTTCGCCGTATCGACCGCGAATTCAGGCTTGCCGTTGGCGCGAAGCTCGTCCCGCAACCCATCGGTGATCAGGAACATGACCGCCTGCGGCTTATCCGTACCGATGCCGCTGCCCGGATCGGTGATCAACTGGCTGTTGATCTGGTCCATCGCATCGCTGGTGCCGGTATCGGCATCGTTATAGCCGATCTCGGTCGATTTGCAGGCAGAGGTCGGGCAACTGTTCTGGTAGAATAGCGATGGCGTCAGATTTTTCGTCGTGGTCGCCGCCTTCGGCATATCCGACGTCTTGGTCTGCAGGATCGAAAAGCCGCCCTTGCCGCGGAAGGTGGCGATCGCGATCTGATAGCTCGCACCGTTCTTGCTCGACGTATTGGTGGCATTGGTCGTCAGCTTGGACACCGCCGTGCCCTCGTCATCGATACGCAACGTCAGGCCATAGGATTTGGCGACGCCGTACAAGTCGGTAACCTTTCCCTTCGCATCCTTGCCGGTCAAATCATTCGTCGAGTGGCAGGCGAACTGGCAGTTGCTCGCATTGCTGGCCCCCACCTTGGCCAAGCCCGCGCTGGTCGTCGGCAGCGCCATCGATCCGGACACGTCGAGCAGCATGTAGAAATCGATACTGGGCGCCACCGCGTTGGTCGTCGCCGAATTGCCCGTAATGGTCAGATTCTGCACGCCGAGCAGACTGGCGAACATGTTGTTCGACACCGCCGCATAGGAGACGGTCGCATTGCGGCGGCCGCTGGCATCGGTGGGCGTCTGGATGGTCAGGCTGGTCAGCGTCACGCTGCCCGTGCCGATCACATTGGCCGCCATGGCGCGGAACAGCGCCTCGGCATTGGTCTTGGCCGTACTGTCCGAGGTGCCCATCGCGGTCTTGCTGACCGCCGACAGCGCCGCCGCATCGGCGATCGCATTCAGCTTGGTCTGCGCCTGCATCGCGCGGGCATAGTCCACGCCCATGCCGATCGACGCGGTCAGCGCGGGCAGCCCCAACGCAAACATCATCAGGACGTTGCCGCGCCGATGACCGACCAGGTTGCGGATCAAGGGGAATTGCATCCTCGCCATCGTCACGAACAATCCGGGCAATTGATCTGATCGGTATTGCGCGGGACCATGTAGATCGAGTCCCCCAGGGTCATCGGCCCGATCGCCCCAAAGGACGAGGGCGGGGTATAGGCATAAGTGACCTCGGCCAGCAGATAATAGGTGTTGGGCTGCTGCATCGCGGTCGGTACGGCCATCGCGGTGCCGGGCGTATAGCGCGTGGTCTTGAACCCACGGCTCCACTTCACCGTCGCCTTCTTGTTCCCGTCGATCGCGATCTCGGTCACCCGGATCGTGGCCGGAACCGATGAAAAGGGCAGCAGCACCTGGGACGCGGCGTTCAGATTGTCGTCGACCTCGGCCGCCGAGATCGAGCCGGTCGTGTTCTGTGAGATCAGGTCGGCGGCGGCCCGCGCGGTGCTGGTCACCTTGCGATCGCACGCGATGCCATCCTGCAACTGCACCCCGCCCAGATAAAGGACCAGCATCACCGGCAACACCAATGCGAATTCGACCATCGCGACGCCCCGGACGTCGCGCATCGCCGCCCAGGCGCGTGGCCGCATCATGTAAAGGCCTCCGACTTGGAGACGGAGGTCGCCATCAGCACCGTCTGCCCGGTGCCCGCCGCCTTCAGGTCGGCGGTCGGCGCGACCTGCATCGGCCAAAGATAGATGAATCGCACCATGACCAGCGCCCCTTGCCCGCCCAGATTATAGGAGAAGGCGTTGGTCGGCTTGCCGCTGCTATCGAAGGTCAGCGGCAGGCTGTTACCGCCCAGCCCCGCGCTGTTCGCCGCGCTGCGCACATCGACATAGAGCCGCGCGCAGGACATGAAGCCCGGCAGGCCCGCACAGGCCGCCTTGCGGAATCGCTCGGCCAGTTGGGCCTGGGTCAAGCCCTGACCGCTCGATGCGATATCGGCCGCCTGGGCCTGACCGGTGACGATACTGCGCGCCGACACCTCAACCGCGCTTTCCAGCGCTTCCTGCGCGAAATAGGCCAGGCTGGTCTGGAGGATCGCCAGCATCAGCGCGACGAAGGGCGTTGCCACCAGCGCGAACTCGACGATCGCCGCTCCTCGCCGATCGGCCAGGATCGGACGCTTCGTGCCCGGACGGCGACGCGAAAGACGGTAGGATAACATGGGCGGGAGCATCTCTTTTCCCGCCCATAATGGTCAGAATTCGTTAAACTTCGGCAAATGCCGACGTCAGCGTAACCAATTTCAATCGGTGCAAGGGCGGATCGTCACGTCTACCGCAAGGCCCGCGCGTACAGGGCCAGCGTCCAGTTCATCGCCTGCAGAAACAGCGCAGGGTCGTAGCGTGGTCCCTCGTCGCGCAGAAAGGCATGCTGCCCCGCCACCTCATGCCATTCATAGGAGGCCCCGACCGCTTCCAGCCGCGCCCGGATCGCCTCGCGCCCCTCATAGGGAACATGCGGGTCCTGCCGTCCCCAGACGAACATCGCCTCGGCCTTCAATTCGTCCATCCGCGCCAAGCTGTCGTCGCGGCGCCCCTCGCCCAGTGTGCCTGAATGGATGTCGGTGGCATAGAAGCACGCCGCCGCGCCCACGCGCGGGTCAAGCGCGGCGCGGTAAGCCAGATGCCCGCCCAGGCACACGCCGAACGTGCCGAGATGCCCGTTGCATGCCGGATGAGCAGCCAGCGCGGTCAGCGCCGCCGTCGCATCCGCATCATAGGCGGCGACCGGCTTGGTAAACTTCAGGTCGTTGCCCCGTTCGGTGCCCGGCTTGTCATAGGCCAGCACCGTGCCGGCGGGCTCGTATTCATGATAGACCTCGGGCACCGCGACGACATAGCCCTGCCCCGCCAGCATGGCTGCCAGCCGCCGGATCGGCGCCGTCACCTGATAGATTTCGGAGAACAACAGGACGCCGGGAAAGCGTCCCTCGATCGCGGGGCGGAACAGGTGCATCCGCATCGTGCCGTGGCCGGGCACCTCGACATCCTGGGTCTCGTCGCTGCGTATGATCATGGCGGGCCTGTCCTGATTGATGGCCTCGCCCATCGCATCCCGTTCGAGGCAGGGCAATCGGGTTGCGCGGACCATAGCCCTCGCTATCGTCGGGTCATGTCGGGAAGCAGGATGCGACTGGCGCTGTTGAGCGTGGTCTGGGTGATGGGGCTGATCGCCTCGGGGCTGCATCCGTTCGACCGGGCGACCTGGTGGATGGAGGTCGCGCCGGTGCTGGTCGCGCTGCCTTTGCTCTGGGCACTGCGACGGCGCTTTCCGTTGACCGGGTTGGCGCTGGTCCTGATCGGTCTCCACGGCCTGATCCTGATGCTCGGCGGGGCGTATAGCTATGCGCGGGTGCCCGCCGGTTTCTGGGTGCAGGACTGGCTGCATCTGGCGCGCAACCCCTACGACCGGCTGGGCCATTTCGCCCAAGGCTTCGTGCCCGCCATCGTGTTCCGCGAATGGCTGGTCCGGCGGGGCGGGCTGGTGCGCGGCGGGATGCTGACCTTCCTCGTGATCGCCTGCTGCCTGGCAGTCAGCGCGACCTACGAGCTGATCGAGTTCGGCGCGGCGATAGCGCTGGGCCAGGGCGCGGACGAATTTCTGGGGACACAGGGCGATCCGTGGGACACGCAATGGGACATGCTGATGTGCCTCATCGGCGCGGTCGTGGCGGTGGGAACGCTGTCGCGGGTGCATGATGGGCAGATGGCGGAGATGGCGGAGAAGTAATTTGTTCGCGCGGAGACGCGGAGGAGTCTCGCCCAGCCGCAGGCTGCCTCCATTCACAACCAATCGACTTCGTCTTCCGATCGAGAGGGTGTGCGAAAGCGCGGCAGATCCAGTCACCTCCGCGTCTCCGCGCCTCCGCGCGAACAAAAAAGATGAAGCGGACGCCGCTTCGTGGTAAAGCCAAACCAACATCGGGAGTTCTCGACATGGTCCAGCGCCACCGCTGACGCGGCACAGGTTAACACGGCGGCACGCACCGCCCCCCTGCCCCCATCATTTCGAGAGATTTATGCCACGCTTGCAGAACAAGACGTGCGTCGTCACCGGCGCCGCGCGCGGGATCGGCCATGCCATCGCCCGTCGCTTTCACGAGGAAGGCGCGACCGTCATCCTGACCGACCGCAACGCTGACACCGGCATTGCGGCGGCGGAGAGCATCGGCTGTCGTTTCGAGCCGCTCGACGTTTCGGACGAAGCCGACTGGGCGCGCCTCGCCGATATCGTCCCCGCCGCCGATGTCGTCGTCAACAATGCCGGGATCACCGGGTTCGAGGACGGCTATGTCCCGCACGACCCCGAACATGCCTCGCTGGCGGACTGGCGCACGGTGCACCGGGTCAATCTGGACGGCACCTTCCTGGGCTGTCGCTACGCCATCGGCGCGATGAAGGCGGCGGGCACCGGCTCGATCATCAACATCTCGTCGCGCTCGGGGCTGGTCGGGATACCGGGCGCCGCGGCCTATGCCTCGTCCAAGGCGGCGATCCGCAACCACAGCAAGACGGTCGCGCTCTATTGCGCGCAAGCGGGATGGAAAATCCGCTGCAACTCCATCCACCCCGCCGCGATCCTGACGCCGATCTGGGAGCCGATGTTGGGCGACGGTCCCGACCGCGCGGCGAAGATGGCGGCGCTGGTCGCCGACACGCCGCTGAAACGCTTCGGCCAGCCGGACGAAGTGGCGGCGATCGCGGTCATGCTGGCCTCGGACGAGGCGACCTATATCACCGGATCGGAGTTCACTATCGACGGTGGGCTGCTGGCGGGGTCGGCGGCCAGCCCGGGCTAAACCTATGGTGTCGGGCGGTTTCGGTCGATAGGCTGGGGCTATGAACCGCAACCTCACCGAAGACCGCCCGACCTTCGTCACCCATCTGGAATGCTCGCTGACCGGCGAGCGCTATGAGGCGGACCAGCTTCACGGCCTGTCGCGCGCAGGCCGCCCGCTGCTGGTGCGATACGATCTGGAGGCGCTGGGCCGGGCGGTGTCGCGCGACACCATCGCCGCGCGCGAGACGGATTTGTGGCGCTGGCGCGAACTCCTCCCCGTCCGCCGCACCGACAGCATCGTCTCGCTGGGCGAGATCGAGACGCCGCTGATCGCCATTCCCCGTTCGGGCGGCGGCAATGTGCTGGTCAAGGATGAGGGGCGGCTGCCGACCGGCTCGTTCAAGGCGCGCGGGCTGGTCATGGCCGTCGCCATGGCGCGCGAGCTGGGTGTGACCCGGATCGCGATGCCGACCAACGGCAATGCGGGCGCCGCGCTGGCCGCCTATGCCGCGCGCTGCGGGATCGAGACAGTGATCCTCTGCCCGGAGGAAACGCCCGAAGTAAATGTTCGCGAGATCGCTGCCCAGGGTGCGCGCGTCTGGCGGGTCAACGGCCAGATCGACGAGTGCGGCGCGATCGTCGGGCGCGGTGCGGCGGAGGGACGCTGGTTCGACTTCTCGACGCTGAAGGAGCCGTACCGGATCGAGGGCAAGAAGACGATGGGGCTGGAACTGGCCGCGCAGCTGGGCTGGGAGTTGCCCGATGCGATCTTCTACCCGACCGGCGGCGGCACCGGCCTGATCGGTATGTGGAAGGCGTTCGACGAGATGGAACGGCTGGGCTGGATCGGATCGAAGCGCCCACGCATGTACGCGGTGCAGGCCAGCGGCTGCGCCCCCATCGTCCGCGCGTTCGAGGCGGGCGAGGAACATGCCGAACGCTGGGAGGATGCCGCGACGGTGGCGGCGGGTATCCGCGTGCCGAAGGCGGTCGGCGACTTCCTGATCCTGCGTGCGGTCCGCGAATCCGGCGGCGCGGCGCTGGCGGTCGGCGACCCGGCGATCCTGAAAGCGGTGGAGGATTGCGCCAAGAAGGACGGCCTGCTGCTCTGCCCCGAGGGCGGCGCGACGCTGGCGGCGTACCAACAGGCGGTGCGCGACAATCTGGTCGATGAGGATGAACGGGTGGTCCTGTTCAACTGCGCGACGGGGCTGAAATACCCGATGCCCGAGGCGGGGCAGTGGCTGGACAAGAACGGGGCGATCGATCTGGGGGCGCTGTAGGTTACACCCCTATATCCCCGTACTAGAAAATATTCCTATTGTCATCCAAATCGCCACCCCTGAAAAAAGTGCGGCAGCAAAAGCGATATTGAACGCCCGCCGTTTCAACGAGAAAAAGAAAACAGCCAAACCTAGTACGAGGGCAGGTATCGTTATGATTAGAGCGAATACGGCCATGTGCCATTCTCTATACCGGATAAGTGACAGGTCCGAGAACACAGGAATTTGATTTAGGGAATTCCTTAGGGCCGAACAATTCTCGTCCTGCATTTCCTTGGCTTTTCGCCAAGCCAACGGTGCACAAGGCGATTCACCCGATCGCCAACCGAATCCCGAGCGCCGCCAGCAAGGCAAGCGGCATCGCCACCGCGCCCACCTTCAGGAAGGCGAGGAAACTGACATCCTCCCCCTCGCGCCGGATCGCCTGGAGCCACAGGATCGTCGCCAGCGAACCCGTCACCGACAGGTTCGGGCCGAGATCGACACCGATCAGCAGCGCATCGGTGACGATCTGCGGCGGATGCGCCTGCGCGATGGCGCTGCTGGCAACGAGGCCAGCGGGCAGATTGTTCATCGCGTTGCTGACGAACGCCAGCGTCGTGCCCGACACCGCCGCCGCCCGCGTCGGATCGGCCAACATGCCGCGAAGCCCCCGCGCCACCCAGGCGATCACGCCCGTCCGGTCGAGCGCTTCGACCAGCACGAACAGCCCGGCGACCAGCGGCAACACGCCCCAGCTGACCGACTTGGCCAGCGTCAGCGGCGAGCGTCCCGCCAGCAGCGACACGATCACCGCCGTCGCGATCCCCGCCAGCGCGGTGGGCAGGCCCAGCTCGATGTCCAGCGCCGACACGACGAGCAGCAGCAGCGCCGTCAGCCCGATCCCCAGCATCGCCAGCTTGCCGCCGGTCGACAGCGGGTCGCGCGTCACGTCACTTTCGCAGTCCCCCGCGATCCGCGCCCGCTGGGTGAAGCGCAGTACCGCGAAGGTGACGAGGATCGACGCCAGCGAGGGCAGCGCGAACGCCGCCATCCAAGCCCCCAAAGGCGGCATGTGCCCGCCATAGAGGACGAGGTTCGCCGGGTTGGAGATGGGCAGCACGAAGCTGGCCGCATTGGCGATCAGCGCACAGGCGAACAGCAAAGGCAGCGGATCGGCCTTGGCCTTCTTGGCCGCGACGAAAACGGCGGGCGTCAGCACGACGGCGGTCGCATCGTTGGACATGAAGGTCGTCACGATCACGCCCGTCGCATAGACCAGCGCGAACAGCTTCGCGCGCGACCGGCCCGCCATGTTGACGGCGGTCGCGGCGATCCAGTCGAACGCGCCATGCTCCCGCGCCGTCTCGCTCAGCAGCATCATGCCGATCAGGAACAGATAGACGTCGGTGCCCTTAGCCACCGCCTGCCCCGCCTCGCCCAGCGGCATCAGGCCGAGCACGATCAGCAGCACCGCGCCCGCCACCGCCCAGATCCATTCGGGCCAGCGCATCGGCCGTGCGATCACGCCCGCCGTCGACAGCCCCGCAATCGCCCAGGTGGCTCCATAAGCCAGCGTCACCATCCGCACCCATTCTTGTTGGGCCCGAGCCGGGCCCCGTCGATCCCGGCGATAGGCCAGGCGCCGATCGCGTGGCAATCCTCGCCGGGGGCGACGGGCAGGCGGCGCTTCGGGATCGAATGCCCGTCGCGGACCAGACAGTTGATCCGGTCATAGCCGTCACCGCAGCGGACTTCGATCGTGTTCAGCCCCGCCGCCAGCGTCACGGTCGCGCGCCACAGGCCATCCTCGCCCCGCGTCATCGGCGTATCCGTATCGCCCACCCGCGCTACCGGCGGCGTGTCCGCCCCGAACAGTCGCGCCACCACCTCGACCGCACCGGGTTGGGGCACCTGGTGCGGGTCGGTCGGGCGGGTGATGAGCCGGACATCGCCCGGCGACACGATCTGGACATGCGGCCAGGCCGCATCCAGCCGCCGAAAGCGCCAGCTGACCACCCGGTCCTGAACACAGACGATGGTGAAGCCCGGTGCGCCGCCATCCTCCTCGATCTGCGCGGTCGAACGGGTCGCGCCATAGATCACGCGGCCATCGTTCAGCAGCTCGTTATAATGCGTATGACCGGTATCGACGAAGGCGACCTCGCCGTCGATGAACTGGCGCGCGATCGTATCGCCGTCCGCCGCCAGATCGCCGGGATAGGCGTGCATGAAGACCAGCGGCACCTCGCCCGACGCCTTGGCTCGCGCCAACTCCTCGGCCAGCTTATTGCGGTGGTGCATGGTCAACCGGAAGTCGGGACCACCCGCCCCGGCCGACACCACGTCCAGGAACAGGCAGCGATGCCCGGCGATCACTTCCGTCTCGGGCCGGTTGGTCTTGGGGATCGCGGCCTCATAGTTCACCAAGTCGCCCGGCTCGAAATCATGATCGCCGGGGATGATCCGCCACGGCAGCGACAGCGGCGCGAGTGCGTCGATCATCCGGGCATATTGCTCGGGCGTGCCGTGATTGGCGTTGTCGCCGGGCACGAAGACGAAGTCCGCCTCGCCCATCTGCGCATTCACCTGCGCGACGATGGTGTTCAGCCGGTCGAGCCCCTGCCAGTCATCGGCTTCGTCCAGATGCAGGTCGCCGATATGGACCCAAGCGATACCGCTCATGCCTTGGCCTCCTCGGGCTTGGTGCCGCCGGCGCAGGCGGGACGGAGCGTACCCGCAAAGCCGATCCAAAGCCCCAGGCTTGCCACCGCGAAACCGCCGAGAATGTAGAAGGCGATGTGATAGCCCAGTTCCTGCGCCAGCCAGCCGCCGATGGCGGGCGACAGCGAAGCGCCGACGCCCTGGATCGTCATCACCGCGCCCTGCCCGACATTGACCCGGCCCGTGCCGCTGAGCAGGCAGGCGACGAGGCCCGGCACCGCCACGCTCTGAAGCCCCGCGCCGATGCCGTCGAGCGCCTGGACCGGCCACACGCCCCAATGCTCGATGAAACTGCCCGCCAGAAAGCCACGCAAGGGGAGCGCGGCGAACGAGATCAGCAGGACCAGCCAGTAACCGCGCCCTGCGGCGACCTTCATCGCCAGCAGGCTGGCGACGATCATCACCGCCTGCGCCACCATGACGGTGGTCGCGGTGAACATTGCCGCATCGCCCTTACCCGCGCCCACGACCGCCATGCCATAGAGCGGCAACATCGCACCATTGCCCAGGTGGAAGCAGGCCAGCGCCCCCGCCAGGATCAGCATCGGCTTGTTGGCGAGCAGCGCCTTGAAACCCTCGGCCTGACCGCCTTCCTGATCGTCGCCGTCTTCATCCTCCAGCCCGCGCGCGGCGCGGTGGTCGATGGCGCGCTCGGGGATCGACAGGACCGAGATGATCGCCAGCACGCCGAACGCGGCGGCCAGGAAGAAGATGGCGGGCATCCCGAATTTCCAGCCCAGATAGCCCGACAAGCCCGCGCCGACCATGTTGCCCGCATGGTTCCACGCCTGGTTCCGGCCATTCTGCGCGTTGAAGCCCTTCTGCCGCACGACGCCCAACGTCATGCCGGTCACCGCCGGGCCGATCGCCGCACCCGCAATCGCGGTCGCGACCTGGCTGAACCCGACGACCACGCCCGCCTGCGACCAGAGGATAAGGAAGGAGGCCAGCACCGTGCAGATGCCGGTGATGACCACCACCCAGCGCTTCTTGTCGGTATGATCGATGAACGCGCCCGCAGGCACCGTCATCACCATGCCCGCGACGCCGCCCAGCGTCATCACCGAGCCGATCGGCCCGGTCTGCCACCCGCGCTGTTGCAGGAAGACGCCCAGGAACGGGCCGATGCCCGCCTGCATGTCCGCCATGAAGAAATTGAGTGCCTGTAACCAGCGTGTCGCGCGGCGGCGATCCGCGGCGGCGGCCGGTTGCTGTGATCGGTCGGATAATGCTGCCGTGGCCATGAGGGTCTCCGCGCTGTGCGGGGGCCCAACCCGGAAACACTTTGAAATATCCGAGACATTGCTGATTTATATTAGAGCGATGAGGGCCGGATGACACAAACGATTGATGTTACGACAAAACTTGGGCGACCAACCGCAATCCCCCGGTCACTTCATGTCAAGAACGTCATGATCCCCGGGCGAAACTTTGTCAGCCTGGGCGAGGCAGCCTCCGCTCGACCAGCACGACGCCGATCGCCGCCAGCGCCAGACAGGCCGCCAGGAACAGCATCGGCGCGGTGTCGCTGGCGGTGCGGTCGCGGATGGCGGGGACGATCGCCTGCGCGATGAAGCCGCCCAGATTGCCGACCGAGTTGATCGCGGCGAACCCCGCCGCCGCCCGCGCCCCGGACAGAAAGCGCGGCGGCAAGGTCCAGAAGGCGGGCTGGCCCGAAAAGATCGCCGCCGCCCCCAGGCTGAGGCAGGCGAAGCGCAGCGGCACCGGCTCGACCACGACGCTCAGGACCAGCAGCACCGCCCCCGCCAGCGCCGGTCCCGCCGCATGCCAGACCGGGTTGCGGAAACGCGCAGCATGGCGCGGCACCGCCCACAGCGCCAGTGCGACCAGCGTCCAGGGGATGATGCCGAGCAGCCCGTTGACCGTATTCGACACCCCGAACCCGCGAATGATCGTCGGCAACCAATAGCTGAGCCCATAAGCCGCCAGCGGAAAGCCGATATAGACCAGACATAGCAGCAGCACGCGAGGGTCGCGCAGCACCGACAGGATGCTGCCATGCCCGCCCTCCGGCTCCCCCGCCGCCAGTTCGACCGCCAGCCAGTCCTTCTGTTCCTGCGTCAGCCACCGCGCGCTGCCGGGCTCGCGCGGCAGGGCGAACAGCACGACCGGGGCCAGTGCGATGGCGGGCACGCCGGTCGCCAGGAACACCCATTGCCAACCCGCCAGCCCCAGCGTCCCGTCCTGGTCGAGCAGCCACCCGCCGACTGCGCCGCCCACCGCATTGGCGACCGCGCTCGCCAGCATGAACAGCCCCACCGCCCGCGCGCGGTAACGCACCGGGAACCACAGCGTCAGGACATAGAGCACACCGGGAAAGAACCCCGCCTCCGCCGCGCCGAGCAGGAAGCGCAGGACGTAGAAGACCGTGGCGTTGGGCGTGAAGGCCAGCGCCACCGTCACTGCCCCCCAACTGGCGATGATCCGCGCGAACCAGCGATGCGCCCCGACCCGGTGGAGCAGAACGTTGCTGGGCACCTCGAACAGGAAATAGCCGATGAAGAACAGCGACGCGCCCAGTCCGAACGCCGCCTCGCTCAACCCCAGCGCGCCGACCATCTGCAACTTGGCATAAGAAATGTTCTGCCGGTCGATATAGGCGACCAGATAGAGCAGGCCGAGCAACGGCATCAGTCGCCACATGATCCGGCGGACGGTCGCCTGTTCCAGCGCGTTCATGCTCTCTCCTGCGTCTCTTGCCCGCCCTTTCCATCCTGGTTCGGGACGTTGCGGGAGCCGCCCTTGTCGACGGATCGCTTGCCGAAAGCCACCGCTAAAGCCGGAGAATTCCGTCAAAAAAGCATCGGATCAGGTCCCAATGGGCCACACGAAGGTCATACGCCGACGCTTCACCGCAACAGACCGGACGGGACTAGGCAGACGCCATGGCTTGCGGCACGATCGGCCCGCACTCCGAAAGGCACCGTCCGATGAACCACCATGTCGTCGCCATCGTCCCCGCCAACGACATGGACGAAAGCACCGCCTTTTATCGGCTGCTGGGGTTCGAGGTCGCGGCGGATTTCGGCCAGTATCGCATCCTGGAGGACGGGCGCGGCTGGCACCTGCATCTGAACCACATGCCCGGCTGGCCGCCCCGCGTGGAGGACAACCCCTTCGGCCTGTACCTCTATGTCGATAATGTCGATGCGGTGGCGGACAAGGTGCGCGACCGAATCATCGAACCCGGCACGCCGCACCCCAAGCCCTGGGGCACCTATGAATTCGCGGTCAGCGATCCTACCGGGGTGCTGGTGCGGATCGGGCGGGTCTTGGGGTGAGCCGGGCGTAAACGGCCATGCCAGACGGGCCTCATGGCCCCTTGGGTGACCGACTGGCAGGCAGAGACTTCATACAAGGTACAGGGGCCGCGATTATCCTCTGGTCCGAAACGACCGGAAGGACAGGCGCACCTTGAAACTGATTACGTTTATACATGCCGCAGCGGGCGTGCTCGTTTTCTCAACGCCCGCTTGGTCGGCACCTGTCCGTGCATCGGCGCAACCGGCGACGACGCATTCGTCGTTTATCCTGTGGTGCGATTGCGACACGCCGAGCAAGCGTGCGCACATCCAAAGAAAGATTGCGCAGGCCGGTGGCAAGGTCTTCTATGTGTACGAGCAGATGGGCGGTTTTGCGGTCACGGCTCCCGCCTCGATGGAAAAAAGGCTGCGCCGGATATCCGGCGTTTACGGCGTATACCCTGACCGGGTCATCAGGCTCGGCGAGCCGGGCGGACCACAATAGGTTGCCGGTCGAGCGTTCGTTCAGAAACAGGCGGCGATGTCGCGCGCCGACCGGCCCGTCCCCTCAATGCAGCTTGGCGATCGACAGCCCGTCTTCCTTCGCCCGCGCCTTCACCGACTCTTCGCTCCGGGTCAGCGCCTTGGCGATAGCCTTCAGCGCCATGCCCTTCTTGGCAAGGGTGTGAAGCTTCTGGATCTCGTCCTGGCGCCAGGGCTGGCGATGTCGTTCAAAGCGTTCGGCCATGGCCCTATATAGGCCCGTCCCGCCCCGCTGACCATGGCCGTGCGTCGATGATGCCCGGATTACAAATGCGCCATGAAGCCTGAGGTCGCTTGCCATGGCATCGCAGCGCAGCAAGATAGTCCCTTCGGGAGACGTTATATCATTTGGGGTTGTCCATGCGTTTTTATGCCCTTCTCTGCTGTGTCGCCACGTCGGCGCTGGCCGTCCCTGCCCTGGCCCAGACGCGAGGGATTCCCGCCGCCGACTCGGACCAGTCCTCGACCGGCCAGAGCAGCGATATCGTGGTGACCGCCAAGCGGCTGGACGAAGCGCGCGAGCATATCCAGCCCAGCCTGGGCGCCTCCAATTATGAAATCTCGAGCGCGACGATCAAGGCACTGCCCGGCGGCGAGAATCAGCAGTTCAACCAGATCCTGCTCCAGGCCCCCGGCATCGTGCAGGACGGCTTCGGCCAGTTCCACGTCCGCGACGACCATAACGGCCTGCAATATCGCATCAACGGCACCATCCTGCCCGAAGGGCTGGCGGTGTTCGGCCAGACGCTGTCGCCGCGCCTGGTCGACAAGGTCAACATCCTAACCGGCGCACTGCCCGCGCAGTACGGCCTGCGCACGGCGGGCGTGATCGACATCACGACCAAGAGCGGCCTGTTCGACAATGGCGGCACCGCCTCCATTTACGGCGGCAGCCACAACACCATCCAGCCCAGCCTGACCTATGGCGGCTCGTCCGGCAGCACCAATTACTTCGTGTCGGGCGACTACCGCCACAGCGGCTTGGGCATCGAGAGCGTCGATGGTCGCTCCAACCCGGTGCATGACGATACCGACCAGTATCAGGGCTTTGCCTATGTCGACCATATTCTGGACGACCAGAACCGTTTGTCCTTCGTCGGCGGCTATTCCAACCAGTGGTTCCAGATCCCCAACCCGGTCGGCCAGCAGCCGAGCGCCGGGTGGAGCGTCGGCGGCCAGACCGCCTTCCCCAGCGAAAAGCTGAACGAGACGCAGCTGGAAAAGACCGGCTTCGGCCAGATCGCCCTGCTCCACGATGCCGAGCCGCTGACTGTCCAGGCCTCGCTCTTCGCGCGCTATTCGTCGCTGCGCTATCGCCCCGATGTGCTGGGCGAGTTGCTCTATAACGGCCAGGCGCAGCAGGCCTATAAGCAGGACTTCGCGATCGGCGGACAGGTCGATGCGGTCTATCATGTCGGCACCGCCCACACGCTGCGCGGCGGTTTGCTGGTGACGCGGGACCGCTCGACCAGCGATACCAGCACCAGCGTCTTTCCGGTCGACGGCAACGGCGCGCAGACCGGCGAGCCGGTCGTGATCGTCGACAATGGCGGCAAGACCGCGACCAGCTTCAGCGCCTATCTGCAGGACGAGTGGAAGCTCGCCCCCAAGCTGACGCTGAACTACGGCGCGCGCTATGACCTGTATAACGGTTATCGGCGCGAGGGGCAGCTGTCGCCGCGCGTCAACCTGGTCTGGCAGCCGGGTGACACCTACACGCTGCACGCGGGCTATTCGCGCTATTTCGTACCGCCGCCCTTCGAGCTGGTCGGCAATACCAGCATCGCCAAGTTCGTCGGGACCAGCGCCTATCCCGCCAACCCGCTGAACGACGTGCCCTTTGCCGAGCGCCAGGATTATTTCGACGCCGGGTTCCAGGCCAAGCTCAGCCGCTACTTCACCTATGGCATCGACGCCTATTACCGCATCTCGAAGAACCTGATCGACGAGGGGCAGTTCGGCGCGCCGATCATCCTGACCCCGTTCAATTACAAACAGGGGCGGATCGGCGGCATCGAGGCCAATGTCAGCTATCAGCGTGGGCCCCTGCTCGCCTATGCCAACTTCGCCGCCGCCAAGGCGAAGGGGCGCAACATCGTCTCCAGCCAGTTCAGCTTCTCGCCCGACGACCTCGCCTATATCGCCAACCGGTACATCTATCTGGACCACGACCAGACCTTCACCGGATCGGCGGGTATCTCCTATGCGGTGGCGGAAGGAACGAAGCTGGGCGGCAGCATGATCTATGGTTCCGGCCTGCGCCGCGACGACGACGTGAACGACGTTCCCAACGGCGCCAAGCTGTCGCCCTATGCGCAATTCAACCTGACCGCGAGCCACCATCTGGCGGGGCCGAACCTCGACATCCGCTTCGATGTCATCAACGTGCTCGACCACAAATATGAAATCCGTGACGGAACCGGCGTGGGCGTCGGCGCGCCGCAATACGGGCCGCGCCGCGGGTTCTTCGTCGGCGTGTCGAAGGCCTTCTGACGAATCCACTCCTCCCCGGCACGGGGAGGGGGACCATCCGCAGGATGGTGGAGGGGGGCTTCCCCAAGGACAGACCTGTGGGGAAGCCGCCCTCCGTCAGCGCTGTGTGCTGCCACCTCCCCGCGAGCGGGGAGAATCGCTTCACCCGATCCCGTATTTCCTGATCTTGTCCGGCAACCGCTTGTCCAGCGCGGTCGCCAGCGCGCGGTCGTGCGCGGCTTCGGTCGTCTGGCCGAGATGCTCCTCGGCCAGCGAACGGCCGTAGAGCGCCCAGGGCCGCCTGGGATCGATCGCCAGCGCGGCGTTGAAGTCGACGAGCGCGGCGCGGTCGTCCTTCTGGCGCAGATGGAGGAAGGCGCGGCTGTCGAGGAAGCTGGGGTTGGTCGGCACCGCATGGACGGCCGCGTTGCAGTCGCCCATCGCCTTGTCCAGATCCTTGCCCGCCAGCATCCGCGACCAGCATCGCCCGTTCTGCGCGGTGCTGCGCGCCGCGTCGTCGCGGTGCGCGGACATCCACCCGTCATATTGCCCGATCGCCTGGTCGAATGCGTCCGCCCCCGAATAGAGCTGCGCCATCTGGAGCCGCGCGGCGTCCTCGTGCGGCAACTGGCCGTTCAGCAGGTCGAGATCGGCGATCGTCCCCGCCGGATTGCCCGCCCGCAGCCGCAGCTCGGCACGGATCAACCGCGCGCGCGTGTCGACGGGATCGAGGGTCAGCGTGGTGTTGAGATCGTCGATCGCCAGCACCGGCCGCCGCTGCTGCAGATAGGCAAGCGCACGCTCACGGGGATAGCGCGGCTCCTGGGGCGCCATCTGGATCGCCTTGGTGAAGTCGTCGATCGCATGCGGCAGGTCATGCTGGGTCACGTACATCGCACCGCGACGGCTATACCCCTCGGCATCCGTCGGTGCGGCGGCATCCGCGCCGTTCTGCGCGATGACGGCGGCGGTCGCGTCGGCATGGGCGACCGCGTTGAACAGCCGCCCGCCCGTATAGGTGAAATAGATGCGGTGCTGGAGGTTGGAGACATAGAGGCGATGCGACACGAAAAAGTCCGCACCCAGCAACATGTCGGTGTCGAGCATGCCCAGATCGGCGAAGTGGAGGCGCACATTGTGCAGTTCCTCATTGCCGATCTTGAGCAGCTTGAATTTCGCGGTCCAGCCCTGGACGACGCGGCGGCCCATGCCGCTTTCCCATCCCGCCGCCTCGACCCCGGGACCGCCCGGATGCACGCCCGCCCGCGCCGCGCCGCGAAGGCTGAGCACCGTCTGCGGCGCGCCGGTGTCGAAGGTCGCGTTCAGCTTCGCCTCGTCCAGCTCGACCGTGCCGACCGTATGGTTGTGCGCGGCCTCCTTCGTCTCGATGGGAATTTCGAAAAAGGGCTGACCCTTGGTCCAATAGGCCATAGCCGCGCGGCCGCAGCCCATCGGCTTGAACAGGCGAACCATGCCGCCGGGCAGGTCATATTCGACATCAGCCAAGCCCAGCACATTCTGGCCGATCAACCCGCTCTGGCCGATATCGCTGCCCGCGACCGTGAACTGGACATTGGGTATGTCGAGCCCGGCCAGGGAGAAATGTCGGACGGTGGCCACCGTCGCATCGGTGCCGCCGCCGATCCCACCCAGCCGCATGCCGTTCGGCAAAGGCTGTTGCGGCAGGGCGAACTCATGCGCGACGGCGGGCCAGATATTGCTGAAAAAGGCGCCGCTATCGAGGATGAAGGGCGCCGGCCTGCCGTTGATCCGCGTGTCGACGACCGCGCGCATGCCCTGCATCGTGACCGGGATCGCCGCCATCTGGCCAACCTTGCACGATGTCTCGGCCCATACGGGTGTCGCCACCCCGGTCATCAGGCCAGCCCAGAACGCCGCCTTGCCCCACATCCCGATCATCCGCGCCACCATCCCCATGCCAGCTTGCGGACACGAGCCTATCAGCAGCGGGAACCGGCGAAGATGACGGCGGCCTTACATTCGCGAAATCTGCGCATGAAGGCGTTTCCTCCCCTGCAAGGGGAGGTGGCGGGGCGCAGCCCTGACGGAGGGGTGTCACGGCCAGCGGGGACACCCCTCCACCATCCTGCGGATGGTCCCCCTCCCC
>NZ_LDTE01000079.1 GCF_001476905.1 Sphingomonas sanguinis | reverse complement strand
CCCCTGAAGGGGAGGGGAGTAGTGAGCGGACACCTTCCCGCTTTAAGCGCGTCCCTCAAATTCAATCGCGCTCGTCGCCGCCCGGCGGGTTGGCCTTGGCGTCCTTCGCCTCGATCGGCTTGCGCTCTTCATAGATTTCCGCGAGCTTTTCCTCGGTCGCGTCGTCTAGCTCCTTCTCGGCGGCGGGGAACATCTCTTCCTCTTCCTCGTCGATATGATGCTCGTAGCGATGGCGCATGTGGAAGAATTTGGACTCCCACTCGTCCGACGCGAAGTCGAGGTCCATCATCTCGCCGAGCAGATCGTCGATCTCCTTGTGCTCGGACACCGAATGGCGCGCATCGTCGCGCAGCTCGGGTTCGCCCAGCATGGTGGCATAGAGCGACTCCTCCTCGGCGGCGGCGTGGCTCTGCACCTCGACGCGGAACGTCTCGAACAGCTTCTTGCGCTTGGCGCTGTCGCCCTTCAGCTCGGCGAGCTGCTTCAGCATGTCGCGCTGCTTGTCGTGGTCGCGCTTCAGGTCGGCATAGATGTCGGCGGTGGCCATGATCGTCTCCTTCGCGGAGCGTAACGGCGCACGATGACGCCCGTTTCACCCGCGAATCACTCTCATTCAGGCAAAGAGTTCGAGTTGCTGGTGCGCAGGCTTGACCAGCGACGTCAGGTCCGCCCGCTCGGCCAGCGCGACCGGACGCCAGTCCTCGGCGATCAGGAAGGGGCGCAGCTTGGTGATCGAGACGGTCAGGCGCCCGACATCCTCCAGCCGCAGCTTGCGCCATTTGCGGGTCGCGATAATCCGGTCGACCGCCTTCACCCCCAGGCCGGGCACGCGCAGCAGCATCTCGCGCGGGGCGCGGTTGACATCGACGGGAAAATTCTGCCGGAATTTCAGTGCCCAGGCGAGTTTGGGATCGATGTCGAGTGGCAGCATCCCCGTCGCCTCGTCGGCCGCCGCCGCGACTTCATTGGGCTGATAGTCATAGAAGCGCATCAGCCAGTCGGACTGGTAGAGCCGGTGCTCGCGCATCAGCGGCGGGCGCTGCAACGGCAGGACGGCGGAGGCGTCGGGGATCGGGCTGAACGCCGAATAATAGACACGACGTAAGCGGAACCGGTCATACAGCGTCGCCGCCCGCCCGACGATATCGCGGTCAGTCGCGGCATCGGCGCCGACGATCATCTGGGTCGACTGTCCGGCGGGGGCGAAGCCGGGGGCGGACTTGTACTTCTTCGCCGCGTCCGTTCGGTCCTCGATCGCGGTCTTCACATCGGCCATCGCGCCCTCGATCCGGCCCGCATCCTTTTCGGGCGCAAGGCGACGGAGACCGCCGACGGTGGGTAGCTCGACATTGATCGACACGCGGTCGGCATGGACCCCGGCCAGGCGCACCAGCTCCGGATCGGCATCGGGAATGGTCTTCAGATGGATATAGCCGCGAAAGCCATGATCCTCCCGCAGGCTGCGCGCGACCTCGACGATCTGCTCCATCGTATAGTCGGACGACTTGATGATGCCCGAGGAGAGGAAAAGGCCCTCGATATAATTGCGCCGGTAAAAGGCCAGCGTCAGATTCACCACCTCCTGCGCGGTGAAGCGCGCGCGGCGGACGTTCGACGATTTGCGGTTGATGCAATAATGGCAGTCGAAGATGCAGCTGTTGGTCAGCAGGATCTTGAGCAGCGAGATACAGCGGCCATCAGGCGCATAGGCGTGGCAGATACCCATGCCCTCGGTCGATCCGATCCCCTTTCCGTCACGGCTGTTACGCTTCGACGTGCCCGACGACGCGCAGGAGGCGTCGTATTTTGCCGCATCCGCGAGGATCGCCAGTTTTTCACGGGTGTCGAGTTGCGCCATTCGTTCTATATACGTTCCCTGATTGTCGCTCTCAAGAGGAACCGCGTCGCTCATCGCCCGTACAGCGCGTTTGATACAGGAATGAGCCTTTTCGGGGAGATCGGTGATGCGGAACGGATGGATCGCGCTGGCCTTGGTAGGGTGTGCCAGTCCAGTGCTGGCGCAGGACGACGTGCCGACGGTGAAGACCGCCGATTATGAGTTCGGCTATGCCTATCCTACGGCCGCCGCGCGGGTCCCGGGGCTGAAGGCCTGGCTGGAGGCGGACCGTGCGCGGCTTCGTGCCAAGACCATGCGGGACGGCGCGGCCGCGCGGCGCGAGGCGGCGAAGTCGGGCTTTCCTTATCGACGCTATTCCTATGTGCAGAGCTGGAAGCTGGTGACGCAGACGCCGCGTTTCGTCAGCCTGTCGGGTGACAGCTATGACTATACCGGCGGTGCGCATGGCCAACCCGCATCCTATGGTCTGGTCTGGGACAAGGCGGCAGGGCGGCGGCTGGAGCCCAGGGCGCTCTTCACCTCCGACGCGGCGCTTCAATCGGCGACACGGACCAGCTATTGTACGCAGCTGAAGGCCGAGCAGATGCGGCGCACTCAGGGAACGGTATCGTCGATGAACAGCTGTCCGTCGATCAAGGAGCTCACGCTGTTGCTGGGATCGACCAATGGCCGCGCGATCGACCGGATCGGGTTGATCGCCGATCCTTATGTCGCGGGCTCCTATGCCGAGGGGACTTATGAGGTGACCTTGCCCGTGACGCCCGCGATCCTGAAAACGGTCAAGCCCGCCTATCGCAGCGCCTTTGCGGTGCAGCGGTGACCACCCCGCATCGTGAACGCCATCGGATCGACCGGGTCGGCTGGCTGCGTGCGTCGGTGCTGGGCGCCAATGACGGGCTGTTGTCGACCGCCAGCCTGGTGGTCGGCGTGACGGCCAGCGGTGCGGACCGCCCGGCGATCCTGGTCGCGGGGCTGGCCGGACTGGTCGCGGGCGCCTTTTCGATGGCGGCGGGGGAATATGTCTCGGTCAGCTCGCAGGCCGATCTGGAAGCCGCCGACCTGGCCCGCGAAAAGGCCGAACTGGCCGCCGATCCAGTCGCGGAGGAGGCGGAGCTCGCCGCGATCTATCATGCGCGGGGCCTGAGCGAGGCGACCGCCCGGTTGGTCGCGCGAGAGCTGATGGCGGGCGATCCACTCGCCGCCCATGCCCGCGACGAACTGGGCATCACCGACGAAGGGGCGGCGCGACCGGTGCAGGCGGCGCTGGCCTCGGCGGCGTCCTTCTCGGTGGGGGCGGCGGTGCCGCTGCTGCTGGCGATTCTAGTGCCGCACGGCGCGGCTTTGTGGGGAATCGTGGCGGGCGTGCTGGTCTGCCTGGCCGCGCTCGGGGCGGTCAGCGCGACGGCGGGCGGGGCGAGCCAGTCGAGAGGCGCGGTGCGCGTGCTGATCTGGGGTGTGCTCGCCATGTCGGCGACGGCCGCGATCGGGCATCTCGCGGGCACGGCGTTGTAGGGGGCAGAGGGTGCGATTGAATCAGGTCACGCTAGGGGCCACCGATTTTGAGGCCAGTGTCCGCTTCTATACTGCACTTGGCCTGCGGCTAATTGTGTCGGCCCGTCACGAATATGCTCGCTTCGAGTTGCCGGAGGGAGAGGCAACGCTTTCCATTCACCTGCAATCGCATGTTCCGTCGGATGGTCCGGTCATCTATTTCGAAATGGACGACGTAGACGCCGCAGCCGTGCGGATCGTCGCCCAAGGCTACCCGCTCCTGTCCGAGGCGACGGATCGGAGTTGGCTGTGGCGCGAGGCCCGCTTGGTCGATCCGGCGGGCAACCAGCTTTGCCTGTTCCGCGCAGGGGAGAATCGTCGTTATCCGCCTTGGCGGATCGAAGGGCGCTAAGCAGCGGCAATCGTTAACCCTGCCGCCGCCCGCGCCCCTTGGTCATCGGGTCGGGCTTTTTCGGCGGAACCCAGCCTTCGGGGCGTTCAGGGCGCGACTGGCTGGTGCCCAGGCCCATGGCGCCGGGTTGCTGGCGGGTCAGGCCGCTGGTGTCGACGTCCGCATCCGCCGCCCCACCGCGCAGCAGGTTGATGCGGTCACGCAGGCGCTTGGCCTCCTCGAAGTCGAGGCGTTCGGCGGCCGCTTCCATCTGGCGGCGCAGGTCTTCGATGCAGGGGCCGGTCATGCGGCGGGAAACGCCTCAGGCGGCGATCCGTGCCGCCTCGGTCTCGGCGATCCAGCCGCCGCCCAGCACCCGGTGGCCGTCATACAGCACCGCCGCCTGGCCCGGCGACACGCCATATTCGGGCGCGTCGAAGACCAGCCGGTCGCCGACCATGCGCGCGGGCACCGGCTTGGCCATCGACCGCACCTTGGCGAAGAGCGGTCCGTCGAGCGGGCCGAGCACATTCATGCCGGTCAGCCGCGCCGCCTCCACCGCCAGCGCGGTGCGCGGGCCGACGACGACGCGCTTCGTATCGGGCTCCAACCGGACGACATAGAGCGGCTCGGGGCTGCCGCCGATCTCCAGCCCGCGCCGCTGGCCAACCGTATAGTGGATCAGGCCACGATGCTCGCCCAGCTTGGCGCCCGACAGGTCGACGATGTCGCCGCGCGTATCCGCCTCGGGGCGCAGCTTGCGGACCAGCCCGGCATAGTCGCCGTCGGGCACGAAGCAGATATCCTGGCTGTCGGGCTTGGCGGCGACCCCCAGGCCGAGTTCGGCGGCGATCTCGCGCACCCGCGCCTTGGGCAGCGCGCCGAGCGGGAAGCGCAGGAAGTCGAGCTGACCTTGCGTCGTGGCGAACAGAAAATAGCTCTGGTCGCGCGCGGGATCGGCCCCGCGATGCAACTCCGCGCCGTTCACCCCTTCGACCCGGCGGACATAATGGCCGGTCGCCAGGCAGTCGGCGCCCAGGTCGCGGGCCAGCTTCAGCAAGTCGGTGAATTTCGGCCCCATATTGCACTGGACGCACGGGATGGGGGTGCGCCCCGCCAGATATTCGTCGGCAAAGCGGTCGACCACCTGCGTCCGAAAACTGTCTTCATGGTCAAAGACATAATGCGCGATGCCCAGCCGGTCGCAGACCGCGCGCGCGTCGCGAATGTCGCGCCCGGCGCAGCAGGCGCCCGCCCGCCCGACCGCTTCGCCATGGTCATAGAGTTGCAAGGTGACGCCGATCGTCTCGGCCCCCGTGGCATGGGCGAGCGCCGCCACGACCGAGCTGTCGACGCCGCCCGACATCGCGACCACGATCCGCTTGGCTCGGGGATCGCCCCCAAGCTGGAAATCCACCAACTGATCCATGGTCGCGTCCATACGCCTTTCGCGCCTTGCATGCAAAAAAGGCAAAAAAGGCGGGCGGCCCCGTGAATAAGGCGTGCGAAAAAGTGGACATGCTTTCCGGCCTTTACCCGGCTTTCATATCCACCCGATAACAAGGGGCTTCACCAGTCGGGATGGATTGCGCTTTTGGACCTCAGCTTCAACCGGTTTGATCGGGATACCGAACTGACGGTGCTACCGCCCGACCTGGCGGTGCTGATGGTCGGCGCGACCACGCGGCAGGCCGCCAGCCGGACCGCCGCGGTCCAGGCCGGATTCACGCGCGGGGCCCCCGATCCCAGCCTGTTCGCCCCGTTGGACGGGGCGTTCAACGGGCCTATGGCACGGGCCCTCGCACGCTGGGGCAGGAATGAATGACACGTTAACCTTTCGATTTTAGGTGATGTTCAAGGGCCCGGGTTATGCAGGGCCAACAGACGACATGGGGTGGGGAGCCCCAGTGAGGTTGCATGATGATCGAGAACCAAAAGATCCGCCCTGCCAAGGTAATCGGGCCACTCGGCGAACCGCTGACGCTCGAAAACCTGCCGCCGCCCAGCACCACGCGCTGGGTCGTCCGTCGCAAGGCGGAGGTGGTCGCGGCCGTCAATGGCGGGCTGCTCTCGGTCGACGAGGTCTGCGACCGCTATGGCCTGACCGTCGAGGAATTCGCAGGGTGGCAACGCGCGATCGACCGCTCGGGAATGCCCGGTCTGCGCGTCACCCGCATCCAGCATTATCGCTCGCTCTACGAACGTCAGCAGAAATATTGACCGCGGCATCGCTGGGGGAACGAAGCCACATAAAAACGATCGCATTGTTGACTTCTTGAAAACGGTTCATCGAATCGCCGGTACGGGGACGGAACAATAACCGGCATTCGCACGTCTTCCCCCCGTGTCCCGCTCGCGGGCCCAACGGAGGGAAAGACAATGGGTATTATCCTGTGGCTTATCGTCGGTGGTGTCATTGGCTGGCTGGCCAGCATCATCATGCGTACCGATGCTCAGCAGGGCATCTTCCTGAACATCGTCGTCGGTGTAGTCGGCGCGTTCATCGGCGGCCTGATCTTCGCAGGCGGCTCGATCAACAATGCCGGTCTGACGCTGACCTCGTTCCTCGTGTCGCTGCTGGGCGCCGTCGTCCTGCTGGCGATCGTGAACCTGGTTCGTCGCGGTCGGGTGCGTTAAACAACGCATTCGCTCGTTGAGCCAAAAAAGCCGTCCGGGCGACCGGGCGGCTTTTTTCGTGTGTCGGGTATGGTGCGGACCTCGATCCGCCTGCCGGAACGGTCGCCCCCATGCCGTCAAGGCGATGGGGGCGACGTCGTTCAGTTCAGCAGGAAGCGGACCGAGACATTGACGGTCACGTCGCGCTCGCCGGGGGCAATGCTGGTCTTTTCCATCGCGTCGGACCGCATCGCCATCGTGCGGATCATCATCGGCGGCTGAGGGCCACCGGCATCCGCGCCGTTCTCGGTGATCGAGACGATCCGCGTCACCCGCATCCCCGCCGCCTTGGCATAGAGTTCGGCGCGGGCGCGGGCGCGCTGGACCGCATCGGCCCGGGCCTCGTCCAGTGCGGCATCGGGCTTGTCGATCGACAGATTAGGACCTTCGATCTGGTTCGACCCCTGCGCGACCAGGGCGTCCAGGATGCTGCCCGACTTGGCGATGTCGCGGAAGCGGATGCTGAGCGTGTTGGTCGCCTGATAGCCGGTGATGGCGGGCGGCACATCATCGCCATAGCGATATTGCGGCTGGAGCTGGACGGTCGCGGTCTGGATATCGCGGTCGGCGACCCCGGCACGCTTCACCGCGGCCAGCACACGGGCCATGCGCTGGGCATTGTCGCTGAGCGCGGCGGCGGCCGTCGCGCCCTGGCTGACCACGCCGGCGCGAATGGTCGCGATGTCGGGCACGCGCGTCGTGCGCCCCTCGGCCGAGATGTCGAGCACGGTGCCGGTGGCGGGGACCAGCGGTTCGACGGTGGTCGGCGCGGGCGTGCTTTGCGCCTGTGCCATGCTCGGAATCAGCGCGGCGGGGGCCAGCGCGGCGGCAAGCAGGATCTTGTTCATCATCATCTCCCTTTGATGCCGCCAAGGCTTTGGCGGACATCGGCAAAACGTGCGATGAACGCGTTGGAATCATCTTTGAGCCACCTTGATCCAGGCATGTGCAAAGATGCTTGTACAGGGTGCTATATTTCTATAACACAGCCGTTAATGGCGCATTCTGCGTAGGTTGCACGCAATGGGAATGCGGGTCGGGGATCGGTGACGAACATGAATTACGAGACGGGGGCGATTGGTGGCGGCCAGCATCTGGGTCTGGAAGGGCCCGCGCCCCGGCGGCGCGGACGCTGGATCTGGGTGGCCGTGGCGATAGGCGCCGTGGCGCTGCTCGGCTGGGTCCTGTTCGCGCCCAAGAAGCATGAGGCGGGCCAGGGGGCGGGCGCGGGAACCCAGGTGCCCAACATCACCGTGGTCGTGCCCGGCCAGCAGTCGGTCAGCCGCGAAATCTCCGCGACCGGAACGCTGGCGGCCCGGCGCGAAATGCCGGTCGGCGTTGCTGGCGAGGGCGGCATGATCACCCGCGTCCTGGTCGAGCCGGGCCAGTGGGTCCGCGCCGGACAGGTGCTGGCGACCGTCGACCGCTCGGTGCAGACCCAGACCGCCTCGGCGCTGAATGCGCAGATCGCGGTGGCCCAGTCGGACCAGAAGATCGCGCAGGCTGAACTCGATCGTGCCCAGCAGCTGGTCGATCGCGGCTTCATCTCCAAGGCCGATCTCCAGCGCCGTACCGCGACCCGCGATGCCGCCGCCGCGCGCGTCCGGCAGGCGCAGGCCTCCTATAAGGAAGCCCTGGCGCGCAACGGCCGCCTCGACATTCGTGCGCCCGCCGAAGGGCTGATCCTGACCCGCGCCGCCGAGCCGGGCCAGATCGTCAGCTCGGGTTCGGGCGTGCTGTTCCGCATGGCGATGGGCGGCCAGATGGAGCTGCGCGCGCAGCTGGCCGAATCCGACCTGGTCGGCCTGGCCGTGGGCGCGCCCGCGACCGTCACGCCGGTCGGCGGCTCCCAGAGCTTCAAGGGCGAGGTGTGGCAGGTGTCGCCGGTCATCGACCCGCAGACCCGCCAGGGCGTGGCGCGCATCGCGCTGTCCTATGACCCCGCGCTGCGTCCCGGTGGTTTTGCCGCCGCGACGATCCGTGGCGGCACGGCCCGTGCGCCGGTCCTGCCGGACTCGGCGATCCAGAGCGATGACAAGGGCAGCTTCGTCTACATCGTCGGACCCGACAACAAGGTGGCGCGCCGCGACATCAAGATCGGGCAGGTCTCGGACAATGGCGTGACCATCGCCTCGGGCCTGAAGGGCGATGAGCGGGTGGTACGTTCGGCCGGCGGTTTCCTGGCGGCGGGCCAGCTGGTTCATCCGATCGTGGCAGGCCAGGGGGCCCAGTAAGATGAGTTTCCGCAACATCTCGGCCTGGGCGATCCGGAACCCGGTTCCGCCGATCGTCCTGTTCGTCGCGCTGACGCTGGCGGGCATCGTCAGCTTCATGCGGATGGACGTGAACAACGACCCCGACATCGACTTCCCGATCGTCGTGGTCGTCGTGAACCAGCCGGGTGCGGCCCCGACCGAGCTGGAGACGCAAGTTACCCAGCGGGTCGAGGCGGCGTTGCGGAACTTGCAGGGCGTCGACCAGATCACCTCGACCGTGACCGAGGGCTCGTCGCAGACTCTGGTCCAGCTCGATATCGGCACGCCGATCGACCGTGCGGTCAGCGATGCGCGCGATGCAATCACCCAGATCCGCTCGATGCTGCCCGACGGCATCCTGGAGCCGCAGGTGATCCGCGTCGATTCGACCGATAACGACCTTGCCAGTTACTCGGCGGTGGCGTCCAACATGACGCCCGAACAGCTGAGCTGGTATATCGACAATAACGTCACCAAGGAGCTGTTGTCGGTTCCGGGTCTCTCCAAGGTCATCCGCAACGGCGGCGTGACGCGAGAGATCCGCGTGATCCTCGATCCCCTGAAATTACAGGCGCAGGGGCTGACCGCCAGCGAGGTCAACGCCCAGCTGCGCATGACCAACCTGAACGCCGCCGGTGGCCGTGCCGAGATTGCGGGCACCGAACAGGCGGTCCGCGTGCTGGGCAATGCGCGCAACGCCTATGACCTGGGTCAGACCCAGATCAACGTGCGTGGCGGCCGTACCGTGCGCCTCGCCGACATCGCCACGGTCCGCGACCTTTATGCCGAGCAACGCTCGCAGGCGGCGGTCGACGGACGGCAGGTCATCAGCTTCGACTTCCAGCGCGCCAAGGGCGCCTCGGACGTCAGCGTCTATAACGGCGCGGTCGAGAAGCTGAAGGCACTGGAAAAGCGCAACCCGGAGGTGAAGTTCGTCCTCCGCTCGAACAGCGTGAAATATACCGAGGCGCAATATGAAAGCGCCATCCATGCGATGATCGAGGGCGCGGTGCTGGCCGTCATCGTCGTCTTCATCTTCCTGCGCGACTGGCGCGCGACGGTGATCTCGGCACTGGCCATCCCGCTGTCGGCGATCCCGGCCTTCTGGTTCATGGACCTGCTGGGCTTCACGCTGAACCAGATGACGCTGCTCGCGCTCAGCCTGGTGGCGGGTGTGCTGGTCGACGATGCGATCGTGGAGATCGAGAATATCGTCCGGCACATGCGCATGGGCAAATCCGCCTATCAGGCGTCGATCGACGCGGCGGACGAGATCGGTCTCGCCGTGCTGGCGACCACTATGGCGATCGTCGCGGTGTTCCTGCCGGTCGCGCTGATGCCGGGCGTGCCGGGCCAGTATTTCAAGAATTTCGGTCTGACCGTCGTCGTCTCGGTGCTGATGAGCCTGGCGGTGGCGCGCATGATCACGCCGATGATCGCGGCCTATTTCCTGAAGTCGGCGGGCCATGCCAGCCATGGCGAAGGCAGGTTGATGGACGCCTATATGGCGACGCTGCGCTGGTCGCTGCGGTTCGACCGGCCGACTGATGGGGTGAAGCGGGGGCTGTTCCGGCGCATCCTGGGCCGGTTCCGCGACCATCGCCTGTGGGTGATCGGCATCGGCGTCGGCGCGTTCGTGCTGACCGTGGTGATGTTCGCCATCATCCCCAAGACCTTCCAGCCGCCGCAGGACAATGACCAGGCGGTCGCCAAGATCGAGATGGTGCCCGGCACGACGCTGGCCCAGACCGATGCTGTCGTGAAAAAGGTCGCGACCTTCCTCAAGAAGCAGCCCGACGTCGAATCGGTCTATTCGCGCACCAGTGTCGGCAATGGCCGGGTGGTCGCGACGCTGAAGGAGGATCGCTCGATGAAGAGCACCGACTTCGAGCGTTCGCTGGCCCCCCAACTGGCGGCGATCCCCGACGCGCGCGTGACCTTCCAGTCGCAGTTCGGCTGGGGATCGAGCGGGCGCGACCTGACCATCACGCTGGGCGGCGACGACCCCGCCGTGCTGCGCGATACCGCCAACAAGATCGTGCAGCAGATGGGCACGCTGCCCGGCCTGGTCGCGCCGCGTATCGTCGGCAATCTCGACCGGCCGGAAATCGTCATCCGTCCGCGTCTCGACCTCGCGGCCAATCTGGGCGTGACGACACAGGCGCTGTCGAGCGCGATCCGTATCGCGACGCTGGGCGATATCGACCAGAATTCGGCGCGCTTCTCGCTGTCCGACCGCCAGGTGCCGATCCGCGTCGCGCTCGACCAGAATGCCCGCGCGCGGCTGTCGACGATCCAGAACCTGCCCGTGCAGACCCAGACCGGCGGCTCGGTGCCCTTGAGCGTCGTCGCCGATATCGGTCTGGGCGCAGGCCCGACCCAGATCGACCGCGTGAACCAGCGGCGTCAGGTGACGGTGGGGGCCGACCTGGCCAAGGGCGTCATCAGCGGCGACGCGATGAAGAAGGTCCATGACCTGCCCATCATGAAGAACCTGCCCATGGGGGTCAGCGAGATGGTGCTGGGCCAGGCCAAGATGCAGGCGGAAATGATGAAGAACTTCTTCACCGCCATCATCTCGGCGATCTTCCTGGTCTTTGCGGTGCTGGTGCTGCTCTATCGCCGCTTCCTGCCGCCCTTCGTCAACATGGCCTCGCTGCTGCTGGCGCCGCTGGGCGGGTTGCTGGCGCTGTATTTCAGCGGCAATCCGCTGTCGCTGCCGGTCTATATCGGCCTGCTGATGCTGCTCGGCATCGTCGCCAAGAACTCGATCCTGCTGATCGACTTCGCGCTGGAGGAGATCGCCAAGGGCGTGCCGATCCGCGAGGCGGTGCTGGACGCAGGGCATAAGCGCGCCCAGCCGATCGTGATGACCACGGTCGCGATGGTCGCGGGCATGATCCCGACCGCGCTGTCGCTGGGCGGGGACGGATCGTGGCGCAGCCCGATGGGCGTGACGGTGATCGGCGGGCTTGCCATGTCGACCATCCTCACCCTGCTGATCGTGCCCGCCGCGTTCAGCCTGGCGGTGGGGGTCGAACGCTGGATCGGCCCGCGCCTGGGCCGGCGCCTGCTGACCTATACCCCCGGTGACGAACTGGGCAGCGGTGGTCCGGTGATCGAAGGTCCCGCAGGTGGACCCGCGTTGCCGCCCGCGACCGGCAAGCTGGGTTACGATCCGGCGGAGTAGGACGTGATGTTCCTCCCCTGGAAGGGGAGGTGGCAGCGCGCAGCGCTGACGGAGGGGTGTAGCCGGTCGTGATGGAGACGATCGCTGGCCGTAACACCCCTCCACCAGCTTCGCTGGTCCCCCTCCCCTTACAGGGGAGGAATGAAGAACTGCTCCGTTTCGTTACGCTGGGGAAAGATTCCTCTTGAACAAAGTCGCGCGCCGCGAATTGTCCTGAATGATGGAAGTCGCCATGCGATCGGGGGGTAGCCAGACCGTTCCACCCGCCCTGCGGAAGATGCGGGTCGTGGCGACGGGACTACTGGTCCTGATGGCGGCGCTCTTCCTTCTGTCCCGCGCAATGCAGCCGGTGCATCCGGCCTGGGGTTTCGTCCGCGCCTCTGCCGAGGCGGCGATGGTCGGTGGACTGGCTGACTGGTTCGCGGTCACCGCGCTGTTCCGCCATCCGCTCGGCCTGCCCATTCCGCACACCGCGATCGTGCCGCGCAACAAGGACCGGATCGGCGACACGCTGGCCAATTTCCTGCGCACCAATTTCCTGATCCCGCGCGTCGTCGCACGGCGGATGCACCGGCTGGACGTGGCGGGCGCGGCGGGGCGCTGGCTGGCGCAACCGCCGCAGGAGGGCGGGCGTATCCGGCGCGGGGCCTCGCGCCTGTTCGCCGAGATGCTGACCGCCTTCGACCCCCAGCGGCTGGGCGGCATGGTGAAGGCGGGCATCGCCGGACGGCTGCGCGCGACCGAGGTCTCGCCGATCCTGGGCCAGTTGCTCCGGGCCAGCATCGCAGAGGGGCGGCATCTGCCGCTGCTCGACTCCGTCCTGCGCTGGGCTGCCTCCGCGCTGGAAGCGAACGAGACGATCGTTCGCACGATGGTGCACGAGCGGGCTGGGGCCATCCTGCGCTGGACCGGGCTGGACGAGACGCTGGCCGACAAGCTCATCGACGGGCTGCACAAGCTGCTCCACGATGTCGCGGAGGATCGCGACCATCCGTTGCGCCAGAAGATCGAGGAGGGGCTCGAGCGCCTCGCCTGGGACCTGCAATATGATCCGCGCACCCGCGAGCGGGTCGAGGCGATGAAGGCGGACCTGATCGCCAACCCGGCGATGCAGCGCTGGCTCGACGGACTGTGGGAGCAGGCGCGCGAAGCCCTGCTGCGCATGGCCCGCGATCCGCAGGCGGTTACCGCCGGGAAACTGGGCGAGATGCTGCGCCAGCTGGGCCAGACGCTGCAGGAGGATCCCAGGCTGTCGGCCACCATCAACCGCTTCGTGCGCCGCGCGGTGGCGGGCGTCGCGGCCGATTATGGCGACGGCATCGTCCGGCTGGTGTCGGAGACGGTGCGCGGCTGGGACGCCGATACCGTCACTTCGCGACTGGAAAATGCGGTGGGGCGCGACCTGCAATATATCCGTATCAACGGCACGCTGGTGGGTGGCAGTGTCGGCCTGATCCTGCATGTCGTGGATCGGCTGCTATGAAAACGTCACTCAATCGTCTAATTACCGCGAATAGTCGATTCGTCGCTGCTATGAAGCGCCTTGTCGATGGTCCCGCTTTCCCGCAAAGAGGCAGGTGATGAACGCCAAGGCCGATTATCAGCATGATGCGGGGGATGGGGGCGCGCTGCGCTTTTCCGGCAGCCTGTCGCTGGCGACGCTGGGCGACCTGCCCGAACGGCTCGACCGGGAGGATGGGAAGGTCCGGCGGATCGACCTGTCCCAGGTCGACCGTATCGACACAGTCGGCGCGTGGCTGATCCACCGGTTCGCCGCCCGCAACGATGCCCAAATCGAAGGGCTGGACGACGACCAGCGGCATCTGTTCTCCAAGGTCACCGAGGCGGACCAGCCGGTCGCGATGCGGCCCAAGCCGGTCAGCCCCTTCGCGCGCGTGGCGGGCGAGGTCGGCGACGCGGTCGTTGCTTCCTTCCAGACGCTGTACGGCCTGCTCGGCTTCTTGGGCGCCACGACGCTCGCGGCGCTGGCGGTGATCCGCCATCCGCGCCGCTTCCGCTTTAATGCGGTCGTGCATGAGTTCGAGACGGTCGGTGTCTCGGCGCTGGCCATCATCGGGCTGATGAGCTTCCTGATCGGCATCGTCATCGCGCAACAGGGCGCGGTGCAGCTTCGTCAGTTCGGCGCGGAGGTCTTTACGATCAATCTGGTCGGCCGCCTGACGCTGCGCGAGCTGGGCGTGCTGATGACCGCGATCATGGTCGCGGGGCGCTCGGGCTCGGCCTTTGCCGCGCAACTGGGCACGATGAAGCTGACCGAAGAGATCGACGCGATGCGCGTCATCGGCGTGTCACCGATGGAGGCGCTGGTCGTGCCGCGCACGCTGGCGGCGGTGACGCTGATGCCGCTGCTCGGTTTCTACTCCTCGCTGATCGCAATCATCGGCGGTGGTTTTCTGGCGGCGGTGTCGCTCGGCATTCCGCCAGTCACCTTCGTGTCGCGCATTCGCGAAGTGGTGCCGATCACCGACCTGTATGTCGGCCTGATCAAGGCCCCCGTCTTCGGCGCGATCATCGCGATCGCGGGATGTTTTCAGGGGATGCAGGTCAAGTCGGATGCCGAGCAGGTCGGCCTGCGCACCACGGCGGCGGTGGTGCAGGCGATCTTCCTGGTGATCGTGCTCGACGCGTTCTTCGCGGTCTTCTTCACCTGGATCGGATGGGATTGATGGCCGAGCAGGACGATATCCTCATCCACATCCGGGGCCTGCGCAACAGCTTTGGCGAGCAGGTCATCCATGATGGCCTCGATCTCGACGTGCATCGTGGCGAAATTCTGGGCGTGGTCGGCGGATCGGGCACCGGCAAGTCGGTGCTGATGCGCACGATCATCGGCCTCCAGACGCCCGATGCCGGCGACATCACCGTCTTTGGCGAGCAGACCATCGGCCGCGATGCGACAGAGGCGGTCGATGTCCGCAAGCGCTGGGGCGTGCTGTTCCAGGGCGGTGCGCTGTTCTCGACGCTGACCGTGGCGGAGAATGTCGCGGTGCCGCTGAAGGAATTCTACCGCGATCTGCCTCAGGCGCTGATGGACGAGATCGCGTCCTACAAGGTCGTGATGACCGGCCTGCCCGCCGATGCGGGGCCCAAATACCCGGCCGAATTGTCCGGCGGCATGAAGAAGCGCGCTGGGCTGGCCCGGGCGCTGGCGCTCGATCCCGAATTGCTGTTCCTGGACGAACCGACGGCAGGCCTCGACCCGATCGGCGCGGCGGCGTTCGACCAGCTGATCGCCTCGCTCCAGAAGACATTGGGGCTGACCGTCTTCCTCATCACCCACGACCTCGACACGCTTTATGCCATCTGTGACCGGGTGGCGGTGCTGGCCGACAAGAAGGTGATCGCGGTCGGCACGATCGACGAGCTGATCGCGCTCGACCATCCGTGGATCGAGGAATATTTCAAGGGCCCGCGTGGTCGCGCCGCCATCGCCGCCAAGGACGAAGTGGCCGATATTCGGCCCCGTTCGGCGGACACGGACGCCGCGCGCCACCCCACCGAAGTCGACGCCGATGCCACGGGACACCATTCCCAAGGCAGTGCGGCCGATGCCCATGCGAGAGGCGAAGCAGGGACACGCTGATGGAAACCCGTTCAAACCACGTCCTCGTCGGCTCTGTCGTGCTGATCCTGCTCGCAGTGCTGGCGATCTTCACCGTCTGGATCGCCCGTCTGGGCGGCACGACGGAGAAGGAATATGACATCTTCTTCCGCCAGTCGGTGGACGGCCTGGCCAAGGGCTCGGCGGTCACCTATTCGGGCGTGCCCTCCGGCCAGGTGAAGGAAATCGCGCTCTGGCGCCCCGATCCGCAGTTCGTGCGCGTCCGCGTCTCCGTCAATGACCAGACGCCGATCCTGCAGGGCACGACCGCGTCGATCTCGGCCAGCTTCACCGGCACCAGCACCATCTCGCTGGATGGCGCGCGCAAGGGCGCGCCGCCGATCGCCTGTCCGCAGCCGGAGAACAAGACCGTCTGCCCGTACGGCGTGCCGGTCATCCCGACCAAGCAGGGCGGCATCGGCGCGATCCTGAACTCCGCGCCGCAACTGCTCGAGCGGCTGTCGACGCTGACCGAGCGTCTGACCGGCCTGCTCTCGGATCGCAATCAGGCATCGATCGCGGGCATCCTGGACAACACCAACCGCCTGACCGATGCGCTCGCCGATCGCGGGCCTGAGATCGCGGCAACGCTGGCCCAGACTCGTGTGGCGATCCAGCAGGCGGGTGACGCAGCGCAGTCGATCGGCCAGCTGGCGGCGACCACCAACGGCCTGCTCGCCGAAGAGGTCAAGCCGACCATGACCAACCTGAACAAGGCCATCGCCTCGGCCCAGAAGAGCGCCGACACGCTGAACTCGGCGATCGGCGATGCGCGGCCGGGCCTGCAGACCTTCTCGAAGCAGACCGTGCCGGAGGTGGATCGTCTGGTGCGGGACCTGCGCGTGATGACCCAGTCGCTGTCGGCGGTCGCCGAAAAGGTCGACCAGCAGGGCGCAGGGTCGCTGATCGGGCAGCAGAAGCTGCCGGACTATAAGGGCAAGTGAGGAAGCCGATGAGGACAGTCATGAAGACTCCGCTGATCGTTCTGATGGCATCGCTTCCGCTGGCGGGCTGCATCAGCTTCGGCGCCAAGCCGCCGCCCTCGCTGCTGACGCTTCAGGCGCAGTCGGCGCCGACCGTCGGCCAGACGCAGGATTCGGCCCGCGCCAAGTCGATCACCATCCAGGTGCCGACCACGCCGCAGGAACTGGCGACCGCCCGCGTGCCGGTGCAGGAAGATGCGACCAGCATCGCCTATGTAAAGGACGCGCAATGGGCCGAGCCGCCCGCGCGCCTTTTCGCGCGGTTGATGGCCGACACGCTGACCGCGCGGGTGAACCGCGTCGTGCTGTCGGCGCGGGACTCGGTGAGCGATCCGGGCGACCGTCTGTCGGGTGAGTTGCGCCAGTTCGGCATGGACGCGACGCGGCGCGATGCGGTGGTGATGTTCGATGCCGCACTCCAGCGTGATGGCCAGACCGGCGTCGAGAAGCGCCGGTTCGAGGCGCGCGTGCCGGTCGGCAAGATCGACGCGGCAAGCGTCGGCCCGGCGCTGAACCAGGCGGCAAACCAGGTGGCGCAGCAAGTGTCCGACTGGGTCGGGCGGTAACACCTATCCTCCCCGCTGGCGGGGAGGGGGACCATGCGCAGCATGGTGGAGGGGGAGTGCCGCACGGAAGTCCCCCTCCGTCAGGGCTTGCGCCCTGCCACCTCCCCGTGCCGGGGAGGATTTTTGGATCGGAGTGGAACTTTCGCCTCCCCAAAGCGTGTGCGGCAAGATGAAGAAAATCTGCCGTATCCGTCACACTTTGCGACAGAAATGCGCTGGACGGGGCCGTAATGGCACGGCACGTTCCTGTCCATGAAGCCTCGCGCCCGCGTCCTTCTTCTCGCCACCGCCGCCTTGTCCGGCTGTACGGTCGGCCCCGATTATCGCCCCGCGGCTCCGCAAGCGCTGGGGGTGCCCGCGAACTGGTCGGTGCCCGCCGCCAATGCGCAGGCGCAGGACTTCAGCCGCTGGTGGCGCTCGTTCGACGATCCGCTGCTTGCCGAACTGGTCGAGCGGGCTGTGGTCGCCAATACCGACGTCGCCCAGGCCATCGCCCGGCTGAGACAGGCGCGCGAAAGCCTGATCCAGAGTCGCGCCTCGCTGCTGCCCAATGTGTCGGGCTCGACCGGCTATCAGCGCAACGAAAATCTGCGCGGTGGTGGACGCAGCTTCACGCTGCCCGACGGCACGGTCGTCGATACCGGCGGGGGCGGCAGCAACAGCTTCACCGTCGGGCTGTCGGCCAGCTATCAGGTCGGCCTGTTCGGCGAAGTCCGCCGCACCGTCGAGGCGACCCGCGCCACGTACGAAGGGGCCGGGTTCAGCTATGCCGCGACCCTGCTGACCGTCGAGAGCGAGCTGGCGCGCAATTACGTGCTGGCCCGCGCCTACCAGGCACAGCTCGCCAATGCGCGGGCCAGCCTGACGCTGCAGGACGACAATCTGGAAATTGCGGGTTTCCGAGTCCAGGCAGGCCTGGTGTCCTCGCTCGATTCCGAACAGGCGCGTAGTCAGCGGGCGCAGACCGCGGCGACCATCCCCTCGATCGAGCAGCAATATAACGCCGCCGTCTCGCGCCTGGGCGTGCTGACCGCCCAGGCCCCCGGTGCAGTCAAGGCGCGGATGGAGGCGGTGCGGCCCATCCCGCAAGGCCCGGCGGTGATCGGCGTCGGTATTCCGGCGGATATCTTGCGTCGTCGCCCCGATGTCCGTGCGGCCGAGCGCAACCTGGCCGCCGCGACCGCCCGGATCGGCGTGGCGCAGGCCGCGCTCTATCCTGCGCTTGCGATCTCCGGGAATATCAACACGGCGGCGACCAGCCTCGGTTCGCTGGGCGACGCGATCACCGGCAGCCTGTTCGCGGGGCTGACCCAGGCGATCTTCAACGGCGGGCGGCTGCGGTCCCAGGTCCGCAACGCCCAGGCGCTGACCGATCAGGCCTATGCCGCCTATCAGGGCACCGTTCTCCTCGCGTTGGAGGATGTCGAGAACGCGATCGTCGCGCTCAACACCGCCCGCGAGCGGGAGCGGCAGTTCGCCATCCAGCTCGACGCCGCCCGTAACTCGGCGATCCTGGCGCGCAGCCAGTACCGCACCGGCCTGACCGACTTCACCACCCTGTCGCAACAGGAAGCGGCGCTGCTCAGTGCCCAAAACGGGCTGGTGCAGGCCCGATCCGACGCCGCGACGGCACAGGTCCAGCTGTTCGCCGCACTAGGCGGCGGCTGGGACGACACCGCTATTCCCGTAGCGCCTGAGCGCTCGACAACCCCGGACAACCGCTGATGGCCGACCAGACTCTCGACGATTTCCTGGGCGTGAAGCCGCAGCCACGCTGGCGCAAATGGGTGCAATGGGGCGTCGTGATCGTCGGCGTGGTGCTGCTGGCGCTGCTCCTGAAAAGCTGTTTCGGGGGCAATAAGGACGCCGGATATGCGACCGCCCCCGTCACGCGCGGCAATTTGACCGTCACCGTCTCGGCGACCGGCAAGCTGGCACCCACCAATCAGGTGACGGTCGGTTCGCAGCTGTCGGGTCTGGTCACCAAGGTCGTGGTTGACGTCAACGACCGGGTGAAGGCGGGCGAGGCGCTGGCACTGATCGACCCCGAGCAGATCGACGACCAGATTCGCGCCGCCCAAGCGACGCTGGCGGCCAACACCGCGCAGGTGGCGCAGGCGCGCGCGACCGTGGCGGAGTCGCAGGCGCAGCTCGCGCGGCTGGAGCAGGTCTATAAGCTGTCCAACGGCCGTGTCCCCTCGGCCACCGAGCTTCAGGCCGGGCGCGCCGACGCGCAGCGCGCGGTCGCCGCGCTGCGCGTCGCGGAGGCCAATGTCGCCGCCGCGCGCGCGCAGCTCGCCCAGTCGCAGACCCAGCGTCAGCGCGCGATCATCCGCTCGCCCGTGTCGGGCGTGGTGCTGGCGCGGCAGGTCGATCCGGGCCAGACGGTCGCGGCATCGTTCAACACGCCGACCCTGTTCGTGATCGCCGAAGACCTTACCAAGATGAAGCTGGAGGTCGCGATCGACGAGGCCGATGTCGGCCAGGTGAAGATCGGGCAGAAGGCGAACTTCACCGTCGACGCCTTTCCCGGCCGCACCTTCCCGGCGACGATCACCCGTGTCGATCTGGGATCGAACCTGACGGTCAGCGCGGCCACGTCGTCTGCCTCCTCGACCGCCAGCGCGGCGTCGACCACGGGGCAGGTGGTCAGCTATGCCGCCGACCTGACGGTCGCCAACCCCGACCTGCAACTGCGCCCCGGCATGACCGCGACCGCCGACATCGTAACGTCGGACAAGCGGAACGTGATGCTGATCCCCAATGCCGCGCTTCGCTTCCAGCCCTCCGACGGGGCGGGCCAGGGCGGCGGTGGCATTGCGGGTTCGCTGACCTTCCGCCCGCGCCGCGACCGCGCGGCGCGCACCGCCACCGTGCAGCGCGGCGCGACCCAGACCATCTATGTGCGCGGGGGCGACGGCAAGCCGCAGCCGATCCAGATCGTCACCGGTGACACCAACGGTTCGATGACCGAAGTCCTGTCGGGCGACCTGAAGCCCGGCATGGAGGTCATCACCGGCCAGCTCGCGGCGGGCCAGGACGCCAAGTCGGGTGGTGGCGGCCAGCGGCGTCAGGGGCGCTCCGGCGGTGGGCAGGGAGCAGGCGGTGGCCGCTGAGGCACCCCTGATCCAGCTTCGCGGCGTCACCAAGACCTATGGCATGGGGGCGACCCAGTTCCAGGCGCTGAAAGGCGTCGACCTGGATATCGCGGGCGGGGACTTCGTGGCGGTCATGGGGCCGTCGGGATCGGGCAAGTCGACGACGATGAACATCCTGGGCTGTCTCGACGTGCCCAGCGGCGGCAGCTTCCTATTCCGCGGCCATCATGTCGAGACGCTCGACCGCGACCAGCGCGCGATGCTCCGGCGGCGCTATCTGGGCTTCGTGTTCCAGGGCTTCAACCTGCTGTCGCGCACCACCGCGCTGGAGAATGTCGAGCTGCCTTTGCTCTATCGGGGCGAGGACAAGAAGACGCGGCGCGAGCTGGGCATGGAGGCGCTGGAGAAGGTCGGGCTCGACAAATGGTGGGACCATACCCCCGCCGAACTGTCGGGCGGGCAGCAGCAGCGCGTGGCGATCGCGCGCGCCATCGTCACCAGCCCCGACGTGCTGCTGGCCGACGAGCCGACCGGCAATCTCGACTCCGAGCGTTCGGTGGAGATCATGGAGTTGCTGACCGGGCTGAACCGGGACAGCGGCATCACCGTCCTGATGGTCACGCATGAGCCCGACATGGCGGCGTTCGCGCGCACCGTCATCCACTTCAAGGACGGGCTGGTCGATCGGATCGAGGCGCAGCACCGGCCGGGCGTCGTGCCGGATATGGATGTGAACTGATGTTCGGCACCACGCTCATCCTCGCGATCCGGTCGATCCGGCGGCATGTGCTGCGCTCGTTCCTGACGACGCTCGGTATCATCATCGGTGTCGGCGCGGTCGTGACCATGGTGACGCTGGGCAAGGCGACGACCGCCGCCGTGCAGCAGTCTATCTCGTCGCTGGGCACCAACATCCTGCAGGTACGCCCCGGCCAGGGCTTCGGGCGCGGCGGTGGCGGTCCGCGTCCGCCCGACTTCAAGCCCGAGGACGTATCCGCCATCGCCGAGCAGATCGCAGGCGTGACGGCGGTGGCACCCCAGGCCCAGGCCAGCGCGACCGCCATTTATGAGGGCGCGAACTGGTCGACCACGGTCACCGGCACGACGCTCGCCTATTTCACCGTCCAGCCCTGGCCCTTGGCCTCCGGGCGGCTGTGGACCCCGGCCGAACAGGCGTCGGGCAAGGCGGTGTGCATCATCGGCAATACGGTGCGCAAAAACCTGTTCCCCAGCACCGATGCCGTTGGCCAGCGGTTTCGCATCGGCGCGATCAGCTGCGACGTAATCGGCGTGCTGACGACGCGCGGGCAGGGTGGGTTCGGCGATCAGGACGATGTGGTGCTGATGCCGATCAAGGCAGTCCAGCGGCGCTTCACCGGCAATCGCGACATCCGCCTGATGCTGGTCGGCGTCGACCAGGCTTATCAGACCAGCGCGGTGCAGGCCTCATTGACCTCGTTGCTGCGCGAACGACGCAACATCACCGGCGATAAGGCCGAGGACTTCAACATCTTCGACACCAAGCAGATCAGCGACACGCTGACCAGCACGACGACCATGCTGACCCGCATCGTCGCGGCGGTGGCGGCAATCAGCCTGGTGGTCGGCGGCATCGGCATCATGAACATCATGCTGGTGTCCGTCACCGAACGCACGCGCGAGATCGGCATCCGCCTGGCGATCGGCGCGGTCGCGCGCGAGGTGCTGATGCAGTTCCTGGTCGAGGCGGTGGTGCTGTCCTGCCTGGGCGGGATCATCGGCCTGCTCCTGGCGCAGGCGATCATCGCGCTGCTCGTGCCGGTGATGCAGGTGCCTTGGACCTTCGATCTTCAGATCAACATCATCGCCTTTGCCATTTCGGCGGTGATCGGTGTGGTATTCGGCTACTTCCCGGCGCGGCGGGCGGCGGCGCTCAATCCGATCGACGCGCTTCGCCACGAGTGATGGTGCGCTCGGGCGCATGGACGAGCTGACGCAGCCGCTCGAGGTCCTCGGGCGTGTCGATATCGATCAGCTCGGCGGGCGCGGTCACGACATGTCGCCCGACCGCGACCAGCTTGCGGCCGCCCTCGTCGCCCTCCAGCTTCAGCAACGCCTCGAACCGGCCTGAGCCAAAGACGCCCGGCGGGGTCGGGTGCTCGCCATTGCTCGATACCACCACCGAATCCAGGCCCTCGAACGCGTCGAACAGGCGATAGATGTGCGCCGCCGTCACACGCGGCATGTCGGCCAGCGCGATCAGGATCGCCTGGGGCGAGGCCTTCATCGCTTCACGCACGCCGAGATGCATCGAGTGGGACATGCCCTGGCCGACATCCTCATTGTGGATGACGCGATAGCCGCGCGAGGCAAAGTCGAGCTGACAGCCGTCCGTCACCACGATCCGGTCGGCAAAGGGGATGCTCTCCAGCGCGGTGGTGACGTGGAAACCCACCGGCTTGCCGAGAAATTCGGCCTCCAGCTTGTTCTCCATCCCGAAGCGGCTCGACTGTCCCGCGGCGAGCAGGACCAGCGCCACATCCTTAGCGTCGATCATGAAAGGCTCCTATCATCGCCGCCGCGATCGACAGCGCGATCTCGGACGGGCCGATCGCCCCGATGTCGAGGCCCACGGGGCCATCGATCCGGTCGATCGCTGACAGGGAAACGCCCATCGAAGCGAGACGCTCCCGCCGCGCGGCATGGCTGCGCCGACTGCCCAGCGCGCCGACATAGGCGGTGTCGTGCGCCAACGCGGCGACCAGCGCGGGGTCGTCGATCTTGGTGTCGTGGCTCAGCGTCACCACGGCGGTGGCGGGGCCGGGCGCATGGGCGGTGACCGCTTCATCGGGCCAGCGATCGTCCAGCGTCACGCCGGGAAAGCGTTCCTCGGTCAGGAAGCGCGCGCGCGGGTCGATGACGGTGGTGGCGATGCCCAGCGTCTGTGCCAGCTGCGCCAGGCTCTGTGCGATCTGCACCGCACCGACGATCAGCAACCGGCGCGGCGGGTCATAGCGGTTGGCGAAGACTTCGCCGGTCTCGATCGGGCGCAGGCCCGAATGGCCGGTGGTCAGGTCGGTGGTGACGGTCAGGGCCTGGCCCCGCTCGCGCGTTTCGGCGATTCGGTCGAACAATTCGGGGTCGAAGCCCTCCGCTGACACCGGCTGCACCATGACCGCGATCTCGCCGCCGCAGGGCAGGCCGACTTCCCAGGCCGAGGCATCCGCCACACCGTAGCGCTTTACCTGAAACGGCGCGCCCGCGATCACCTCGGCGGCGGTGTGAAGGATGTCGTTTTCGACACAGCCGCCCGACACCGATCCCTCGAACCGGCCATCGGCATGAACCAGCATATGGCTGCCACGCGGACGCGGTGCCGACCCCCAGGTCGACACCACCGTCGCGATCGCCATCTGCTCGCCGCGCCATTCCCTTGCGGCGGCGAGGACGCTGTCATGGTCGCTCATCAAAGAGCCGGAAGATGATCGAGCAGCTTGTCGAGCGTCACCGGCATCTCGCGCACCCGCACGCCGGTGGCGTTGTAGATGGCGTTGACGACCGCCGGGGCCGCGCCGGAAATGCCCAGCTCACCGATCCCCTTGGCATGGATCGGGTTGGCGTGGATGTCGCGTTCGTCGAGGAAATGGACCTCCAGCTGGGGCACATCGGCGTTCACTGGCACATGATATTCGGCGAGGTCGTGATTGACCAGCTTGCCGGTGCGCGGATCGTGGATCAGCTCCTCGGTCAGCGCGGTGCCGATGCCGAAGGTCATGCCGCCCAGGCATTGCGAGCGGGCGGTCTTCGCGTTGAGCACGCGCCCCGCCGCGAACACGCCCAGCATCCGCCGCACGCGGACCTCGCCGGTGACGACGTTCACGCCGACCTCGACGAAGTGCGCGCCATAGCTGGCCTGGTTGAACTGCTTTTCCTGTTGGCCGGGCTTGATCGTGCCCACGGCAGACAGGCTTTCCTTGCCGAACAGTTCGCCGATCGGGACCGAGCGATTGTCGCCGATCGCCATGCCGTCCTTGAGCGTCAGGCTGTCCGTGTCGACGCCCATCGCCTTGGCCAGCTTCTCGCGCACCCGTTCGGCCGCCAGATAGACCGCCGAGCCTGCCGATCCCGCTCCCCAGGACCCGCCCGACCCGGCGGCGGGGGGATCGTTGGTGTCGCCCAGCGCCATGCTGATCTTCTCGACCGGCAGACCGAGAATCTCGGCGGCGATCTGCGCCATGATCGTATAGCTGCCCGTGCCGATGTCGGTCATCGCCGAGCTGACGGTCGCGGTGCCGTCGGGGTGGAGTTCCACCTTGGCGGACGACTGCTGGAGCATATTGGATCGCGCGGCCGAGGCCACGCCCATGCCGATCAGCCAGTCGCCCTCCCGCCGCGCGCCCGGCGCCTGGCGCTGGTCCCAGCCGAAATGCTTGGCGCCTTCCTCCAGCGCGCGGGTCAGTTGCCGCGAGGAATAGGGGACCTTCAACTCGGGGTCCTGTTCGGGATCGTTGATCTTGCGCAGGGCGATCGGATCGATGCCGACCGCTTCGGCCAGTTCGTCCATCGCGCATTCCAGCCCGACCATGCCGACCGCCTCGCCCGGCGCGCGCATCGAGCCGGAGAGCAGCCAGTTCAGCCGCACCACGTCGTGATTGATCCGCCGATTCTCGCCCGCATAGAGGAAGTGGGTGCCGATCCCGACGGGCTCGAAAAAGTCCTCGTCGGGCAGGTTCGACGTGATCGCCTCATGTCCCAGCGCGACGATTCGTCCACCGGCTTCCGCGCCCAGTCGCATCCGCTGTTCGGTGTTGGAGCGGCGGACGGTGGCGTCGAACACCTGCTGGCGCAGCATCACCGCCTTGACCGGGCGGCCGAGCCGCTTGGCGGCGATGGCGGCGGCGACGCTTTCGGGCGCGATACCCAGCTTCGATCCGAAGCCCCCACCGATATAGCGCGAGATGATCCGCACCTTGGACGGCGAGATACCCAGCGACTTGGCGAGCTGCTGCGCATCCGACGTCGGCATCTGATAGGCACCGTAGAGGGTCAGCGCATCGTCCTCCCACACCGCGATCGAGGCGTGCGGCTCCATCGCGGCGGAGTTCTGGCTGGGGGTGGTATAGGTCACGTCGACCTTCACTGCCGAGCCCTCGAACGCCTGGTCGAAATCGCCCTTGTCGTAATGGCCCTTGATCAGGCCGTCGGGGGCGGGCTCGGCCTCGTCCTTGTTCGCCTCGTAATCGAACACACCGTCGAGCGGTTCGTAATCGACCTTCAGGCGCTTGGCCGCGTCGCGGGCGATCTCGAAGCTCTCGGCGACGACGATGGCGATGATCTCGCCGAAATAGTCGACCGTGCGCACCCCTTGCGTCGGGGCGCTCGTTTCACCGCCCTGCTGCGAATTGCGAATGAAGGTCTCGTAGTCGGTGATGACGTCGATGACGCCGGGGATGGCCTTCACCGCATCGGCGTCGATCGATTTGATCTTGGCGTGCCCCTTGGTCGCGCTGACCAGCACGCCATGCGCGCAGTTTTCGATGGCGTATTCGGCGGCGTAGGTGGCGGTGCCCGTCACCTTTTTAGGGCCGTCCACCCGGTCGAGCGGTTTGGAAATTACCCCCTGCACGCCCGTGTCGAGCAGGCTGTCGGGATGCGGCTGATTCATGGTCAGCGCGTTCGTGTCGTCCTTGCCGAATCCGAGCATGGGATCAGCCCTCCTGCGTCAGTTCACGGAGCGTCGCGATAAGTGTGCGGCGCGTCAGCGGAATCTTGAAGTCGTTCGAGCCATGGCCTTGGGCCTCGGCCAGCAGCGCGTCGGCGGCGGCGTGGAAGGCGGCATCGGTCGGGGCCTGGCCGACCAGTGCGGCTTCCAACGCTTCGTCACGCCACGGCATCGGGCCTAGGCCGCCAAAGGCCAGACGCGCCGAGGCGATCTTGCCATCCTCGACCGCAACGATGCCCGCCACCGATACCAGCGCAAAGGCATAGGATGCCCGGTCGCGCACCTTGCGATAGGTCTGCTTGCCCGCAGGCGCGGGGGGCAGTTCGACATGGGTGATCAATTCACCCGGCTCCAGCACATTCTCGATCTCGGGCGTGGCTCCGGGCAGGCGATAGAATTCGCCGATCGCGATCCGGCGGCGGTCGCCATCGGGCTTTTGCGTGACGATGACGGCCTCCAGCGCGCGCATGGCGACCGCCATGTCGCTGGGATGCGTCGCGATACACTGGTCCGAGGTGCCGAGGATCGCCAGGATGCGGTTCTCGCCACCGATCGCCGAACATCCGCTACCCGGCTCGCGCTTGTTGCAGGGGGTGGCGGGGTCGTAGAAATAATAGCAGCGCGTCCGCTGGAGCAGATTGCCGCCGGTCGAGGCCTTGTTGCGCAACTGCCCCGACGCGCCCGCCAGCAAGGCGCGCGACAGCACCGGATAGCGCTCGATGACACGCGCATCGGCCGCCAGGTCGCTGTTGGGCACCAGCGCGCCGATGGTCAGCCCGCCATCCTCGCGCTCCTCGATCGCGCCCAGCTCCAGGCGGCTGATATCGATCAGCGTCTCGGGCGTCTCGACCTGCAACTTCATCAGGTCGAGCAAGTTGGTGCCGCCCGCGATGAAGCGTGCGCCGGGCGCTGCGCCATCGCGGGTGGCGGTGGCGACCGAGTCGGCGCGGGCATAGTCGAACGGTTTCATGCCGCGACCTCCTTGCCGACGTCGTCATTGGGATTGCGGTTGCCCTGTCCGGCTACTTCGCGAATGGCATCGACGATATTGGGATAGGCGGCACAGCGGCACAGATTGCCGCTCATCCGTTCCGAGATTTCCTCGACCGTCAGCTCGGCATGGCCCAGATCCTCGGTGACATGGCTGGGCCAGCCCTTGGCGACCTCGGCCAGCATACCGACCGCCGAGCAAATCTGGCCCGGCGTGCAATAGCCGCACTGATAGCCGTCATGCCGGACAAAGGCGTCCTGCATGGGATGGAGGTTGCCCGGCTGGCCCAGACCCTCGATCGTGGTGATCTCGTCATCCTGATGCATCACGGCCAGCGTCAGACAGCTGTTGATACGGCGGCCATCGACCAGCATGGTGCATGCGCCGCACTGGCCATGGTCGCAGCCCTTTTTGGAGCCGGTCAGCCCCAGATGTTCGCGACATAGATCGAGCAGCGACGTTCGGACATCGACCTCGATGTCATGCGATTGACCATTGATTGTGAAATGCATCGCGCCATCCCCTTGGGATTACAATTGGATGAACAAACGCCATGAATCTGTTGGGTTTCCCGTTGCGAACCACTCTCATTGCCGCGTTGCTCGTGATCGGGCAGGGTGAGGCCATGTCCGCCGAAACCGCCAAGCCGCTGTCCTCGCCCATCGTCATCGCGCATCGGGGGGCGAGCGGGGAGCGCCCCGAACACACGCTGGCCGCCTATGATCTCGCGATCCGGGAGGGCGCCGACGTGATCGAGCCCGATCTGGTGCCGACCAAGGACGGCCATCTGGTCGCCCGGCACGAGAATGAGATTTCGGGCACCACCGATGTCGCGTCGCATCCCGAGTTCGCCGACCGTAAGACGACGAAGACCATCGACGGCCAGACCGAAACCGGCTGGTTCACCGAGGACTTCACGCTGGCCGAGCTGAAGACCCTGCGCGCCCGCGAACGCCTGCCGCAGCTGCGCTCGACCGCCTATGACGGGCAGTTCCAGATCCCGACGCTGGAGGAGATCATCGCGCTCGCCAAGCAGCGGACGAAGGACACCGGGCGCACCATCTCCATCTATCCCGAAACCAAGCACCCGACCTATTTCGCAAGCATCGGCAAGGGCACCGACGCAGCCCTGGTGGCCGCGCTGACCAAGGCGGGTTGGACGACCGCCGAGGCGCCGGTCTTCATCCAGTCGTTCGAGGTGAACAACCTCAAGCATCTGAAGACGATGACCGGCATCCGCCTGATCCAGCTGGTCGCGGGTGAAGACGGCCCGGCGGACAAGGCCGCGCCCAGCTATGCCGCGATGATGACGCCGGAAGGGTTGAAGCAGGTCGCGACCTATGCCTGGGGCATCGGGCCCGACAAGGCGATGCTGTGGAACGGCGATGCGCCGACGACGCTGGTGGCCGATGCCCATGCGGCGGGCCTGCGCGTCCATCCCTGGACGTACCGCGCGGAAAATTACTTCGTGCGGCCTGCCTTCCGAAAGGGCACCGATCCCAAGGCGCATGGCGATGTCGCGGGCGAAATTCGCGCCGCGCTGGGCCAGGGCATCGACGGTTTCTTCACCGATTTCCCGCACATCGGTATAGAAACGCGCAACGCTTTTTTGCGCGCCCGCTGAAAGATCCCGTACCATGCGTAACCTCGTCCTGAAACTCGCCGTCCTGACCCTGCCGCTGGCGACCGGAGGCTGCGTCAAGACGGTGGCCAGCGTGGTGAAGGCGCCGTTCCAGGCGGCGGGGCAGGTGGTCGACTGGACCACGACCAGCCAGGACGAGGCGGACCGCAATTACGGCCGCAAGATGCGCAAGCAGGAGGCCAAGGAAGGCCGCGCTCGCCGCGACTATGAGAAGCAGTGTCGCAAGCACCCGGAGCAATGCCAGCAGAACCCGCAGGGGCAGCCCAGCCAGCAGGGCTATGACGGGTACCGCGCCGGTTATTGATCGCTGACGGGTGGCGGCCATCCGGCGAGGATGGTCGCCACCGCTGCCAGCACCTGCGGCCGATGCTGGACCCATAAATGGCTGGAGCGGACTTCGACCGACGGAGTCGCATCGTCGCGACAGATGATCCCGGCGACCAGCCCGTCGCTCCGGCTCCAGATCGCGGCCGCGGGGCAGGGCAGCGGCCCCGCGATCGCCGCCGAGCGGGCCAGGACGGCGGGATCGTCGACCCGCTCGCCGGTCAGCCGCTCGAACGCTTTCCACACATTGGTCGCGCGCGGCGGCCCGGCATAGGGCGAGGATATGGTGACCACGCCCGCGACCAGATCGGGGCGTCCTTGCGCCGCCATTCGCGCCATGATCCCGCCCAGGCTGATACCGATCAACGTCATCGGTCCGTTGTCGGACAGCGACTCGATGCGGGCGATCAATCGCTCGGCCTCCGTCCCGACGCTGCGCACGCCCCGGTTACGGCCCAGCCTCCAGCCATGGACGCGGTAGCCCTTGGCGGCCAGGTAGCGGCGCAGCAGGACCGTCGCGGCGTCGGTGTTGAACAGGCCGGGCAGCACCATGACCGTCCGCCCATCGCCATGCGGCACGGCGGCCAGTTCCGCGCGGTGCCGCAACCATGTCGCGCCCATCCACAAGGCGCGGGGCAGTTCGGCGGCCCACAGCGCCTTGGAGGGCGGCGGGATCACAGCCATGTCATCACCGATGCTGGGAAGGGCGTCCACCACCCCATCCGCACCCCTGCCGCCGCCAGCGCATCGCCGGTCCAGCTGTTGCAGGTATGGGCGGCGCTGTATCGCCCGTTTGCCTCGTAAAAGGCATCGTACACGTCATAACCCGGATAATGCGGCCCGCCGCGTTTCCAGCTTGTCTGGATGACGCCGACCAGGCGGCGATAGGCTTGCGGCGACAGGCGCACCGCGCGGACATCGTCGCCATTGGCGCGGGGGAGCGGCAGATGGTCGACATGGATCAGCGTCCGGTCGCTGCCGAATGCGGCGCGCAGGATCGTACCGGCTTTCACGTCACGCCAGTGCGGCGTTTCGCGAAAGAAGCCCGCCTCACCCCAGCCGATGGCGAGGAAGGGAAAGCCCGCATAGCGCGGGTCGCGCAAATCCTGCCCCGGTGCCCAGTCGCGCCAGTCCACCCCCGCCGCCTGTATGGGCACGATGATCGCGGTGTGGATCGCGCTCGACTCGACGAAGATGGTGATGGCATCCGCCCCGGCGGCCGGCAGGGGGGCGGTCGTCCGGGGAATTGCGCCCAGCGTCAGCCCCAGGCCGAAATAACCGAACAGGATCAAGCCGATCGCGGCCGCAACGCCCCTTGCAACGCGCCCCAGTCGTCGCCACGATATGGTTTCATTTGTCACCATCATCATGATAGGCTCTCCGCATGGCACAGGATACCCATGTTCTCGCTGCCCCGCCCGAAGGGGCCGGAGCCGACTGGACCATCCCGCAGGGGTGGGAGCATTACACGGCGGAAGAACACGCGACATGGGATACGCTGTTCGCGCGCCAGTCCCAATTGCTGCCCGGACGGGCATCGGAAGCGTATCTTCGCGGGCTGGACGTGCTCAAGCTGTCGCGGCCGGGCATTCCCGATTTCGAGGAACTGTCCGAACGGCTGATGAAGCTGACCGGGTGGCAGGTGGTCGCGGTACCGGGGCTGGTGCCCGACGATGTGTTCTTCGACCATATGGCCAATCGCCGTTTCGTCGCGGGCAATTTCATCCGGCGGCCCGACCAGCTGGATTACCTGCAGGAGCCCGACGTCTTCCATGACGTGTTCGGCCATGTGCCGATGCTCGCCGATCCCGTCTTCGCCGATTATCTGGCCGCCTATGGGCGCGGCGGGCAGCGCGCGCTGGGCATGGATGCGCTGAAATATCTGGGGCGGCTCTACTGGTACACGGTCGAGTTCGGGCTGGTGCGCGAGGATGGCGATTTGCGGATCTACGGCGCGGGAATCGTGTCGAGCTATTCGGAGAGCCGCTTCGCGCTGGAGGACCCGAGCCCCAACCGGATCGGCTTCGACCTCGCCCGCGTGATGCGGACGGAATATCGCATCGACGATTTCCAGCAGAATTACTTCGTGATCCCGAGTTACGAGGATCTGCTCAAGACCACGCTGGAGACGGACTTCGCGCCGCTCTACGAGGAGATCAAGGCGTTGCCGGACATTCCCGTCGCTGAGATTGTCGATGGAGACGCGTTGGTGACGCACGGAACGCAGGACTATGCGAAGGCGAAGCTGGGATAGGGTATCCTTTGGCTGGCGGAACCTTATCCCGCACCCCCTGTTCGCCACCCCATGCACGACATGCCCAACAGAGCGGTGAAATATCCGCTGCTCGCCCGCCCGCACATCCAGCTTTACGGCACGGTGGACGAGGTGATGTATGCCGGTTTCAAGGACCAGCTTGCCGCCGCTGACCAGGATGGCCCGTTGGTCGTGTCGATCACCACGCTGGGCGGCGACCCGGAAATGGCGCGGGCGATGGGCGACTCGATCCGCCTGCTGCGCGACTATACCGGCCGCGAGACGCTGTTCCTGGGCAAGGTTGCGGTATACTCGGCGGGTGCGACCTTCATGTCGGCCTTTCCGGTCGAGACGCGGTTCCTGACGCGCGGCACCCGGCTGATGCTCCACGAACGACAGATGTCGGGCTCGGTCGACCTGACCGGCCCGCTGACCAGCCTGCCCGCGATCCTGAAGGCCAAGCTGCATGAGATCGAGCAGTCGGTCCTGATCCAGGAGGAGGGGTTTCGCGCCATCGTCAACGGATCGCAGGTGTCGTTCGATACCTTGCGCGAAAAGGCGGTCAGCAACTGGTATATCGATGCCGAGGAAGCGCGCGACCTGGGTCTCGTTCTTGATGTGATCTGAACCCGCGGCTAAATCGGTCAAGACATTTGCGACAAGCGCCGCTGTCATGTATCGGCGGGGGCGATCCTTTGCCGACAGCCTGTCGGCCCATCCAGCGGGTTTGTGACCATGGCCGAATTTGCCCTGCCGAAGAACAGCGTCATCAAGAAGGGCGAAACGCACAAGGCGACCACCGGCGGCCGCCTGAAGAAGTTCAAGGTGTACCGCTACGACCCCGATTCGGGTCAGAACCCGCGCTACGACACGTTCGAGATCGATCTGGACGAATGCGGTCCGATGGTGCTCGACGCGCTGATCAAGATGAAGGCCGAGCAGGACAGCTCGCTGACCTTCCGCCGTTCGTGCCGTGAGGGCATTTGCGGGTCGTGCGCGATGAACATCGACGGTCGCAACGGCTTGGCCTGCACCACCGCGATCGAGGATGTGAAGGGCACTGTTCAGATCACGCCGCTGCCGCACATGGACGTGGTCAAGGATCTGGTCCCCGACTTCACGCACTTCTACGCCCAATATGCCTCGATCAAGCCGTGGCTGCAGACCGTGTCGCCCGCCCCGTCGGGCAAGGAGCGCCTCCAGTCGCCGGACGACCGCGCCAAGCTCGACGGGCTGTACGAGTGCATCCTGTGCGCCTGCTGCTCGACCTCGTGCCCCAGCTATTGGTGGAACAGCGACAAGTTCCTGGGCCCGGCGATCCTGCTCCAGGCCTATCGCTGGCTGGCGGACAGCCGCGACGAGATGACTGGCGAGCGTCTGGACGAGCTGGAAGACCCGTTCCGCCTGTACCGGTGTCACACGATCATGAACTGCGCGAATGTCTGCCCCAAGGGTCTGAACCCGGCCAAGGCGATCGCCGAGATCAAGAAGATGGAAGCCGAGCGGGTCATCTGATCCGGCACGGTTTCGGCGGAAACGGAAAGGGGGTCGGGAACGGCCCCCTTTTTCATTCCAGCCTTGATTTAAAACCACCCTCACCCTTCCGGCGCTGACGCGCCTCCCTCCCTCTCCCATTGGGAGAGGGAAGGGGCCCGCCCGCGTTAGCGGGTAGGAAGGGTGAGGGTGGGACTTGACGCGAGAGAGGGCAGGGCAGACATCGCCCCCAACATGCCCGACATCCTCAACGCCTATCGTCGCCTGGTCTCCGCAGAAGAGCTCCGCCCCGATCCCGAACAGGCTGCCGCCGCCGCGCGACTCGAGCAACTCGCGACCGAACTGGAAACCCCGCGCAAGACCGGCCTCTTCGCGCGCCTGACCGGCAAAAGCGCGCCCGCGCCCAAGGGCGTCTATCTCTGGGGCGATGTCGGGCGCGGCAAGTCGATGCTGATGGACCTGTTCTTCGACCATGTGGCGGTCGAGGCCAAGCGCCGGGTCCACTTCGCCGAGTTCATGCTGGAGGTCCACGCCCGCATCGCCACCGAGCGCGCCAAGCAGGCGGGCGACCCGATCGCCCCCGTCGCCGCCGCGCTGGCCGAGGAAGTCCGGCTGCTGGCGTTCGACGAGATGATGGTCACGAACAGCCCCGATGCGATGATCCTGTCGCGGCTGTTCACCGCGCTGATCGAGGCGGGGGTGACGATAGTCACCACCTCCAACCGGCCGCCCAAGGACCTCTACAAGAACGGGCTCAACCGCGAGCATTTCCTGCCCTTCATCGCGCTGATCGAGGCGCGGCTGGACGTGCTGGCGCTCAACGGGCCGACCGATTACCGGCGCGACCGGCTGGGGCGGCTCGACACCTGGCTGGTGCCCAATGGACCGAAGGCGACGATGACGCTGTCAGCGGCGTTCTTCCGCCTGACCGACTATCCGGTCGAGGATGCCGCACATGTGCCCTCCGAAGACCTGAAGGTCGGCGGCCGCGTCCTGCATGTGCCCAAGGCGCTGAAGGGTGTCGCGGTCTTCTCGTTCAAGCGGCTATGCGGCGAGGCGCGGGGCGCGGCGGACTATTTGGCGGTTGCGCGACGTTTCCACACCGTCATCCTGGTCGGCATCCCCAAGCTGGGGCCGGAGAACCGAAACGAGGCGGCGCGCTTCGTCCAGCTGATCGACGCGCTGTACGAACACAAGGTCAAGCTGCTCGCCGCAGCCGACGCCCAACCCGCCGATCTCTATGAAACCGGCGACGGCCGTTTCGAGTTTGAGCGTACGATCAGCCGGTTGGAAGAGATGCGTTCCGAGGACTATCTGGCCCAGGGCCATGGTCCCGATGAAGGGCTAATGAACGCTTAATGCACTTGCGAACCATTATCGTTTAAAATCTTAAACTCTGTGGAATAACGGTTGCCCCGACGCCCATATGGGCGTAGGCCGCGTGACCAATCACGTACGTCCACTACGGAGTAGGATTGGAATGGCTCGCAAGAAGATCGCGCTGATCGGCGCCGGTAACATCGGCGGCACGCTGGCGCACCTCGCCGCGCTCAAGGGGCTGGGCGATATCGTCCTGTTCGACGTCGTCGAGGGTGTTCCCCAGGGCAAGGCACTCGACCTGTCGCAGTGCGGCCCAGTCGAGGGCTTCGACGCGAATATCAAGGGCTCCAACGACTACGCCGACATTGCGGGCGCGGACGTCATCATCGTCACCGCCGGTGTCGCGCGCAAGCCAGGCATGAGCCGCGACGACCTGCTCGGCATCAACCTGAAGGTGATGAAGGCGGTCGGCGAGGGCATCCGTGACAACGCGCCCGACGCCTTCGTCATCTGCATCACCAACCCGCTCGACGCGATGGTCTGGGCGCTGCGCGAATTCTCGGGTCTCCCGGCCAACAAGGTCGTCGGCATGGCGGGCGTGCTCGACTCGGCGCGCTTCAGCCACTTCCTCGCCGAAGAGTTCGGCGTGTCGGTGAAGGACGTGAACACCTTCGTCCTCGGCGGCCATGGCGACACCATGGTGCCGGTCCTGGAATATTCGACCGTCAGCGGCATCCCGGTCAGCGACCTGATCGAGATGGGCTTCTCGACCAAGGAAAAGGTCGACGAGATCGTCAAGCGCACCCGTGGCGGCGGCGGCGAGATCGTCGCGCTGCTCAAGACCGGCTCGGCTTTCTATGCGCCCGCCACCAGCGGCATCGCGATGGCCGAGGCGTATCTCTACGACCAGAAGCGCATCCTGCCGGCCGCGGCGCACCTGTCGGGTGAGTATGGCATCGACAACCTCTATGTCGGCGTGCCCGTCGTGATCGGCGCCGGTGGCGTCGAGAAGGTCGTCGAGGTCAAGCTGTCGGACGAGGCGAAGGCCAATCTTCAGGTTTCGGTCGACGCGGTCAAGGAGCTGCTCGTGGCCTGCAAGGGCATCGACGAGAGCCTGGCGTAAGATTGCATCCTGAATTTCCTTGTGTCCCCGCGAAGGCGGGGACCCAGTACTGGGCTCCCGCCTTCGCGGGAGCACAAGGGGCCCAGGGATGACCAAGGCCGGCTACGTCTACATGATGGCGAGCCGACTGAACGGAACGATATATGTCGGTGTCACCAGCGATCTGGTTAAGCGGGCCTATCAACACCGCAACGCCCTGATCGACGGATTCACCAAGAAGTACGGTTGCAGGTTTCTGGTCTGGTACGAAGCCCATGACGAATTGGACGGTGCGCGGCTTCGCGAACGCCAACTCAAGAAATGGAACCGGGACTGGAAGCTGCGGCTGATCGAAGAGAAAAATCCGAATTGGCTCGACCTGTACGAGTCATTGTTTTGAGCGATCGTGCTTCCGCGAAGGCGGGAGCCCAGGACTGGGTCCCCGCCTTCGCGGGGACACAAGGGAATTGGGAGCTAAGATGAGCATCCTCGTCAACAAGAACACCAAGGTCATCACCCAGGGCATGACGGGTGAAACCGGCACGTTCCACACCCAGCAGGCGCTGGCGTACGGCACGCAGATGGTCGGCGGCGTGACGCCGGGCAAGGGCGGCACCGAGCATATCGGCCTGCCGGTCTTCAACACCGTCGCCGAAGCCAAGTCGAAGACGGGCGCGGACGCGTCGGTCATCTACGTGCCGCCGCCCTTCGCGGCCGACTCGATCCTGGAAGCGATCGACGCGGAAATCCCGCTGATCGTCGCGATCACCGAGGGCATTCCGGTCCTCGACATGGTCAAGGTCAAGCGTGCCCTGTCGGGTTCCAAGTCGCGCCTGATCGGTCCGAACTGCCCGGGCGTGCTGACGCCGGGCGAGTGCAAGATCGGCATCATGCCGGGTTCGATCTTCAAGAAGGGCTCGGTCGGCGTCGTGTCGCGTTCGGGCACGCTGACCTATGAGGCGGTGTTCCAGACCTCGAACGCTGGCCTTGGTCAGACGACCGCGGTCGGCATCGGCGGCGATCCCGTCAACGGCACCAACTTCATCGACGTGCTGGAGCTGTTCCTGGCCGATGACGAGACCCAGTCGATCATCATGATCGGCGAGATCGGCGGCTCGGCGGAAGAAGAAGCCGCGCAGTTCCTGCGCGACGAAGCCAAGCGCGGTCGCAGCAAGCCGATGGCCGGCTTCATCGCGGGCCGCACCGCGCCTCCGGGCCGTCGCATGGGCCATGCCGGTGCGATCGTGTCGGGCGGCCAGGGCGGCGCCGAGGACAAGATCGCGGCGATGGAAGCGGCCGGGATCAAGGTCGCGGCCAGCCCGTCGGAACTCGGCTCGACGCTGCTGTCGGTGCTGAACAAGTAAGGCGTATCGCGTCACCCCGGCACACCCGCCGGGGTCCGTGGCGGCAGGCGGGCCGCTCGCGGCTGCGGACCCCAGGCGGATGTGCCGGGGTGGCGATCATAAAGAAGTCGGGCGGTCGAGGAAGCGTCTCATGGGCTACGAAGGCCAGGAATTCAGCGACATCGCGGCGGGCGTCAGCCCCGCCTTCATCGAAACGCTCTATGCCAAGTATCAGGCCGACCAGTCGTCGGTCGATGCTGGCTGGCGGACCTTTTTCGAGGGTCTGGAGCAGGGCGTGGGCGCCCCCAGCTGGCAGAACAAGCGCTGGCCGCTGACCTCGACCGACGATCTGACGGCGGGCCTCGACCCGACCCAGATGGAACCGGCTCCCAAGCCCGCCAAGGGTGGCAAGCCCGCCGCCGCCGCTCCGGCCGCTGCGGCACCCTCGACCGCCGACATCGTGAAGGCGGCGGGTGACGCGATCCGGGCGCAGATGTTGATCCGCACCTACCGGGTGCGCGGCCACCTCGCGGCGAATCTCGACCCGCTCGGCCTGTCGGGCCTGCGCGAGCTGCCCGAAGATCTGAAGACTGAATATCACGGCTTCACCGACGCCGATATCGATCGCAAGGTCTATCTGGGCGGCACGATGGGCTTTGAATGGGCGACCGTTCGCGAGCTGGTCGACACGCTGCGCAAGAATTACTGCGGCAATGTCGGCCTGGAATATATGCACATTGCGGACGTGGAGGAGCGCCGCTTCCTCCAGGACCGGATGGAAGGCCAGGACAAGGCGATCGAGTTCACGACCGATGGCAAGAAGGCCATCCTGAACAAGGTCATCGAGGCCGAGCAGTGGGAAAAGTTCCTCGGCAAGAAATATGTCGGCACCAAGCGCTTCGGCCTGGACGGCGGCGAGTCGATGATCCCCGCGCTCGAGTCGGTCATCAAGTACGGTGGCCAGATGGGCGTGCGCGAGATCGTGTTCGGCATGGCGCATCGCGGCCGCCTGAACGTGCTGGCCAATGTGATGGCCAAGCCGCTGCGCGTGATCTTCCACGAATTCGCCGGTGGCTCGGCCAACCCCGATGATATCGGCGGTTCGGGCGACGTGAAGTATCATCTGGGCACCTCGACCGACCGTGAGTTTGACGGCCACAAGGTCCATATGTCGCTGGTCGCCAACCCCTCGCACCTCGAGGCGGTGAACCCGGTCGTGCTGGGCAAAACCCGCGCGATCCAGACGATCGCGGGCGACCTGGAGGATCACTCGGCCTCGGTGCCGGTGCTGATCCACGGCGACGCCGCCTTTGCGGGCCAGGGCATCGTCTGGGAGTGCCTCGGCTTCTCCGGCATCCGTGGTTACAACACGGGTGGCTGCGTCCACTTCATCATCAACAACCAGGTGGGCTTCACCACCTCGCCGCAGTTCGCGCGCTCCTCGCCCTATCCGTCGGATGTGGCCAAGGGCGTCCAGGCGCCGGTCTTCCACGTCAATGGCGACGATCCCGAGGCGGTGACCTTCGCCACCAAGATGGCGATCGAATTCCGTCAGAAGTTCCACCGCGACATCGTGATCGACATGTGGTGCTATCGCCGCTTCGGTCACAACGAGGGCGATGAGCCGGGCTTTACCCAGCCGCTGATGTACAACAAGATCCGTTCGCACCCCGGTGTGGCCGAGACCTATGCGAAGCGCCTTGTGTCCGAAGGCGTGGTCGATCAGGCCTGGGTCGACGAGAATATCAAGCAGTATACCACGCGCTGCGAAGGCGAGTTCGAGGCTGGCGCGAGCTACAAGCCCAACAAGGCGGACTGGTTCGCCGGTCGCTGGTCGGGTCTGTCGGCCCCGAAGGAGTCCGATCAGGGTCGCCGCAACGTCGAGACCGGCCTCGACAAGAAGCTGTTCGACGCGATCGGCCGTACGCTGACCACGATCCCGGAAGGGCTTCAGGTCCACAAGACGCTGAACCGCGTGCTCGACGCCAAGCGCCAGATGTTCTCCACCGGCGAGAATTTCGACTGGGCGACCGGTGAGGCCTTGGCCTTCGGTTCGCTGCTGTCGGAAGGCTATGGTGTGCGTCTGTCGGGTCAGGACTCGGGTCGCGGCACCTTCTCGCAGCGTCACGCCGTCTGGGTCGACCAGACCGACGAGCACAAGTACGTGCCGCTGAAGACCGTCGAGCATGGCAGCTTTGAAGTGCTGGACAGCCCGTTGTCCGAATATGGCGTGCTCGGCTTCGAGTATGGCTATGCGCTGGCCGATCCGAAGACGCTGGTGCTGTGGGAGGCGCAGTTCGGCGACTTCGTCAACGGCGCGCAGATCATGATCGACCAGTTCATCACGTCGGGCGAGTCCAAGTGGCTGCGCGCCAACGGCCTCGTGATGCTGCTGCCGCATGGCTATGAAGGGCAGGGGCCGGAGCACTCCTCCGCGCGTCCCGAGCGCTTCCTCCAGTCCTGCGCCAACGACAATATCCAGGTTGCGAACTGCACCACCCCGGCCAACTATTTCCACCTGTTGCGCCGCCAGATGCACCGCAATTTCCGCAAGCCCCTGATCGTCATGACGCCCAAGTCGCTGCTGCGTCACAAGCTGGCGGTATCGAAGGCCGAGGATTTCCAGGGCGAGAGCCACTTCCGTCGCCTGCTGTCGGACACCAACGGTGCCGCCGACGAGGCCACGACGCGGCTGGTCCTGTGCACCGGCAAGGTCGCCTATGACCTGATCGAGGCACGCGATGCGGCGGGCGACACCTCGACCCAGATCGTGCGTGTCGAGCAGCTCTATCCGTTCCCGAGCGATGCGCTGGCCAAGCGGATCGCGCGCATGCCGAACCTGCAGGATGTGGTCTGGGCGCAGGAAGAGCCGAAGAACAACGGCTATTGGTTCTTCGTCGAGCCGCTGATCGAAGAGTCGCTGGCGGCCGCCGGTGCGAGCGTGAAGCGGGCGCGTTATGCGGGTCGTGCGGCGGCGGCGTCGCCCGCCACCGGCCTGATGAAGCGCCACACCGCCGAGCAGGGCGCGCTGGTCGCCGATGCGCTGGGCCATAATGTCCGCGAGGAAATCCGCCGGACGCGCGCCGAGGGCAGCAACACCACCGCCAAGCCGACCACGGCGGCGGCGGACTGACTTACCGAGTTCCCCGGTTCGTGATCGAGCCGGGGAGGGATGAAATCTGGCGCGGGCGTTTTGCCCGCCCGCGTAAGAGCCCCGGTCGATGGACCGGGCGGAGGAAATGGAAATGGCGACTGAAGTTCTGGTCCCGGTGCTGGGCGAATCGATCTCCGAAGCGACGCTGGGCGAATGGCTGAAGCAGCCGGGTGATGCGGTGGCGGTCGACGAGCCGATCGCGAGCCTGGAGACCGACAAGGTCTCGGTCGAAGTGCCCTCGCCGGTGGCGGGTGTCATGGGCGAGCATGCGGTGAAGGTCGGCGACACGGTGCAGGTCGGCGCGCTGCTGGCGACCGTCGACGCCGGTGGTTCGGCCCCGGCCAAGACCGAAGCGGCGACCCCGGCCGTGACCGCAGCCCCGGCGGCTGCTCCGGCACCCGCCGCTGCGCCTGCTGGCGACGAGTCGAGCGACTCGCCCGCAGCACTCTCGCCGTCGGTGCGTCGTGCGGTCCTCGAGCATGGTCTCGACCCCGCGACGATCAAGGGCACCGGCAAGGACGGCCGCATTACCAAGGAAGACGTCGCTGCCGCCGCTGCCAACAAGTCCAGCGCGCCGGCTCCCGCCGCTGCTGCTCCGGCCGCTGCCCCCGCCGGTTCGGCGCGCAAGGAAGAGCGCGTGAAGATGACGCGCCTGCGTCAGACGATCGCCAAGCGCCTGAAGGAAGCGCAGAACACCGCCGCGATGCTGACGACGTTCAACGACGTCGACATGACCGCGGTGATCGAGGCGCGCGCCAAGTATAAGGACCTGTTCGAGAAGAAGCACGGCGTCCGCCTGGGCTTCATGGGCTTCTTCGTGAAGGCCGCGACGATGGCGCTGAAGGACATTCCTTCGGTCAACGCGTCGATCGAGGGCGATGAGATCGTCTATCACGACTATGCCGATATCTCGGTCGCCGTTTCGGCCCCGAACGGCCTGGTCGTGCCGGTCATCCGCGATGCGCAGGACCTGACGGTCGCGGGCATTGAAAAGACGATCGGCGACTTCGGCAAGCGCGCCAAGGACGGCACGCTGAAAATGGACGAGATGAAGGGCGGCACCTTCACCATCTCGAACGGCGGCGTGTTCGGCTCGCTGATGTCGACCCCGATCATCAACCCGCCCCAGTCGGCGGTGCTGGGCCTCCACCGTATCGAGGAGCGCCCGGTCGTCGTCGACGGCCAGATCGTCATCCGCCCGATGATGTATCTGGCGCTGTCCTATGACCATCGCATCATCGACGGCCGCGAGGCGGTGACCTTCCTCGTCGCGCTGAAGAATGCGATCCAGGACCCGACCCGCATCCTGATCGACCTCTGATCGCTTTGTGATCTATACGGACCCTCGCAACCGCGGGGGTCCGTTCCTATTGTGTGAAGGCGGGTGCGCCCGCGAGGCTGGACCCCGGACGCCGGGGAACGGGAGAGACAAATGGCTGAGTATGACTATGACGTCCTGGTGATCGGCGCGGGCCCCGGCGGCTATGTCGCGGCGATCCGCGCGGCGCAGCTGGGCCTGAAGACCGCATGCGCCGAAGCGCGCGAGACGCTGGGCGGCACCTGCCTCAATGTCGGCTGCATCCCGTCCAAGGCGCTGCTCCACGCGTCCGAGCTGTTCGAGGAAGCGAGCCACGGTGCCCTCGCGAAGTTCGGCGTCGAGATCGACGGTGCCCGCCTCAACCTCGACCAGATGCACGCCGAAAAGGCCAAGGCGGTCGGCGAGCTGACCGGTGGTATCGAGTATCTCTTCAAGAAGAACAAGGTCACCTGGCTGAAGGGCAAGGCCGCGTTCCAGGATTTGAGCACGGTGAAGGTCGGCGACCAGACCGTTACCGCGCGCGACATCGTGATCGCGACCGGCTCGGTCGTGACCCCGCTGCCGGGTGTTGAGATCGACCAGAAGGTCGTCGTCGACTCGACCGGCGCGCTGGCGCTGCCCAAGGTGCCGGAGCATCTGGTCGTCATTGGTGGCGGCGTGATCGGGCTGGAGCTGGGCTCGGTCTGGCGTCGCCTGGGCGCCAAGGTGACGGTGGTCGAATATCTCGACCAGATCCTGCCGGGCTTCGACGGCGAGGTCCGCAAGGAATCGGCCAAGCTCTTCAAGAAGCAGGGCATGGAGCTGAAGACCTCGACCAAGGTGACCGGCGTCACCGTCGAGGGCGACCGCGCGACCGTGTCGGTCGAACCGGCGGCTGGCGGTGCGGCGGAAACGCTGTCGGCCGACGCCGTGCTGGTCGCAATCGGCCGCAAGCCGAACACCGACGGGCTGAACTTGGAAGCCGCGGGCGTAAAGCTGAACGGCCGTGGCCAGGTCGAGATCGACCATGACTTCGCGACCAATGTCGACGGCGTCTGGGCGATCGGCGATGTCGCCCCGGGCCTGATGCTCGCGCACAAGGCGGAGGACGAGGGCGTCGCGGTGGCTGAGAACATCGCGGGCCAGACCGGCATCGTGAACCACGACGTCATCCCCAGCGTCGTCTACACCATGCCCGAGATCGCCGGTGTCGGCCTGTCGGAAGAAGCCGCCAAGGAGCGTGGCGAGGTCAAGGTCGGCAAGTTCCCCTTCATGGCGAACAGCCGAGCCAAGACCAACCGCGACACCGACGGCTTCGTGAAGGTCATCGCCGACGCCAAGACCGACCGCGTGCTGGGCGTGTGGATCATCTCCTCGCTCGCGGGCACCATGATCGCCCAGGCCGCGCAGGCGATGGAGTTCGGCGCGACGTCCGAAGACATCGCCTATACCTGCCACGCCCACCCGACCCATGCCGAGGCGCTCAAGGAAGCTGCCATGGCGGTGCAGGGCAAGCCGATCCACATCTGATCGGGCTTTACCAAATCAACGAAGGGGGCTGGCATCGCGAGATGCTGGCCCCTTTTGTCATGGTGCGAAGCGCAAGATCTGTCGAGCGCCGATGGGCCGGTAGCGTCTAGCTGAACTCGCCACGGAGGATTGGACGATGAAGGCGGCGCTACGCCACTACCAAAACCGGATGCAGCGGGTGCTGGATCATATCGATCGACATCTGGACGATGATCTGGACCTGGATGCGGTGAGCGGCGTCGCAGCCTTTTCGAAATACCATTTCCACCGGCAGTTCGCGGCGACCTTCGGGCTGACCGTGCATCGCTATGTCCAGCTCGCCCGCCTGAAACGGGCATCCTACCGGCTGGCATACCGGGACGCGCAGAGCGTCACCGACATAGCGATGGATGCCGGTTACGACGCCCCGGATGCCTTCGCTCGCGCCTTTCGGCAACGGTTCGGGCAGTCGCCGTCGTCGTTCAGGAAAACTCCTGATTGGGAGCCGTGGCTCGCGGCCTTCGGGCCTCTCGAGAACGCGAGGAGCAAGCTCATGCAGACCACCTACACCCCTGACGATGTAACGATCCGCGACGTGTCCCCGATCCCGGTAGCAATCATGGAGCATCGCGGTGATCCCGCGACGATCGGTGCGACCATCCAGCGCTTTATCGCCTGGCGCAAGGCGATGGGTTTGTCGCCGAAGATCAGCACGACCTTCAATGTCTTTCATTCAGACCCACGCAACACGCCCCCAGCCGACTATCGTATGGATTTGTGCGTTGGAACGGATCAGCCGATCGAAGCGAAAGGCGAGCGGATCGAGCTTGGCACCATTCCCGGCGGGCGCTGCGCGGTGCTGAGGATCGTAGGGCATAGCCATGATCTGGAGCCGGCGGCGATCTATCTCTATCGCGATTGGCTACCCGCCAGCGGCGAGGAGGCGCGCGACTTCCCTCTTTATTGCCAGCATCTCTCGCTCTTTCCCGATGTGCCCGCACATGAAGCGGTCCTGGAACTCTTCCTGCCGCTGAAATGACAAAGAGGCGGCGAACGCCTGTCGCGCCGCCGCCTCTCGTCTGTCCGCCAATAGTCAGGCCTGGCGCTTACGCCTCTTCGCTGCGGTCGCCATAATTGGCCAGTTCGTCGCCCATGATGCGGGTGACGTGCAGCACGTTGGTCGACCCCGGTGTGCGGAAGGGAACGCCCGCCATCAGCACGACCTGGTTGCCCGCCTCGGCGATGCCGTGGCGCAAGGCCATGCGCTTGGACTTGGCGACCATTTCCTCGAAGGATTCGACGTCGCGGGTGTGGACCGCGTGGGCGCCCCAGAGCAGGCCCAGGCGACGGGCCGTCTCCAACTGCGGCGTCAGGACCAGCAGCGGCACCGAGGGACGCTCGCGCGCGATGCGGCGCGCGGTCGAGCCGCTGGTGGTGAAGCAGATGATCGCCTTGGCCGACACGGTATCGGTGATCCGCGCGGCGGCCTCGGCCAGCGCGTCGGCGGTGGTCGGGTCGGGGGTCATCGCGGTGAAATGGACACGGTCGCCGTGGCCGGGGTCGTTTTCCACCGACACGCCGATCGCGTTCATCATCGCGACCGATTCGACCGGCCAGGCACCCGCCGCCGACTCGGCCGACAGCATGATCGCGTCGGCGCCGTCATAGATGGCGGTCGCCACGTCCGATACCTCGGCGCGAGTGGGCGAGGGGCTCTGGATCATCGATTCGAGCATCTGCGTTGCGACGACCACCGGTCGGCCCATGCGGCGCGACACCTCGACGATGCGCTTTTGCAGCGGCGGCACCGCCTGAGGAGGCAGTTCGACGCCAAGGTCGCCGCGCGCGACCATCACGCCGTCGCACTGCTCGACGATTTCCTCCAGCCGGTCGATCGCCTGCGGCTTCTCGATCTTGGCGAGGAGCGCGGCGCGTCCTTTGATCAGGCCGCGCGCCTCCATCAGGTCCTCGGGGCGCTGCACGAAGGACAGGGCGATCCAGTCCACGCCCTGCTCGACCGCGAAGTTCAGATCCGAACGGTCCTTCTCGGTCAGCGCGGCCATGGGCAGCACCACGTCGGGGACGTTCAGCCCCTTATTGTTTGACAGCGCGCCGCCGACCTCGACCAGCGTGGTGATCTTGTCCGCGTCGTGGAAGGCGACGCGCAGGACTAGCTTGCCGTCGTCGAGCAGCAGGCGCGCGCCCGGCTCGATTGCGGCGAAGATTTCCTTGTGCGGCAGTTCGACACGGGTCGCGTCGCCCGGCGTCGGATCGCGGTCGAGGATGAATGTGCTGCCGGTTTCCAGCATGACCTTGCCGTCCGCGAACTTGCCGACGCGCAGCTTCGGCCCCTGGAGATCGGCCAGGATCGTGGTCGGACGGCCGAACCGCTCCTCCAGCCCGCGGATCGCCTGGATGAGCGGGATCTTCGACTGCTGATCGCCATGGCTCATATTGATTCGGAAGGCGTCGGCACCCGCCTGGAACAGGGTGGCGATGGTCTCGGGATCGCTGCTCGCCGGGCCGAGCGTGGCCAGGACGCGGACTTTGCGCGAACGCGGAGGGAGAGTGGTCATGGTCACATCCTGCATTTTTTCGGCCTGTGTCCTAAAGCCTAATGCGTTACGATCAACCTAGGAGCGACGAATATGGCCGATGCAGTGGATGCGTTGAATGCAATCGATGACAAGGCGGCGGCGGAAGCCTTTCGTCGGCTGGTGCTGCATCTGCGCCACCGGACCGACGCGCAGAATGTCGACCTGATGGGGCTGGCGGGCTTTTGCCGCAACTGCCTGTCCGACTGGGTGGGCGAGGCGGCGGGCGTCGACAAGGCGACCGCGCGTGAGGCGATCTACGGAATGCCCTATGACCAGTGGAAGGCCGAGCATCAGGCCGAGGCGACGCCGGAACAACTGGCGCGCATGGCCGAGAGTGTGAAGAAGAACCGTTAACCCCCGCTTGAGCGACGGCGCGGAAGCGCCTAGACCGCTCCCCGATCCCGACATTCGCGCCGGACCGACCTTGCCCATGGGCGGGGCCCGTGTCGTGGCGGCGGGTTCGTGGGGGCGGACAGGATTTCAAGAAGGTTAAAGACCATGGCGGACGAGAATTTCGACAGCAGCGGCAATGTGACGGCCGACGAGCTGCGCCTGCTGATCGAGCGGGCCGAGCGGCTGGAAGAAGAGAAGAAGGGCATTTCGGACGACATCAAGGATGTGTTCGCCGAAGCCAAGGCGCGCGGCTATGATCCGAAGGCGATCAAGAAGATCATGGCCATCCGCAAGAAGAAGCGCGAAGAATATCAGGAAGAGGAAGCCATCCTCGAAGTGTATATGAAGGCGCTGGGCATGATCTGATCCCGGTTTCGGGTTCGGAATGCGAAGGGCGGCGGGGCTTCGGGCTCCGTCGCCCTTTTTATTGGTGGTGGGCGGTGGACCGTGGCCTTCGAGTTCGCTCAGGCTGAACGGGGGTCGCGCTTGATGGCAGTCGGCCGATCAGGCATGTTTCGTTTCATCATGCCGATCTTCTCGCTCGCGTTGCTTGCCGCCGCCGTCGACAAGCCCTTTCCGGAACAGATGCCGGGTTTCATGGAAATGTGTCTGGGCGAGGCCATTGCCGCCGGTTACGTCAGCGATACCGAGGAAAGCCACAAATACATCTGTGCTGGCGAGGCGGCAGACAAGCTATGGACGTTTCTGCAGCGGCATAAGATCGAATCTTATGAACAGGACACGCCGGAGGGGAAATGGCTGAGCCGTGAATTTCCGCTGGGCGGCTGCTTTAAGCGCGTCCGGATGCCGGATGGCGGGCCCTTGGTCGAAGGACTGTCGTGTACAATCTGGGTGCCGAGGTCTAAGGGCCAGGCCGCGCCGGACGTCAAACGACAATGACTTGGCTGGGTGCGATTCTGGCTGTCCCCGCTATCATCGCGCTCTGCTGGTCAGATCAGTTGCTGGTGATGCTGTTGGAACGAAAAATGCGCCGTGATGACGATAAGGCAGCAAAGCGTCGAAAAAAGTAGGGCGTTGGTTCGCACAATGACTGAGACGCCCGCTTTTACGCGCGCCAAAATCCCCAACCTCCGTTCCGCCTGAGCGAAGTCGAAGGCCAAGGGCAACCCTCACCCCATCTCCGCCGCCTGGGTGGTCCAGCCCAGCCGGGGAATTGTAATCGACCGCTTGCCCGTCAGGTCGGTGCGGCACACGAACAGGTCGCGGCTCTCGATATAGGCGATCAGCCGCTTCACACGGCCCAGCGAGCTGGTCCCGTACGTCTCGGCGATCTTGGTATCCGGCGGGCAGGGCAGGCCCTCGCGCGCCGCGCGTGCGACCAGCAGGAACGCGCCCAGCATGTCGTCGGGCAGCATCGCGGCCAGCGCCAGTGCTTCCTGCCAGTCGGGATCGTTGACGTCGAAAATCCCCGCCCGCGCGCAGGACAGTCGCCGCGCAAAGCCGTTCAGGTCGAGCGGCGGCCGGGCCAGCCCCGCCATGCGGCAGCGCACCTGGAAGTCCTGGAATAGCACAGAGGCGGGGCGGAAGGTCGATTCGGGGTCGTCGACGATCGCGCGCAACACCTGTTCGTAGATCGCCTCGACCTCGGCCTCGTCCATTTCCGGCTGGGGCGGGGCGGCGGTCGTGGGCAAGGGCGGGCGGCCGAGATCGGCCATCAGTTCCTCGGCGGGCACGCGGCGCGGACGCGGGTCGAAGGTCATGGGCAGGGTCGGCGCTTCCTCGACCGGCGCGAAGAGCAGTTCCTGCAAGTCCGGCGGCGGGGCGTCGGGCAGGGGGGTCAGCTTAGGGCTGCCCGAGCGCGCCGAGGTTTCGACCGCGCCGATCTTCACCGTGATCGGCCGCCGCGACACCGCCGGGCCCAGCGCCAGGAAGGTGCCGCGCGCCAGATCGCGGATCGAGTCGGCCTGGCGCCGCTCCATGCCCAGCAGGTCGGCCGCACGCGCCATGTCGATGTCGAGGAAGGTACGGCCCATCAGGAAGTTGGACGCCTCCGCTGCGACGTTCTTGGCCAGCTTGGCGAGTCGCTGGGTCGCGATCACCCCCGCCAGCCCGCGCTTGCGCCCGCGACACATCAGGTTGGTCATGGCGGATAGCGAGGCGCGGCGAACCTCCTCGGTCACTTCGCCCCCCGTTGTGGGGGCGAACAGCTGAGCTTCGTCGACCACGACGAGCGCGGGATACCAATGCTCTCGCGGCGCATCGAACAGGGCGTTCAGGAACGTCGCGGCGCAGCGCATCTGGCCCTCGATCTCCAGTCCCTCGAGGCTGAGCACCACCGAGGCGCGGTGTTCGCGAATGCGCGAGGCGAAGCGCCCGACCTCACGCTCAGCATAGTCGCCCGCCTCGATCACGACATGGCCGTAAGCCTTGGACAGGGTGACGAAATCGCCCTCGGGATCGATGACCACCTGTTGCACCTGGCCGGCCGACTTTTCCAGCAAGCGGCGCAGCAGATGCGACTTTCCCGACCCCGAATTGCCCTGCACCAGCAGGCGGGTCGCCAGCAGTTCCTCAAGATCGATCGGCACCGACGAGCCGCGCTCATCGGTTCCCATATCCACGCGTACCGTCATGACTCTGGCGTTTGGCCGATCAACGCCCCAAGGAGCAAGGCATTTGATTTCTTGCACGGAGCCCCAAGCCCATGGCCCTGTCGAACGCCGCCGAAATCGCCCGCCGCACGCTGGGCAAGCCTGCGCATGAGCTGGACGAGGAAGAAGCCCAGGTCATCGCCGATATCGAGTCGGGCCAGCTCAGCGCACGCGACGCCGCCGATGTCGCGGACGAAACCTCGACCTGGGGCGAGAAGCTGGCCGATCGGGTGGCGGCGGTCGGCGGCAGTTGGGGCTTCATCATCACCTTTTCGGTGATCCTGCTGGGGTGGATGCTGCTCAATTCGGATGTGCTCAGCCATTTCGGCATGGCGTTCGATCCCTACCCGTACATCTTCCTGAACCTGATGCTCTCGACACTGGCGGCGATCCAGGCGCCGGTCATCATGATGAGCCAGAACCGGCAATCGGCCAAGGACCGGCTGGCGGCGAGCCTGGACTATCGTACCAATTTGCGCGCCGAGATCGACATATTGCGGCTGCACCACAAGCTGGACAATGGAGTCACCGAACGGCTCGATAGTCTGGAGGCGAAGATCGACGGGTTGGCAAAGGCCCTTGGGCAGTCGTAAAGAGCCCGATCATCTCAAGAGGCACCGATGGCAGGCCACAGCAAATTCAAGAACATCATGCACCGCAAGGGCGCGCAGGATAAGAAGCGCTCGGCAGCATTTTCCAAGCTCTCCCGCGAAATCACCGTCGCGGCGAAGATGGGTACGCCCGACCCGGACATGAACCCGCGTCTGCGCGCGGCCGTCAACGCGGCCAAGGCGGCCTCGATGCCCAAGGACAATATCGCGCGCGCGATCGACAAGGCCTCGCGCGGCGACGGGGAGAATTACGAAGAGGTCCGCTATGAGGGCTTCGGCCCCGGCGGCGTCAGCCTGATCATCGAGGCGCTGACCGACAATCGCAACCGCACCGCGACGAACGTGCGCACCGCCGTGTCGAAGAATGGCGGCAACCTGGGCGCGGGGGGCTCGGTCAGCCATGGTTTCGACCGGATGGGCCTGATCAACTATCCCGCCAGCGCCGGTGACGCCGAGAAGGTGTTCGAGGCCGCACTGGAAGCCGGGGCAGAGGACGTGACCTCGTCCGAGGACGGCCACGAGATCTGGACCGCGCAGGGCGATCTGCACGAAGTCGCCAAGGCGCTGGAACCGGTGCTGGGCGAGGCCGAAGGCGCCAAGCTCGCCTGGCGTCCGCAGACCATGGTGTCGGTTGACGAAGCGGCGGCGGCGACCCTGTTCAAGCTGATCGACACGCTGGACGATGACGACGACGTCCAGACCGTCTGGGGCAATTACGAAGTCTCCGACGAAGTGATGGAAAAGCTCGGCTGATCCTGATGCCTCCCCGGTTTCGTGCCGGGGAGGGCAGGTGGGCGCGGAAGACCTTATGACCCCACCCCCCGCCATCATCCTCGGGCTCGACCCCGGTCTGGGCACCACCGGCTGGGGGGTGATCGCGGTGGAGGGCAACCGCCTGCGCCACGTCGCCAATGGCCAGATCAAGACCGAGCCGTCGATGGTGCTGCCGCGCCGCTTGGCGAACCTGCACGCCGCGCTCTACGATGTGATCCGCCAGCAGCAGCCCGACGGCGCGGCGGTCGAGGAGGTGCTGGGCAACAGCAATGCGCAATCCACGCTAAAGCTGGGCCAAGCGCGCGGGATCGTCCTGCTGGCGGCGGCGCAGGCCGGATTGATCGTCGGCGAATATCACCCCAGCATCGTGAAAAAGGCGACCGTCGGCACCGGCGGCGCGGACAAGAAGCAGGTGCAGGCCATGGTCGGGCATTTGCTGCCGGGCGTGAAGCTGACCGGGCCGGACGCGGCGGATGCGCTGGCAGTGGCAATTACGCATGCGCACCATCTGGCAAGTGCGCGGGCGATGCAGCGGCGGGTTGGGGCGGTTTAACAGACCTTTTCGCGCGTGGCCTGCCCTCCCCCATCCCCTCCCGCCTGCGGGAGGGGTGCGTTGATTGGCTATCCGCAAGCGTTCCTTTGAGGTGTTCCTGCAAGCGAGCCTTGGCACGCCCCTCCCGCAGGCGGGAGGGGATGGGGGAGG
>NZ_LDTE01000078.1 GCF_001476905.1 Sphingomonas sanguinis | reverse complement strand
AGTTTCAGGTAAACGATGCCCCGCATCGTTTAGGTCATGCCGGGGGCATGACCGACCTGAAACTCGCTTGCGGGAGGGGAGCAGATGGAAATTAGATATCCAAAGCCCAGCCGTCGCGCCCTTTGGGATCGAACGGCGCGTTTGGCACAAACCGCTCTGCCCCCGCGCGCAGCCGCAACACGCTCCAGTCGCCGCGCCGGTCCACACTCTCCAGCGCACAGCCGCAGGCTTCATAGGCCGCGACCACATCGGCCCGCTGCGTCTCCAGCAGACCCGCCAGCACCAGGGTCGCCTCCGGCGCCGCGATGGCGGCCAGCTCCGGCGCCATGGAGATCAGCGGCCCCGCCAGGATATTGGCGATGACCAGCTCATAGGGCGCCGCCGCCATGATCGGATCGGCGAGCGCGCCATCGGCGACGATCAGTTCCACCCCGTCCACGCCGTTGATCGCGGCATTCTCGGCCGTCACGTCGATCGCGATCGGATCGATATCGGTCGCGACGATCTTGGCTTCCGGCCAGAGGTGGCGGGCCGCGAAGGCGAGCAGCCCGGTGCCGGTGCCCACGTCGATCGCGTTCTCGACCCCCTCGCCCGCCATCGCATCGAGCATCGCCAGACACCCGCTGGTCGTCTCATGATGCCCCGTCCCGAACGCGCGCCCCGCCGGGATGTGGAAACCGCGCAAGCCCTCCGGCACCGCCTCGTCACCGGTGTGGACGAAGAAGCGCCCGACCGAGAGCGGCTCCAACCCCGCTTGGCTGATCGTCACCCAGTCCTGCGCAGGCACATGCTCGACCGTCGCGGGATGGTCGCCCGCACTCGGCACCAGCGCACGGATCGCGTCGATGGTGGCAGCATCGGGCTCGGCCTCGAAATAGGCGTCGAGCCGCCAATGCTCGCGGTCGTCCTCGATTTCCTCAGTGGTCATGATGACCGCCTCGATCGCCAGATCGTCGGCGGCGTCGATCGCCTCCGCCTCGTCACGCGTGCAGGGCAGGGTCAGCTTCCAGCTGTCAGCGGACATAGCTGGCTCCATTCACGTCGAGGACCGCGCCGGTCATCGAAGGGGGTGCGTCGGTGCACAGGAAACGGACGGTCGCGGCGACCTCCTCCGGGCTGGCGACCCGGCCGAGCGGGATATCGGCAAGCAACTTGTCCCCGCCCCGGCTGGCCAGATAATCGTCGGCCATGCCGGTCATGGTGAAGCCGGGGCAGACGGCGAAGGCAAGGACGCCCTGCGCCGCATAGCCGCGCGCGATGGTCTTGGTCATCGCGACCATGCCGCCCTTGGACGCGGCATAATGCCAGTGCGCGGGCGAGTCGCCGCGATAGGCGGCGCGACTGGCGATGTTGACGATGCGGCCGCCGACGCCCCGCTCCTGCCAGTGCAGCACGGCCAGACGGCAGAGTTCGGCCGAGGCGGTCAGGTTGACCTGCATCGTGCGCGCCCAGCTCTCCGACCAGTCGTCGGCGTCCACCGGACTCGCCTCGAAGATACCGGCATTGTTGACGAGGATATCGATCGCGCCGCCTGCCTGCTCCAGCGCCTCGGCCCAGAGCCGGGCGGGCGCATCGGGATCGGAAAGATCGGCGGCCAGATTCGCGCCGGGGCCGCTGCGCGTGGCATGGCGCAAGACCCGCGTGTCGGGCAGGTCGTCCAGGCTCGATGCGATGGCCGCGCCGATCCCTCGGCTGCTGCCCGTTACCAATATCGTCGTCATGCCCCTGCCGTGCCGGGCGAGGACCGATGCGTCAACCGGCACCCCGACTTCCTCCCCTGCAAGGGGAGGAATAAGTTACGCCGCGACCCGTGCGACGAACAGGCTGGCGCTGGTCTTTAGGTCGCCCAGCCGGGTGTCGAGATGATCGAAGCCGCGCCCGACCCGGTCGATCTCCTGCGCGACATGCTCGGTATCCTGGCGGATCGCGGCGATGGTGTGCGACATCGAGTCGGCGGCCAGCGCGGTCTCGTCGACGGCGGCGGTGATCGCGGTCACCGTCTGCGCCTGCGCCTCCATCGCATAGCGGATTCGCTCGGCCGAGACCTGTACCTCGTTGACCGTCGCCTTGATCGAGGCGTTGGTCTCCACCGTCGAGCGGGTTGCGGCCTGGATCGCGGCGATCTTGGTGGCGATATCGTCGGTGGCGCGCGCGGTCTGGCTGGCGAGGCTCTTCACCTCCTGCGCCACGACCGCAAAGCCGCGTCCAGCATCCCCTGCCCGTGCCGCCTCGATGGTGGCGTTCAGCGCCAGCAGGTTGGTCTGGCCCGCAATGTCGCGGATCAGGCCCAGGATCGATTCGATCGACTTGGCATGGTCGGACAGCATCTCCGACATGCCGACCGCCTGCCCTGCCTGGTCGGCGGCGCGGTTGGCGACATCGGCGGCCTGGTCGACCTCGGTCCGGGCATCCTCGATCGCGCGGATCAGCCCGGCGGCGGTCTGCGCCGCCTCGCGCATCGCGACGGCCGACTGTTCGGCGGCGGCGGCGACCTCGCTCGACTTGCCCAGCATGCCGCGCGTCGACACCGACGCCTCCTGCGCCTGGCGTCGCAGGTCCTGCCCCTCGACCGAGGCATTCTCGACCACGGCGGCGATGCCGTTGCGGAAATCGCCCGCCAGCCGCTCGCGCTCGCGCTCCGCGCACCAGTTGCGATAACCCGCGAACAGCTCGACGGTCAGCTCGGTCTCCATGCCGTACAGCCGCAGCAGCGTGTCGACCGCGACCGAGCGGCGCGGGTCATCCGCCGCCATGTCTTCCAGAATGACCTTCAGCGCGGCCCGGTCGCTGGCACAGGACATGGCGAGCACCTCCATCGGCGCGATGTCGGCGGCAAAGGCCGATGCGACCGAACGCCCCAGCGACTCGAGCCATTCGCGTCCGGCCAGATCGCAGAAGCGATTGCGCAGATAGGCGCGCCCGGCGGTCAGCTGGCGCTCGCGGTCGAGCGGCGTCCACTCCGGCTGCCCCGGATTCTTGCGACGCCAATGGTCCCAATAGGCGACGACCACCTCATCGGCACGCGGTTCGATCACCGACCAGATTTCGGCGGCCAGCCGGACCAGCGAGCCATCCCCGCCGTCAAAGGTGCGAACCCGAGCATCGAGGTCGATTTCCACGGTGATGACCGTGGGCGGCGGCAGGTCGGAGCGCAAGATGTGGGTCTCCCATTCGGCAATGGCCAGATTTTCCCGCTCTTTCTGCGACCAAAAGGGTTAAGGGCATCTTATCCCTGCGACTGTCGGCGCTCCGTCCCGAACGGCAACGCCCATTCGCGGCGACGAAGCGTGCCGCCGATGCGCTCACGGCTTGCATCCTGTCGGCGTCTTCACCATAGGCGTATCCGCAAACCAGCCTGACTTTAGACTGTTCGAGGATCTGCCCTTGGCCGCCCGCAACACCGCCCGCCCGCTTTCGCCGCATCTCCAGATCTGGAAATGGGGCCCCAACATGCTGGTGTCGATCCTGCACCGTGCCACCGGCACGGGCATGGCGACCGTGGGCACGCTGCTGCTCGTATGGTTCCTGGCCGCCGTAGCTGGCGGGCCGGAAAGCTATGCGACGTTCCGCGACGTCTTCACCGTCCAGTCGGGCAAGCTCAACATCATCGGCTATGTCGTCGGCATCGGCCTGACCGCCTGCCTGTTCCAGCATATCGCCAACGGCATCCGCCACCTGTTCATGGATGTCGGCGCTGGCTTCGAGCTGAAGGCGAACAAGCGGCAGGCCCAAGCCACCATGGTCTTCGCCGTCGTCGCAACCGTGGCGTTCTGGCTCTATTTGGGGATCAAGTGATGCGTTCGGGAACCGCAATCGGCCGCGTACGCGGCCTGGGCTCGGCCAAGTCGGGCACTCATCATTGGTTGAACCAGCGGCTGACCGCCGGTTCCAACTTCCTGCTGGTCGCCTGGCTGCTGATCTCGATCCTGCGCCAGCCGTCCTTCGACTATGCCGCGATGCACCTGTGGCTGGCCAATTCCTGGGCCGCCATCCCGATGGTGCTGCTGGTCGCGTCGATCTTCTATCACATGCGCCTCGGCCTGCAGGTCGTGATCGAGGATTATGAGCAGGACCAGAACCGGGTCGCGCTGCTCGTCGTCATGAACCTGTTCGTCTTCACGACCGCCGCCGTCGCCATCTTCTCGATCCTCAAGATCGCTTTCGGAGCCGCTGCATAATGTCCGCTGCCGCTTACAAGATCATCGACCATACCTATGACGCCGTCGTCGTGGGTGCGGGCGGCTCGGGCCTGCGCGCCACCATGGGTATTGCCGAGGCGGGTCTGAAGACCGCCTGCATCACCAAGGTGTTCCCGACGCGCAGCCACACCGTCGCCGCGCAGGGCGGCATCGCCGCCTCGCTGGGCAATATGGGTCCCGACCATTGGACCTGGCACATGTACGACACCGTCAAGGGGTCGGACTGGCTGGGCGACCAGGACGCGATCGAATATCTGTGCCGCGAGGCGCCCGCCGCCGTGTACGAGCTGGAGCACGCCGGCGTGCCGTTCAGCCGCACCGAAGAGGGCAAGATCTATCAGCGCCCGTTCGGCGGCATGATGCAGAATATGGGCGAAGGCCCGCCTGCGCAGCGCACCTGCGCCGCGGCCGACCGTACCGGCCACGCCATGCTGCACGCGCTGTACCAGCAGTCGCTGAAGTATGACGCGGACTTCTTCATCGAATATTTCGCGCTCGACCTGATCATGGACGATCAGGGCAATTGCCGCGGCGTGATCGCGCTTTGCATGGAAGACGGGTCGATCCACCGTTTCCGCGCGCACAATGTCGTGCTGGCGACCGGCGGCTATGGTCGCTGCTATTTCTCGGCCACCTCGGCGCACACCTGCACGGGTGACGGCGGCGGCATGGTGCTGCGCGCAGGCCTGCCGCTCCAGGACATGGAGTTCGTGCAGTTCCACCCGACCGGCATCTATGGCGCGGGCGTCCTCATCACCGAGGGCGCACGCGGCGAAGGCGGTTACCTGACCAACTCCGAGGGCGAGCGCTTCATGGAGCGTTACGCGCCGTCGGCCAAGGACCTCGCCAGCCGCGACGTCGTGTCGCGCTCGATGGCGATGGAAATCCGCGAAGGACGCGGCGTCGGTAAGGAGGGGGATCATATCTACCTCCATCTCGACCATATCGACCCGAAGGTGCTGGCCGAGCGCCTGCCCGGCATCACCGAAACCGGCAAGATCTTCGCCGGTGTCGACCTGACCCGCCAGCCGCTGCCCGTCACGCCGACCGTCCACTATAATATGGGCGGCATTCCGACCAACTATCACGGCGAAGTCGTGCGGCTGAAGGACGGCAACCCGGACTCGGTCGTCCCCGGCCTGTTCGCGGTCGGCGAAGCGGCCTGCGTGTCGGTCCACGGCGCGAACCGCCTCGGCTCCAACTCGCTGATCGACCTTGTCGTGTTCGGTCGCGCGACCGGCCTGCGGATCAAGGATACGCTGAAGCCCGGCACGCCGCACGCGCCGCTGCCCAAGGGGTCGGAAGAGCTGGCGCTGGGTCGCCTGGACCACTTCCGCAACGCCGCCGGTGGCTCGACCACCGCGTCGGTGCGCAGCGAGATGCAGAAGACGATGCAGCGCCACTGCGCCGTGTTCCGCACCGACGAGCTGCTGACCGAAGGTCGCCAGATGATCCGCGCCACCTATGACCGGATGAAGGACATCGGCATCAAGGATCGCTCGCTGATCTGGAACACCGATCTGGTCGAGACGCTGGAGCTGGACAACCTGATCAGCCAGGCGGTCGTGACGATGGAATCGGCGCTGAACCGCAAGGAAAGCCGCGGCGCGCATGTGAACGAGGACTTCCCCGATCGCGACGACGCCAACTGGATGAAGCACACCGTCGCGACCTTCGACGGCTGGGGCGGCCAGGGCGGCGGGGTCGAGATCGACTATCGCCCGGTCCACGACTACACGCTGACCGACGATATCGAGTATATCAAGCCGAAGAAGCGGGTTTACTAAAGGCCCGGTTTACGGTTCGGAAAAAAGGGGCTGGCGAGCGATCGCCGGCCCTTTTTTGTTTGCGCGCGAGCCGACGCCTCCCCTTCTTACTCCCCTCCCGCAGGCGGGAGGGGCTGGGGGAGGGAAAAGCCACAAGTGACGTCGCCCGTGGGAAGGGCCCTCCCCCCATCCCCAGTTTCAGGTAAACGATGCCCCGCATCGTTTAGGTCATGCCGGGGGCATGACCGACCTGAAACTCGCCTGCGGGAGGGGGTGCGCCTAGCCGCAAGCGATCAAAGTCTCAATGCCTTCCGTAATCATTTCGGCAGCGCAGCGGAACGCGAGCGGCGGGGATGGGTTCACTCGGCATGTCCGCATCCGCTATGCTGTCGCCCATGCCCGCCGACCTTGCCCCACCCCCGCCCCGCCTGTCCGCCACGGACAGTCTGTTCCTCGATTTCGACGGCACGCTGGTCGAACTCGCCGACAATCCGGAGGGGGTGCATGTCAGCCCCGAGCTTGCCGATCGGCTGGACGCGCTGGCCGCACACATGCCGGGCCGCCTGGCCATCGTCAGCGGCCGCTCGATCGCCCAGCTCGACGCGCTGTTCGGCCCCCAGGCCCAGCATTTCACCCTCGCGGGCAGCCATGGTGCCGAACGCCGCTCGCCCGACGACGGCCATGTCCAGCCCGACAAGCCCCCTCACCTGGCCACGGCGACGGATGAGATGCGCATGGTCGCCGAGGCCCAGGACCTGTATTTCGAGACGAAGAGCTTCGGCGCGGGCCTGCATTACCGCCGCAATCCGCAAGCCGAACCGCTCGCGATCCGCGAAGCCACCGCCATCGCCGAGCGTCACGGCCTGACCCTGCAACCCGGCAAGATGATGGTCGAGATCCGCCTGCCCGGCGACAAGGGCCAGGCGATCGAGACGCTGATGCAGGCTCCCGCGATGCAGGGCACCGTGCCCATCTTCTTCGGCGACGATGTGACCGACGAGGACGGCTTCGTTGCCGCCGCCGCCCTGGGCGGCGCGGGCGTGCTGGTCGGCCCGATGCGCGAGACCGCTGCCCGTTACCGCCTGCCCGATGTCGCCGCCGTCCATATATGGCTCGCCCAAGCGCTGGAGAATGCCAAGTAATGCAACAGGACATGAACCTCTGGCCGATCGGCAATTGCCAGGTTTCCGCGCTGGTCGATTCGGCAGGCCGCTTCGTCTGGGGCTGTGTGCCGCGCGTCGATGGCGACCCGGCCTTTTGCGCCCTGCTCGGCGATGGCGAGCCGGAGACGGGGTATTGGGCGATCGACCTGGAGGATCGGGTGTCGACCACGCAGGGCTATCTGCGCAACACGCCGATCCTGGTCACAACGCATATGGACGACCGGGGCAACGGCATCGAGATCACCGATTTCTGCCCGCGCTTCTCGCGTGAGGGCCGCGTCTATCGCCCGACCAGCTATGTGCGGATCGTGCGCCCCATCGGCAGCCCCCGCATCCGCATCGCCCTGCGCGTCGCGACCGACTGGGGTACGCCCACCGAGCGGACGCAAGGGTCCAACCATATCCGCTATCTGATGACGCAGCAGACACTGCGCCTGACCACCGACGCGCCGGTCGGCCATATCGCCGCCGAGCAATGGTTCCGGCTGGAGCGCCCGATCCACATGTTCCTGGGGCCGGACGAGAGCTTTGCGGGCGTGCTCAGCGAGGCGAGCCGCGCCATGCTGGAGCGCACCACGCATGAATGGCATCACTGGGTGCGCGGTCTCGCCACGCCGGTCGAGTGGCAGGCCGTCGTCATCCGCGCCGCTATTACGCTGAAGCTGTGCCAGCATGAGGAAACCGGCGCCATCGTCGCCGCGCTGACCACCTCGCTGCCCGAACATGCCGATTCGGGGCGCAACTGGGACTATCGCTACTGCTGGATTCGCGACGCCTATTATACGGTGCAGGCGCTCAACCGGCTGGGCGCGCTCGACGTGCTGGAAGGGTATCTCGAATATCTGCGCAACATCGTCGATGCCGCGCGTGGCGGACATATCCAGCCGCTCTACGGCGTCGGTGGCGAAGCGACCCTGGTCGAGCGGATCGAGACCAAGCTGCCCGGCTATCGCGCCATGGGGCCGGTGCGCGTCGGCAACCAGGCCTATGAGCAGATTCAGCACGACGCGTACGGTCAGATCGTTCTGTCCGACGTGCAGGCGTTCTTCGACACCCGCCTGTTCCGCATGTCGGGCGTCGAGGATTTCCACTCGCTCGAACGTGTCGGCGAGCGGGCCTGGGCCAAATACGACCAGCCGGACGCAGGGCTGTGGGAGCTGCGCACCAAGAGCCATGTCCACACCTACTCGGCGGCGATGTGCTGGGCGGCATGCGATCGACTCGCCAACGCCGCGCAGGCGCTGGGGCTGGAGGAACGGCGCGCCTTCTGGCAGGAGCGCGCGGACCAGATGCGCGAGACGATCGAGCAGGCGGCGTGGCGTCCCGAGACGCAGCGCATGTCGGCGACCTTCGGCGGCGACGATCTGGACGCCAGCATCATCCAGCTCCTGGACCTGCGCTTCCTGTCGCCCGACGATCCCCGCTTCCGCTCGACGCTCGATGCGGTCGAAAAGGGCCTGCGCCGGGGCAGCCACATGCTGCGCTATGCCACCGAGGATGACTTCGGGCTTCCGCATACCGCCTTCAATGTGTGCACTTTTTGGCTCATCGAAGCGTTATATGTTACCGGGCGTCACGAGGACGCCCGCGCGCTGTTCGAGGAGATGGTGGCGCGCTGCACCCCCGCCGGGCTTCTGTCCGAGGATATCGACCCGAATACGGGCGAGCTGTGGGGGAATTATCCGCAAACCTATTCGCTGGTCGGCCTGATCAACTGCGCCGTCCTGCTGAGTAAACCATGGAGTGCCGTGCGATGAGTCGCCTGATCGTCATCTCGAACCGGGTCCAGCCGCCCACCACCGGGCCGGGCGGAAATCAGGGCGGGCTGGCGGTCGCACTCCTCGCCGCCTTGCGTGAACAGGGCGGCATCTGGTTCGGCTGGTCGGGGGAGACCACCGACCAGTTCAGCGGCCATATCAACTTCCAGCAGGGCGGCGGCGTCACCACCGCCACCATCGACCTGGAAGAACAGGATATCGACGAATATTACAATGGTTACGCCAACCGGACGCTGTGGCCGCTTTTCCACTATCGCATCGACCTGACCGAGTTCGAGCGCGACTTCGATTCGGGCTACGCCCGCGTCAACGAACGCTTCGCCGAGACGGTGCAGCCGCTGATCGAGCCCGACGATCTGGTCTGGGTGCATGACTATCATTTGATCCCGCTGGGCCGCGACCTGCGCAAGCGGGGGTTCAAGAACCGGATGGGCTTCTTCCTGCACATCCCGTGGCCGCCGGTGCGGCTGCTGATGTCGCTGCCCAGCCATCGCAAGCTGGTGGAATCGCTCTTTGCCTATGACGTGGTCGGCTTCCACACCGAGGACTGGCTGGACAGCTTCCGCGACTATGTGACCAAGGAGCTGGGCGGGACGCTTGGCGAGAATGGCGAGGTCACGTGGAACGGCAAGACGATCCAGGCGATCCGTGCGCCGATCGGTATCGAGACCAAGGAGTTCGAGGACGCCGCGAACGGCCATGACGCCCGGTTCGCGCGCGAACGCATGTATATGTCGGCGACGGGGCGCAGCCTGATCGTCGGTGTCGACCGGCTGGATTATTCCAAGGGGCTGGCCGAGCGCTTCCTGGGCTATGAGCGCTTCCTGGCGTCCAATCCGGAGCGGCGGGGCCTGGTCTATATGCTCCAGATCGCACCGCCCAGCCGCGAGAAGGTGAACACCTATCAGGAGATTCGCGCCAATCTCGATTCGCTGTCGGGGCGGATCAATGGCGAATATGCGGATATCGACTGGGTGCCGATCCGCTACGTCAACAAGGGGTTTCCGCGACCGGTGCTGGCGGGCATCTATCGCGCGGCGCGGATCGGGCTGGTCACGCCCTTGCGCGACGGGATGAACCTTGTCGCCAAGGAATATGTCGCGGCACAGGACCCGGAAGACCCCGGCGTGCTGATCCTGTCGCGCTTCGCGGGCGCGGCCGAGCAGTTGAAGGACGCGGTGCTCATCAATCCCTACAGCGCCGAGGAAATGTCCGACGCGATCGTCCAGGCGCTGGCCATGCCGCGCGCCGAGCGTATCCGGCGCTGGGAAAGCCTGATCGACAATGTCCGGCGCGAGGACGTGTTCTGGTGGTGCGAGCTGTTCCTCGCCGCACTGCGCGGGGATGAGGCGAAGGCAGAGGCCAAGGCGATCGAAGAGGCGGCATCTTAAAAATTCCTCCCCTGGAAGGGGAGGTGGCGCGCATAGCGCGTCGGAGGGGTGTCCCGCTCTCGATAGGGTGACACCCCTCCGTCAGGGCTGATGCCCTGCCACCTCCCCTGCAAGGGGAGGAATTAGCGCATGATGTTCCAATCGCCGCCGGGGGAGCGCCTCCGGCATCTCGCGCCGGATATACTCCAGCAGCCCCTCGCGAATCTCGCATCGCAGGTCGAACGCGGTCGACGCATCGCGTGCCGTCATCAGCCCGCGCACCTCGATCGAGTCCGGCTTCACATCCGTCACCTGCATGTTGAAGAAGCGCCGGTCCCAGCGCGTGCTCGCCTCGACCAGCTCGCCCATCTTCGCACGCAGCCGGGGAATGTCCGCCCCCGGATCGAGATACCAGAAGACCGACCCCAGCAACTGGCTGGTTTCACGCGTCCAGTTCTGGAAGCTGTTCTCCAGGAACTTGGCGACCGGCACGACCAGCCGCCGCTCGTCCCAGATGCGCACCACGACGAAGGTCAGGTGAATCTGTTCGATCCGCCCCCATTCATTGTCGATGATGACCACGTCGTCGAGGCGGATCGGCTCGGTAAAGGCCATTTGCACGCCCGCGATCAGGTTCTTGAGCGCGGGCTGCGCGGCGGCGCCAACGACCAGACCCGCAATACCGGCCGAGGCCATCAGCGTGACGCCGATGGTGCGGATGCCCGGCACGCTCAGCAGCATCAGGCAGACGGTCAGGAACACGATCAGGAAGATGCCGATCCGCCCCAAAATCTGCGCCCGCGTCCGCTTGCGCCGGGCGCGTAGATTGTCCTCGACGCTGATATCGGCGCGTAGATAGACGACGCCTTGAAAGGCGCGCAACGCCGCCACGGCCAGCCAGCCGAGGAGCGCGGGGACGAAGAAGCCCAGTACCTGTCGCCATATCTCTCGCCCCTCCCCCGACATGGGCACCAGCCGCATCGCGAAGCTGACCGCGATGGCGATCGCCACCCAGCGCAGCGGCTGGCGGATATGGGCGAGGACCAGATCGTCGCTCTGGCTGGCGGTCCGCCTGGCGGCGTGCCCCGCGATCCGCATGGCGATGCTGTGCGCCACGACGGCGATCAGCACCGCCGCCGCGATGATGAGGACATGTTGCAGCCACAGCCATTCGGCCGGAATGTCGAGCGATCGAAGCCAGCGCATGAGGCGCTAAAGGGTCAGCGCGGCGAAGGTTCCTCTTGCCGAGCGGGATTTCCTCGACCCGACGTACGCAAAGACGCCCCCGACCACAGTCGGAGGCGCCTTCGTCAGGACCGGATCAGGCCGCCGGGCGAACCGCGCCGGTGGGAGCCGGGGCCGGGGCTCCGGCT
>NZ_LDTE01000077.1 GCF_001476905.1 Sphingomonas sanguinis | reverse complement strand
GGGCGGGACGCTGCTCGCCTGCGGAAGCGGCGGCGGCGGGGCGACCGGCTCGGCTGCGCTCATCGGAGGCTCCATGTTCGGGATGCAGGCGGACAACAGCAACCCGGCCCCGATCACCCCGCCGATGGATGTCACAATCCGCCCCACGCCTTAGTCCCCCCGGCTCTTAACTCAGCGATACGCTTCGTTAAGCATAGCAAGCGAAGACGCGTGCGTCAGGTCGAGATGCAACGGGGTGACCGCGATCCGATCATCGGCCACCGCATCCAGATCGGTATCGTCGCCCGGCTGATGCGGCAGGCGGCCCAGCGCCAGCCAGTAATAGTCGTAGCCGCGCGGGTCGGTGCGCTTCTCCAGCGTGGCGCGGCCATAGTCGCGCAAGCCCTGCCGGGTGACGCTGATGCCCTTCACCGCCTCGGGCGTGACGGGCGGGAAGTTCACATTGACCAGCGTTCGGGGCGCGAAATCCTGGGCCAGCAACGGCCGCAGCACGCGTTCGCCCCACGCCTCGGCCGTGGCGAAGGATACGCGGTCGCCGACCCCTTGCGCAGGGTAGCGCTGGCTGAGCGCGATCGATCGGATACCCGCCAGTGCGCCTTCCATCGCCGCCGAAACCGTCCCGGAATAGAACACGTCCTCGCCCAGATTGGCGCCGCGATTGACGCCGGACAGGATCAGGTCGGGCTTTTTGTCGCGCATCACCTCGCCCAGCGCCATCAGCACCGAATCGGTCGGCGTGCCGGTGACGGCAAAGCGCCGCTCGCCGAACTGGCGCAACCGCATCGGCCGCGTCAGGGTCAGCGAGCGGCTGGTCCCCGACTGGTCCTCGGCCGGGGCGACGATCCAGACGTCATCCGAAAGCGTCGCGGCGATCTGCTCCAGCGCGGCGAGCCCGGGCGCGTGATAGCCATCGTCGTTGGTGAGCAGGATGCGCATCAGCGCGGCTCCAGCACCGCCTGTCCGCCGAGATAGGGACGAAGGACTTGCGGAACGACGACCGAGCCATCGGCCTGCTGATAATTCTCGATCACTGCGACGAGCGTCCGGCCGACTGCCAGCCCCGAGCCATTGAGGGTGTGGACGAAGCGGGTGCCCTTGCCCTCGGTCGGGCGATAGCGCGCCATCATCCGCCGCGCCTGGAAATCGGTGCAGGTCGAGCAGGACGAAATCTCGCGATAGCGCGCCTGTCCGGGCAGCCAGACTTCGAGGTCATAAGTGCGCGCGGCCGAGAAACCCATGTCGCCGGTGCACAGCAGCATCCGGCGATAGGGCAGGCCCAGCGCCTCTAGCACGCCCTCGGCGCAGACGGTCATCCCCTCATGCTCTGCATCCGACTGTTCGGGCGTGGTGATCGACACCATCTCAACCTTGTCGAACTGATGCTGGCGGATCAGGCCGCGCGTGTCGCGTCCCGCCGCGCCCGCTTCCGAGCGAAAGCAGGGGGTCAGCGCAGTGAAGCGCAGCGGCAGCTCCGTCTCGCTCAGGATCGCCTCGCGCACGATGTTGGTCAGCGAAACCTCGGCCGTCGGGATCAGCCAGCGGCCATCGGTGGTGCGGAACAGATCGTCGGCGAACTTGGGCAGCTGGCCGGTGCCGAACGCGGCCTCGTCGCGGACCAGCAGCGGCGGCTGGACCAGCTCGAAGCCGTTTTCCTCGGTCATGCGGTCAAGCATGAACTGGCCGAGCGCGCGCGACAGGCGCGCCATCGCCCCGCGCAGCAGGGTGAAGCGTGCGCCCGACAGGGCGACGCCGGTCTCGAAATCCATGCCCAGGGCGGGGGCGATCACGTCATGCTCGCGCGCCTCGAAGGCGAAGGTCGCTGGCTCCCCCTTCTGATGGACCAGGACATTGTCATTCTCATCCGCGCCTTCCGGCACATCGGCGGCGGGCAGGTTGGGAATGGCGGCGAGCGCGGTGTTCAGCTCGGCCGCGACGATGCGCTCCTGCTCCTCCAGCTCGGGAAGCCGCGCCTTGATCTGCGCTACTTCCTGCATCAGCGCCTCAGCCCGAGCATGGTCGCCCGCCGCCTTGGCCTGGCCGATCTGTTTGGACAGGTCGTTGCGGCGGGTCTGGGCGGCCTGCGCTTCGTCGATGACGGTGCGGCGACGCTGGTCGATCGCGATCAGGCTGTCGGCCTGGGCGGCGGCGCTCCGCTTGGCGAGCGCGGCGTCGAAGGCGGCGGGTTCTTTCCGTATCGATTGGATGTCGTGCATGGGGGCGAGGCTATGGCCTCCGCTCCGCCGACACGCAACCCGTGGCGAAGCGTCCGCGTTATCCCAGCCCATAGAAGGAGAAACGCGATGCAGGTGCCGCATAACAGCTTCGTGCTGGTCGTCGATGGCCGCAAAAGCCTGTTCTTTCGGAACGACGGGGATGCCGAATATCCCAATCTGATCGTCGAGCAGGCGGTAGAACACCCCAATCCGGCCGACCACGACCAGAAAACCGACCGGGCGGGCCAGGCTTCCTCGACCACCGGCGGCACGATGGGCGAGACCGATTTCCACCAGCAGGAGGAGGATCGCTTCGCGGCCGAGACCGCCGAGATGCTCAAGCGTCGCGCGCTCGCCAACGAGTTCGAGTCGCTGGTCGTCGTGGCTCCGCCCAAGACGCTGGGCGAACTGCGCAAACATTATCACAAGGCGGTCGAGGACCGGCTGGTCGGCGAACTGGCCAAGGACCTGACCGGCCATCCCGTGCCGGAGATCGAGGCCGCGCTGCAAAAGGCGTAAAACGTCACGCCGCGTCCGGCGGCGGTGAGGTCAGGCGGCCTTTGGCCTAGCCAGTCGCCGCCGGATGACGAGCGCCGCCGCCGCGCCGCCAAAGAGCAGCACCATCGGCGGTGCCGGCACCGGGGTGGGCGGTGGCGGATCGTCATTGCCCGACGACGACGCACTGCTCGCCGACGAGGCGCTGGACGCACTCGACGCCGAACTGGCCGAGGAGCCGTTGGACGACCAGCCATCGCTGCTCGACCCATAGCCGCTGGACGAAGCGGACGATGCCGAAGACGCGGACGACGCCGATGATGTGCTCGACGCGCTCGACGAACTGACATTGCCCGAGGACGCGCTGGTCGAGGAGATGTTGCCCGACGAGGTGGACGAGCCGCCCGTCGAGGATGTCGACGACACGTTGCCCGAGGAGGTGGATGATCCCCCGGTCGAGGACGTGGATGACACGTTTCCGCTGGACGAGGTGCTCGACACATTGCCGCTGGACGACGTGCTGCTGACCCCGCCGGTCGAGCTGGAACTGGACGACCCGCCCGATCCACCCGAAGCGGACGAAGTGGACGTTGATCCGCCGCTGCTGGTCGAGGAGATCACCACGCTGCCGCTGGAGCCGCCCCCGCCAAAGCCAAAGCCGCCGCCAAAGCCGCCGCCCCAACCTCCACCGAAGCCGCCACCCCAGCCGCCGATCACGGCAGGGACATAGCCGCCGCCCGATGCCAGCGACGGGCCGGTAGGGGGAAGGGGAACGGGAACCGGAGGCGCTTCGGTAGTCACGGTCACGATGGTGGGCGGCGGCGTTGTCGTGGTGGTGGCGACGCGGCGCGTGACGACACGACGCGGTGTGCGTGGCGGATCGCGGTGGACGATCCGCTTCTTCTTCACCTTGGTCTGCTTGACCAGCGCAGGACGCTGGGGATGGTCCACCATGTGGACGGCCCCTCCGCCGATCACGGCGCCGCCCGCGGCACATGCCGTCAGCTTCGCCAAGGCCATTCGCACTGACATTCTCACATCCTCAACACGGTGCCGTTCCACCCGCGGTGAACATCATGCGGCCCCGCCGCCTGACGGCCCGTATGCGGTTATCGGAACGCCTATGTCATCATAGTGACCAAGAAAGCCTTAAGCTCCAAGCCTCTAGTTCCGCATAACGTCCGGCTTTGGGATTCGGGCGCGGGGAACTTTATGCCTGATAGGCAATCCACCCCGGTCCGATGGGAGATTCGATGATCGGGTGTGGAAATACTCCGATTTCGGAGCGTTGCGTCCATAATAGGTTCATGCCGCAATATTATTATAGAAATGATAGTTACGATGAAATGGTGGTCGCTTGCGGCAGAAGGTGGCACCGACTATAGGCCCTCTCAACCATCAGGGGGCGGTCCCGATATTACGGTGCCGAACGTCGCACCGACGGGCCCTTTGGGAGAGTGGTATGGCGACGGTGTTTAATCGCGTGACGGATTCCACTGGGCCGGATGTGGCCAATGATATCGACGAGAATTATCGTCCGAGTGCGGATGAGCCGTTCATGAGCCTGAAGCAGCAGGCTTATTTTCGGCGCAAGCTGACCGATTGGAAGGAATCGATTCAGCGCGAGGCGCAGGGCACCCTGTCGCAGCTTCAGATTGATTCGCTGCGCGAACCCGACCTGACCGATCGCGCGTCGAGCGAAACCGACTGGTCGATCGAGCTGCGCACCCGCGATCGCCAGCGCAAGCTGATCTCCAAGATCGACGCGGCCCTTCGCCGCCTCGACGAAGGCGAATATGGCTATTGCGAAGTGACCGGCGAGCCGATCAGCCTGGGCCGCCTGGAGGCACGCCCCATCGCGACCATGACGGTCGAGGCGCAGGAGCGGCACGAGCGGAACGAGAAGGTTTCGCGCGACGATTGATGCGATGACGGCCGGCGCGGTTCTGCTTGCCGTGACCGTGATCGGCCGACCGCCCAGGACAGGCGCAAAAGGGCTTGCCCCGGGCGGCAATCCTGTGCTGTCCGGCTTGCATTAATATGTTGGCAATGTGGATTTGGGTAATCCGCTTGGCCGCATAATCGTCGAACACGGAAGTCGATATGGACGCGATCAACCGCACCTCTGAAACCGGATCAGCGATGGCCGAGAACGAACAGGATCAGAGCGATCGGGCGGGGCAGCGTGACAGCCTGCTACTGATGGCGCACATGACGCTGGATGGTGAGACCGCGCCGCGCGAGGTACGGGTTCGCAATATCTCCGAAGGCGGATTGATGGCCGAGTTGCCCGTGTCGGCGGAAATCGGCTCGCCGGTGGCGCTCGAACTGCGCGGTGTGGGGCCGATCTCGGGCCGCATCGCCTGGTGCACCCAGGGGCGCGTCGGCGTCGCCTTCGATCGGCAGATCGATCCGAAGATGGTGCGCAAGCCGGTAGGTGGGGGAGCCTCGACCCCGGACTATGCCAAGTCCGCCACAGTGCCGAAGACCAAGCCATTCGGCCGCTAAGGTCGCGCATTCGGTAAAGGGAATTTCGGTCGCGGGGCCTTTGTGCTTCGCTGTTGTCCTGCGATCTCGGCCGATATCATACCGCGTCCCCGCAAGGGCCGCGGCAGGTCCGGTGACCCGCGCGGCCGAACAGGGCCTATAGGCCTTGCAATTCTTCCTTCAGCTTCAGCTTTTGCTTTTTCAGATCCGCCAGGACTAAGGCGTCTGGCACGGGACGCTGCGATTCGGCGCTGATTCGCCGGTCGAGCGTGGCGTGCTTGGTCTCCAGGGCCGTTTGATGCGCCGTATGCATAGGGCTTCAACCTCCTGTCGTTTGCTTCGGGAGAGTCAGTAAATCACCAAATCGCCGATCTGTCCCCCCACATTTTGGTCAGAATCGACCGGTCGAGCGATTTGGCGGGACGACGCGATGGGACGTACTGCCGCCTCTCGCGGTGCGGGCACAGGCTTGCTACAGGGGCGCATGTGGTGTCGGGCTTTCCCCGCGCCGACCCGGCAGGGAGAGCAGGATGGACATCACGCTGGCGCGCGCGCGGATCGACCTGTTGCGCATGGAGCATCGTGATCTGGACGATGCGATCGCGGCGTTGTTGCAGTCCAATACTCCCGACCAGTTGCAGATCGCGCGCCTGAAGAAACGTAAATTGCGCCTGCGTGACGAGCTGGCCGAGTTGGAAGATCGACTGATCCCCGACATCATCGCCTGACCCCGCATCGTATCGGGACAGGCATGCCGATCCAGGCCCTTGTCCGACCCTTTCGCCTCATGCGAGCGATACGGTCATGATCCTCGTCCTGTCCGACTCCCCGTTTCAATCGAAGCTGATCGATGGCCTTTTCACTGAGGCCATGACTCTGGCGGAGGCTGCGCGCGGCTATTTCGACGGGATCGGTCGGCAGGAACGCGATTCGCTCGATCCGGTCGCACGCGTCGCCTTTTCCTGCGAATCCCTGAAAGTGACGACGCGGCTGATGCACGTCATCGCCTGGGTCCTGACCCAACGCGCGGTCGAGGCAGGTGAGATGGGCTGGACCGAGGCGCGCGATCCGGTGCGGCGGCTTGGCAGCTCACCGGAGTCGGAGGAGCGGGATGTGGTCGAACTGCCGCCTCATGCCCGGACACTGACCTGGGCCAGCCTGGACCTGCATCGGCGCGTCCAGCGACTGGACCAGCTGGCCGACCAGCATATGCCGGAGGTCGGCCCTGTCCAACTGCTCCACGCCCGGCTCGACCAGGCCTTTTAAGGCTTATCCTCTCAGCGACAGGCGTTCCCGCGCCGCCGCATATTGCTGGGCCAGGGTGGCGATCCGCTCGGCGGCGGGGACGATCCGGTCGACCGCGCCGATGCCTTGGCCCGCGCCCCAGATGTCGCGCCACGCCTTGGCTGCCTGGCCACCGCCGAAGTTCATCGTCTGGGCATCGCCGTCGGGCAGGTGATCGGGGTCCAGACCCGCCGCCAAGATCGAGGCGCGCAGGTAATTGCCGTGCACCCCGGTAAACAGGCTGGAGTAGATGATGTCGCTCGCCCGGCCGTCGACCACCGCCTGCTTATAAGCCTCGGCCGCGTTGGCTTCTTGCGTCGCGATGAAGGGCGAGCCGATATAGGCGAAGTCGGCGCCCATCGCCTGCGCTGCCAGGATCGCGTCGCCGGTCGCGATGGCCCCCGCCAGCGCGAGCGGTCCGTCGAACCATGCCCGGATTTCCTGGACTAGTGCGAAGGGTGACAGTCGCCCGGCATGGCCACCCGCGCCCGTCGCCACCGCGATCAGGCCGTCCGCGCCCTTTTCGATCGCCTTGCGTGCGAAACGGTCGTCGATCACGTCGTGCAAAGTGATCCCGCCCCAGCTGTGGACGCCCGCATTCACATCCTCGCGCGCGCCCAGCGAGGTGATGACGATCGGCACCTTCCACTTGGCGCAGACCGCTAGATCGGCCTCCAGCCGGTCGTTGGAGCGGTGGACGATCTGGTTGACCGCAAAGGGCGCGGCCGGACGGTCGGGATGCGCGCGGTCATGCGCCGCCAGCTCCTCGGTAATGCGGTGCAGCCATTCGTCGAGCAGGCTGGCGGGCCGTGCGTTCAGCGCCGGGAAGGACCCCACGATCCCCGCCTTACACTGGGCGATGACCAGATCGGGATTGGAGATGATGAACAGCGGCGATCCGATGACCGGCAGTGTCATGCGGTCGAAGGGCGGGCGACTCAGGGTAGGGAGCAGGCTCATGACTTGACGATAACGTAAACGTAAGGTCTGTCCAGAGAGGCTGAGAGGTCAGTGAATGTAATAAAGTGACATAGGCGTCATTTGCTTTGCGCCGTCGACGGCGTAGAGCTTGGTCATTCTCCGTCGAAAGGCCTTGAACGCGATGAAGTCCGCCCTGTCCGTCCTGCTTGCTCTGACCGTTTCCGCGCCCGCCCTTGCCGCCGGGCAGCTGCCCCAGACCGTCGCGCCGGTCCTGTACGACATCACCGTCCGTCCCGATGCAAAGGCGATGACCTTCGCGGGCGAGGAAACGGTCGATGTCGATGTGCGCCAGGCGACCGCGACCATCGTCCTGAACGCCGCCGAATTGACGGTGACCCGCGCCACCTTTGACGGCAAGCCGGTGCCCTTCGCGCTCGACAAGACTGCCCAGACGCTGACCCTGACGCTGCCGCAGGCGGCGAGCGCGGGGCGGCACAAGGTCGGCCTGGCCTGGACCGGCACGATCAACCGTTCGGCCAACGGCCTGTTCGCGATCGACTATACGAATGCCGACGGCACGGCGGACCGGATGCTGGCGACCCAGTTCGAGGCGCCCGATGCGCGCCGCTTCGCGCCGATGTGGGACGAGCCCGCCTTCAAGGCCAAGTTCCGCCTGAGCGCCACCGCGCCCAAGGGCCAGCGCGCGATCAGCAACATGCCCGCCGCCTCCATTACCACCCAGGCCGATGGCAGCCAGCTCTATCGCTTCGACGAGACGCCGGTCATGTCGAGCTATCTGCTCTATTTCGGCTCGGGCAATCTCGACCGCAAGACGGTGGATGCCAACGGCGTCCAGATCGGCGTGGTCAGCCGCAAGGGCGTGGTCGACCAGGGCGACTATGCGCTGGCTTCCGCGTCCAGGCTGCTCTCCTATTACAATGATTATTTCGGCACCCCTTATCCGCTGCCCAAGATGGACATGATCGCGGGGCCGGGCTCCAGCCAGTTCTTTGGCGCGATGGAGAATTGGGGCGCGATCTTCTATTTTGAGAACGAACTGCTCTTCAATCCCAAGGTCATGACCGAGAGCAATCGCCAGCGCATCTACACTGTCGTCGCGCATGAAATGGCGCACCAGTGGTTCGGCGATCTCGTCACCCCGCGCTGGTGGGACGATCTGTGGCTGAACGAGGGCTTCGCGTCGTGGATGGAGGGCAAGGCCTCCAACGACCTCAACCCCAGCTGGAAGGCCGCCGCCGCCAATATCGCGGGCGAGCGGGAATCGGCGATGGGCATCGACGCCACCGCCGCGACCCATCCGATCATCCGCAAGGTCGAGACGGTCGACCAGATCGGCGAGGCGTTCGACAGCATCACCTATCTGAAGGGCCAGGCGGTCATCGGGATGCTGGAATCGACCCTCGGCCCCGACGTGTTCCGCAAGGGCATCCGGTCCTACATGGCCAAGTACAAATATCAGAACACGGTGACCGAGCAGCTGTGGGAGGAACTGTCCAAGGCGTCCGGCACCAATGTCGCGGCCATTGCGCACGACTTCACGCTGCAGGCCGGTGTGCCGCTGATCACCCTGTCGGGTACGCGTTGCGAGGGCGGCAAGACCGTGGCGATGCTGTCGCAGGGCCGGTTCGGCTTGGACGAGGCGTCGAAGGCCGCGCAGACCTGGCACGTGCCGATCCGCGTCGCGACGATCGGTGGCGGTGAAACCAGCACCATCGTCACCGGGGCGACCCCGGCGCCCGTCACCGTCGGCGGTTGCGGCACACTGGTCCTGAACCAGGGCAAGGGCTCCTATACGCGCGTCATGTATGACGATGCGGGCCATGCTGCGATCGTACGCGACTATGCCAAGCTGTCGCTGGAGGACCGGCTGGGTACGCTGGGCGACGATTATGCGCTGGCGGCGGGCGGCTATCAGAGCTTGGCTCGCTGGTTCGACCTGATGGCGCAGGTCCAGCCCGAGGCCGATCCGCTGGAGTGGCAGACCGTAACCGGAGAATTGTCGCGCCTGGATGGCCTGTATGAGGGCACGCCGCTCGAAAAGCCGCTGCGTGCCAAGATCGCCGCGATCCTGTCGCCGGTGCTGGCACGGGTCGGGTTCGAGGCGAAGCCGGGCGAAGAGGCACCCGTCTCCAACCTGCGCGAGACGCTGATCGGCCGCCTGGGCACCAGCGGCGACGCTATGGTCGCGGCCCGCGCGCGGGGTTATGTCGCCGCGCTGGCGAAGAACCCGGACGCGATCCCGGCGGCGATCCGCCAGCCGATCCTGGCCACCTACGCCACCCGCGCGACGCCGTCGGAATGGGACCGGTTGTATGAACTGGCCAAGGCGGAGCGCAATCCGGTGGTCAAGAACCGCTATGTCTCGCTGCTGGGCTATGCCGAGGACGAGGGGGCGGCGCGCCGGGCGCTGAGCGTCTTGAAGGACAACACCTTCACCCCGCCGCAGCGCGCGTCGCTGCTCCGCTCGATCGCGGGCGCACATCCCGACTTGGCGTTCGACTGGGCAGTGGCGAACAAGCCGCTGGTCGACAGCTTCCTGGAGGAGAGCAACCGTTCGACCTTCATCGTCGGGCTGGGCGCGGGCTCGAACGACCCAGCGATGCCCGGCAAGATCGAAGCCTGGGCCGCCGCCAACCTGCCCGAGGGTTCCCGCGGCGGTGCCAAGCGCTCGATCGCGCAGATCGCGGTGCGCAAAGCGGTGGCCGACCGCCTGAAGCCTGCCGTCCAAGCCTGGCTGGCGCGCTGATCGAAGGGCTGGCGGGGGCCGTTCCCCGCCAGCCGAATCTCCGTCCAGCCCCAACGACGTTAAAGACCGTGCGCGCATCCAAAATCCAAGCCGTTCCCCGGCGAAGGCCGGGGCCCAGTCTCGGTGAGGTGAGAGGAAATAAGAACAGCAGTGGAAGGCCAATCTGCCTCCCACTCAGATTCAACCTGCCATCGCTTCCAGGTGGCATCTGGACCCCGGCCTTCGCCGGGGAACAGTCTGTATCGAGGCGATAAGCGCGGCCTTCGATCGCCCTTGGTGTGAACAGGCCAAACGATAATCGCCCCCTGGCCCTGCAACCCCTTGCTTCCTATTCCGAAACGCGGGAACGATGACGGCCTCGTCAGATTTTTCGTGAGCGCTTCGTGATCCGCAACAGCCTTGTCCTGCTCCTCGCCGCCACCGCCCTGACCGCGCCGCTTGCCGCGCAGGAGGAGGGGGAGAAGAAGGCCGCGCACCACGAGGCCGCCAAGGCCGAGGTGGAGGCCGCCTGGGCCCGCGCGCCGCTCGACGAAACCGAGGTGCGCCACCGCGACAGCGTGACCATCGGCGGTCGCGCCTATCCCTATGTCGCGTCGGCGGGCACGCTGACCATCCGCGATATCGAGGGCAAGCCGACCGCCTCGATGTTCTACACCGCCTATACGCTCGACGGCGTGAAGCCGGGCACCAAGCGGCCGGTGACCTTCCTGTATAATGGCGGACCGGGATCGCCGTCCTTCTGGCTGCGCATGGGCTCGTTCGCGCCGATCCGTATCCGCACGACCAGTCCGGAGTTCGTGCGGCCCGCCCCCTATGACGTCGGGCCGAACCCGGACTCGCTGCTCGACAAGACCGACCTGGTGTTCCTCGACGCGATCGGCACCGGCTATTCACGGCCGCTGGGCGATATGAAGCCTGCGCACTTCTACGGCGTGGACGAGGATGTCGATGTCTTCGCGGGCGCGATCCAGCGCTACGTCACCAAATATGGTCGGTGGATGAGCCCGAAATTCCTGCTCGGCGAAAGCTATGGCACGCTGCGCTCGGGCGCGCTGGCCTATCAGTTGCAGGAGCGGGGCATGGCGCTGAACGGGGTTATCCTGCTCAGCTCGATCATGAATTACGGTTATCGCCAGCCGGGGCTGGATCAGGTCTATCTCAATTACCTGCCCAGCTACGCGGCGACCGCCTGGTATCACAACCGCCTGGCCGAGCGACCCGCCGATGTCGCGACCGTGGTGGCGCAGGCGCGGGCCTTTGCGGTCGGGCCCTATATGTCGGCACTGGCCAAGGGGCAGACTATCTCGGCGCAGGAACGCGACCAGATCGCCGAGCAGATGAGCCGCCTGATCGGCATCTCGCCCGACTATATCAAGCGCGCCAATCTGCGCATCGACCTGCCGCGCTTTCAGAAGGAGTTGCTGCGCGGATCGGCGCGCACGGTCGGGCGGTTCGACTCACGGTATCTCGGCATCGACACCGACGCGGCGGGCGAGGCGCCGGAGACGGATGCCTCTTCGGACGCGATTTCAGGCGCTTATATCGCATCCTTTCAGGATTATCTGCAATCGACGCTCGGTTATAAGACCGAGCTTCCCTACCGCCTGTCGGCCCGGGACGCGGCGGGCTGGACCTGGAACTGGAAGCACAAGTCGCCCGACGGGTCGCAGAACAATCCCAACACCGCGATCGACCTGGCCGCGGCGATGCGGGCGAACCCGTATCTGAAGGTGCTGTCGATGAACGGCTATTATGACATGGCCACGCCGTTCTTCGGCACCGAGAACGACCTGGGCCACATGATGCTGGAGCCCGCACAACAGGCCAATTTGCGGTTCACCTATTATCCGGCGGGGCACATGACCTACCTGAACCCCGATGCGCTGCGGAGCATGAAGGCGGATTTGTCGCGCTGGTATGACGAGGCGGTGAGCGATGCGAAGTCCGCGACCCCGCCGGTGCCGCCGTCAGGGCAGGGGGCGCGGTGATCTGAGCCGACTGTGTCGCCCGCTGCGGCCCTGCCCGGCAGCACGGGCGGGCGTCACTCGATATAGAGGTCGACCATCACGCGTGTGCGCTTTTGTCGGTCAGGACCGTCACCGTGCCGCCATGGTCGAACTCCCTGGGCTGGGCGACAAAAATGTGGGCAACGGGAAAGTCCGGGCCGATTGCGGGGCCGCAGCAATAATTGTGACTCGTCTGACGTCCCGGAGGTTCGAGGCAGGGTCCTCCGGCATCCGGTTTCGCAGAGGCGCAGGAGCGAGCCGCAGTGAAGCGGTATCCCCGCAGAAGCGCGCCGATATCGGCACTGGACGCGCGAAACGCGCATCGTTCGAGCACGTCGGAGAAGCCGAAACTGGTGCACGCAATGTCCGTGACCGAGGCAGGCAAGGTCGCGATGTTCAGCATGGTCGACACATGCCGCCGCTCCATCGCATGCCACCCTGCGATGCCGATCAAGACGATCAGCGCGGCCAAGCCTATGGCGGCGACCATCGTTTTCGGGCGTGAGATTTTCATCGCGCCACAATGACGCGATGGGGCGAGCCTGTCATCAGGCGGCAATTAAGCGGAAGCACTGCGCCACTACTTGAATTGCGCGTGGCTTATTGCTGATTGAGAGGTGGTGGACGCACTTGGGCTCGAACCAAGGACCCGCTGATTAAGAGTCAGCTGCTCTACCAACTGAGCTATGCGTCCGATGCCGGTCTGCGGCATGGCGGGGAAGCGAGGTCCCCATCTGGTGGGGCGCTATTAGCCGGGCATGTCTGACCTGCCAAGAGGGTTTTTGACATTTTTCTTGCGGCCGGGATCATGAAGGCGATCCCGGCCGCGAGCGGCCTTAATAGCCGACGGTGAAGCGCTGGCGGATATGGCGCGGCTGTTCGATCTCGTCGGCGAGTGCGATGGCGTAATCCTCGAACGAGATGCTGCTGCCGTTTTCGGTCGCGATTAACTGGTCGGTGCCCAGCCGAAACCGGCCGGTCCGCTCGCCGGGGATGAACGCGGCGGAGGGCGAGAGATAAGTCCAGTCCAGATCCTCGACGCTCCGCAGCAGGGAGAGGAAGTCGGCGCCCGCGCTTGCCTCGGCCCGATACTCTTCCGGGAAGCCGGGCTGGTCGATCAGCCGCTGGCCGGGCGCGACCTCCAGGCTGCCCGCGCCGCCGACGACCAGATAGCGTTTCACGCCCGAGGCGCGCACCGTGCCGATCAGCCCCTTTGCGTCTGTGACGAGGAAGTGCACCGAACTGACGACCGCATCATGCCCGTGCAGTGTTTCGGCCAGCGCGGCGGTGTCGCCCAGGTCGCCCGCGACAGGGGTGACGCCGGGCAGGGCGGCGATCCGATCGGGGTGGCGCGCGATGGCGGTCACCGCATGGCCGCGGTCCGACAATTCCTTCAGGATGCGCGAGCCTGCATTGCCCGAGGCTCCGATCAGCGCAATCTTCATGGTCTTTCCTTCCGATGGTCCACTTTGTAGACCGTGGAGCTATGCAGAGCCGCGCCGCCCCACAAGACGTCCTTTTGAAAGGACCAGGTCACGCGAATGTGACCATGACGCTGACCGGGGAGGGCGGGTGCCCGATCCGCGAGGTGCTGGACCGGATCGGCGACCAGTGGAGCCTGCTAGTCCTCGCCGCGCTGGAGCCGGAGACGTTGCGGTTCAACTTGTTGCTGCGGCGGATCGGCGACGTGTCCAAGCAGATGCTGTCGCGCACGCTCCGCCGGCTGGAGGAGGACGGCTTTGTCGCGCGGACCGTCTATGCCGAGGTGCCGCCGCGCGTCGAATATCGGCTGACCGATCTGGGGCGCTCGTTTCTGGAGCCGATGCGCGGGCTGATCCGCTGGGCAGACCGGCATCAGCCGGAAGTCGAGGCGGCGCGGGCGGCCTATCGGGCGCGCGGCCAGGACTAAGGCCCGGCGATCGGAATCGCCGGGCCTTCGGGGCATCAGGCGATGTGAACCGCCTTGGTGATCATATGGTTGGCGATGCCTTCGGGGCCATCTTCCGAGCCATAGCCGCTTTCCTTGACCCCGCCGAACGGCGCGTCGCCCCAGCTGAGGCGCACGGTGTTGATCGCGATCATGCCCGCCTCGATCTCGTCGCCCAGCTGGTTCTGGCGGCGGCCATTCTCGGTGAAGCAATAGGCACCCAGACCGAAGGGCAGGCGGTTGGCTTCCGCGATGGCGTCCTCGGTGGTGGCAAAGGGACGGATCAGCGCGATCGGGCCGAACGGCTCTTCGTTCATCGCCTTGGCATCAAGCGACACATCGGCGAGCACGGTGGGCGTGAAGAAGAAGCCGTCACCGCCTTGGGCTTCGCCGCCGGTCAGCTTGCGCGCGCCGTTCTTCACCGCGTCCTCGATCATCGCACCGATAGCCTCGGGGCGGCGCGGATTGGCCATCGGGCCCATCTGCGTGTCATTGGACAGACCGTCACCGATCTTCAGCGCGGCGGCGCGCTCGGCAAAGCCCTTGGCGAAGCGCTCATAGATGCCTTCCTGCACATGGAAGCGGGTGGGGGCGACGCACACCTGGCCCGCATTGCGGAACTTGTGGGTGACGAGCGTATCGAGCGTCTTGTCGAGATCGCAATCGTCGAACACCAGCACGGGGCCGTGCCCGCCCAGTTCCATAGTCGACTTCATCACCGTGTCGGCGGCGAGCTTGAGCAGATGCTTGCCGACCGGCACCGATCCGGTGAAGCTGAGCTTGCGGGTCACCGGCGAGGCGAGCAGGTGGCGCGACACCGCATCGGGCACACCGAAGACCAACTGGGCGACGTCGCCCGGCAGGCCCGCATCCTGGAAGCAGCGCATGATCGCGATGGCGCTGGCGGGAGTTTCCTCGCTGGGCTTCAGGATGACCGAGCACCCCGCCGCGATGGCGGGCGAGATCTTACGCACCGGGTTCATGACCGGGAAGTTCCAGGCACAGAAGGCCGCGACTGGGCCGACCGGCTGGTGCAGCACCAGCGAGCGCGTGCCGGTCGGACGCGGCAGCACGCGGCCATAGATGCGGACCGCCTCGCCCGCATGGAATTCCAGCAGCGCGGCGGTCGCGGCGACCTCGCCACGCGCCTCGACGATCGGCTTGCCTTCCTCCAGCGTGGCGAGGGTGGCGAGTTCTTCGGCGCGCTCGCGCACCAGCGCAGCGGTGCGAAGCAGCACGGCGGCGCGCTCCTGCGGCGCGGTCTTGCGCCACTGCTCGAAGCCGCGCGCGGCGGCCTCCAATGCGCGGTCCATATCGGCGGTGGTGGCCAGCGGCAGATCGCCGAGCGCTTGGCCGGTGGCGGGGTTCAGCACCGCTTGGGTCTCGCGCCCTTCCGCACCCAGCCATTCGCCGCCGATATACAGGCCGGTTTTCACGTCGAAATTAGGGGCGGTCATGCGCGTCCTTTCACAATGGTAAGCGATTGATGCGGGCGGAAGATCGTCCCTCATCCGTGCCGTTACAAGAGTTGGTCGTGCCAAACAGGGCGTCTGTCGGGATCGGGGGAGCAAAAGCAGGGCTTTGTGCGTCCCAAGCTTTCCGGCATTTCCTATCGGGGGGATCGAGATAGGGTGTGCGGCGAAACGAAAGGGACGGGTCCAGATGCGAGCACCATTTCCGGCCATGATGGCCGCCTTGATGATCGGTACGATTGGCCTGTCCGGCTGCTCAGGCGGAGGCAACGGCAAGGGCACGGTCGAGCTGCTGAACGTCAGCTATGATCCGACGCGCGAGCTGTACAAGGACGTCAACGCCGCCTTCGCCAAGGACTATCAGGCCAAGACCGGCAAGACCGTCTCGTTCCGCATGAGCCATGGCGGATCGGGCAAACAGTCGCGATCGGTGATCGACGGGCTGTCCGCCGATGTGGTGACGCTGGCGCTGGCCTATGACATCGACGCCATTGCCGAGCGCGCCAAGCTGCTGCCCGCCAATTGGCAGAGCCGTCTGCCCGACAATAGCTCGCCATACACCTCGACCATCGTGTTCCTGGTGCGCAAGGGCAATCCCAAGGGCATTCGCGACTGGGCCGATCTGGTGAAGCCGGGTGTGCAGGTCATCACGCCCAGCCCCAAGACGAGCGGCGGCGCGCGGTGGAATTTCCTGGCGGCCTGGGCCTATGGCAAGAAGGCGGGCGGATCGGACGCGGCGGCGCAGCAATATGTCGCCAGCCTCTACGCCCATGTGCCGGTGCTGGACTCGGGCGCGCGCGGGGCGACCACGACCTTTGTCGAGCGGGTGCTGGGCGACGTGCTGATCGCTTGGGAGAATGAGGCCTTGCTGTCCGAAAAGGAACTGGGTGCGGGCAAGTTCGACATCGTGGTGCCTTCCATCTCGATCCTGGCCGAGCCGCCGGTCGCGGTGGTCGACGCCAATGCCAAGGCGCATGGCACCGAACAGGCCGCGACCGAGTATCTGAAATTCCTCTACACGCCGGAAGGGCAGGAAATCGCTGCGCGTAACTTCTACCGTCCGCGCGACCAGGCGGTGCTCGCCAAATATGCAGCGACCTTTCCCAAGGTCGATATGGTGACGATCAAGGATTTCGGCGGCTGGGGCGCGGCGCAGAAGCGGTTCTTCGCCGATGGCGGGGTGTTCGACGCCATCTATGCCGGCGGCACGCGGCGCTGATCGCGGTGTTCGGAACGAAGCGCCGCTCGGCGCTGCCCGGTTTTGGCCTGACCATGGGGATGACCCTGTTCTGGCTCGGCCTGATCGTCCTGCTGCCCCTGTCCGCGCTGGTCATCCGTGCGGCGGGCATGGGGTGGGAAGGCTTTGCCGCGGCCGGGCTTTCGCCTCGGGCGCTCGCCGCCTATCGCCTCAGCTTCGGCGCGGCGCTGGCGGCGGCGGCGGTCAATGCGATGTTCGGGTTGCTGATCGCCTGGATTCTCGTGCGCTATGATTTTCCCGGCAAGAAGCTGATCGACGCGGCGGTGGATCTGCCATTCGCGCTACCCACGGCGGTGGCGGGTATCGCGCTGGTGGCGCTGTACTCGGACAATGGCTGGGTCGGGTCGCTGCTCGCACCATTGGGCGTCAAGGTGGCCTATACGCCGTTTGGTGTCGCGATTGCCCTTGTTTTCATTGGCTTGCCATTCATTGTTCGCTCGGTTCAGCCGGTTCTGGCCGATCTGGGCCGTGACGTAGAGGAGGCCGCCGCGACCTTGGGGGCGTCGCGTCTTCAGACCTTCGCCCGGATCATCCTGCCCGCGATCACACCCGCACTGCTGACCGGCTTCGCGCTCGCCTTTGCGCGCGGCGTGGGTGAATATGGGTCGATTATCTTCATCGCGGGCAACAAGCCCTTTCATTCCGAAATCGCGCCGCTGCTGATCATCACACAGTTGGAACAGTTCGATTATGACGGCGCGACGGCCATCGCTTGCGTGATGCTGGTTCTGTCCTTCGCGATGCTGTTGGTGGTCAATCTGCTCCAGGCGTGGCGCGCCAAGCGGGGGACGCGATGAGCGGCACCAACCCCACCACCGTCGAAAGCCCCTGGGCACGCCGGGCCTTGATCGGTTTGGGCTTCGTGCTCCTGGCGCTGTTTCTTTTTCTACCACTTGTCATGGTGTTTGCAGGTGGCCTTGCCAAGGGATGGCAGGTCTTTGTCGACGCGCTGGTCGACCCGGATGCACTGGCGGCGATCCGCCTGACCCTGCTGGTCGCGGCCATTGCCGTGCCCGTCAATGCCGTGTTCGGCGTCGCGGCGTCCTGGGCCATCGCCAAGTTCGACTTTCGCGGAAAAAGCCTTCTTATCTCCTTGATTGATCTTCCTTTCTCGGTGTCGCCGGTGGTATCGGGCCTGATCTTCGTACTGCTCTTCGGGGCGCAGGGCTGGCTGGGGCCATGGCTGACGGCGCATGGCGTGCGGATCATCTTCGCGGTGCCGGGCATCGTGCTGGCGACCGTCTTCGTGACCTTTCCCTTCGTTGCGCGGGAGCTGATCCCGCTCATGGCCGAACAGGGGCGCGACGACGAGGAGGCGGCACGGTCGCTGGGCGCAAACGGGTGGCAGACCTTCTGGCATGTCACGCTGCCCAATATCCGCTGGGGGCTGCTTTATGGCGTTCTGCTCTGCAATGCCCGCGCGATGGGCGAGTTCGGCGCGGTGTCGGTGGTGTCGGGGCATATCCGAGGGCTGACCAACACCATGCCGCTGCATGTCGAGATCCTGTACAATGAATATGACTTTGTCGGCGCGTTCGCGGTGGCGTCTCTGCTCGCCTCGCTCGCGCTGGTGACCTTGGGAGTGAAGACCGTGCTGGAATGGCGTTTCGGCATCCACCGGGCGGGAGCCGCGCATTGAGCATCGTTGTCGAGAATATTTCCCGTCGGTTCGGGGGCTTCACCGCGTTGGACCGCGTGACGCTGGAGACGAAACCGGGTGAGTTCCTGGCGCTACTCGGCCCCTCGGGTTCGGGCAAGACGACGCTGTTGCGGACCATCGCCGGGCTGGACTTCGCCGATGAGGGTCATGTCCTGTTCGATGGGCAGGACATGACCGGCACGCCCGCGGCCGAGCGCCAAATCGGCTTCGTCTTCCAGAATTATGCGCTGTTCCGCCATATGACGGTGGCCCAGAACATCGCCTTCGGCCTGACGGTCCGCAAGCGGCGCGACCGGCCAGCCAAGGCGGTGATTGCGGCCAAGGTCGCCGAGCTGCTGGAACTGATCCAGCTGCCGCAACTGGGCGACCGCTACCCCGCGCAGCTGTCGGGTGGCCAGCGCCAGCGCGTCGCGCTCGCCCGCGCCCTGGCCATCGAGCCGCGCCTGCTGCTGCTCGATGAGCCGTTCGGCGCGCTCGACGCCCAAGTGCGCAAGGATCTGCGCGGCTGGCTGCGGCGGATTCATGACGACACGGGCCTGACCTCGATCTTCGTCACGCACGACCAGGAAGAGGCGCTGGAGATCGCCGACCGCATCGTCGTGATGCGCGGCGGCGTGATCGAGCAGGTGGGAACGCCCGCCGAGGTGCAGGGCGCGCCCGCCACCGCTTTCGTCTCCTCGTTCATCGGTGAGACCAACCGGCTGCCCGTCACCCGCCAAGCCGGTGCAGCAGTGATCGGCGCGCAGCTCGCCACCGTCGCCGACGAGGCGCGAGGGCAGGGTGAGGGTGAAATCCATATCCGCCCGCACGACGTCGAACTGGCCGAACCCGACGCCGCGGATGCGCTGTCGATCCTGGTGCTGGCCAGCCGCCCGATCGGCCGTTCCCGCCGGATCACTGCCGAGCTCGCCGGTGTGCCCGAGCCGCTGACGTTTGACCTGCCCGTCTCGACCGAAGCGACGCCGGGCCAGTCCCTGTCGATCCGACCCGTCCGCTATCGCATCTTCTGAACGCCATCTGTGTTTGGACGGTCGCAACGTTTACGCACCGGCCCCCGTTTCGCCATTTGCCAGCGCGGGATCGCCGGGGCATGACGCGCGCGGACATGGGGAGATCGTCGTTGAAGGTCGGACAGGAATGCTGGCGGATCGAGCAGGCCGACCGGATGGCGGTCATCATCGATGCCGAGAAATATTTCCGCATGGCCCGGCGGGCAATGCTCAACGCCCGGCGCCAAATCCTGCTGATCGGCTGGGACTTCGACGCGCGCATCGTCCTCGACCATGACGAGGCGCCGGGCGAGACGGTCGGCGACTTCATCTATTCGCTGGTCCAGCGCCAGCCCGAGCTTGAGATATTCCTGCTCCGCTGGGATACCGGGGCGATCAAGTCGCTGTTCCGGGGGCGGACCTTCTTCACCGTGCTGAAGTGGATGGCGCATGACCGCATCCATACCAAGCTGGACGGTCATCACCCCATCGCCGCGTCGCACCACCAGAAGATCGTCATCATCGACGACCAGCTCGCCTTTTGCGGCGGCATCGACATGACCAGCGAGCGTTGGGACACGCGCGAGCATCGCGACGACGATCCTGGCCGCACGCGCCCCGGCGGCCAGCCTTACAAGCCCTGGCACGACGCGATCAGCGCGGTGGAGGGACCCGTCACCCATGCGCTGGGCGAGCTGTTCCGTGAGCGCTGGCATGCGGCGGGGGGCAAAGTGATGGGGCCCGCCGTGCCGGGCGCCAGCTGCTGGCCCGAGGGGCTGGAGCCCGACTTCATCGACCAGCCGGTCGCTATCGCCCGCACCATGCCCGAGATGGACGATCAGGCCCCGGTGCACGAGAATGAGGCGCTGTTCCTCGCCCAGATCGCGCGGGCCGAGCGATACGTTTATATCGAGAGCCAGTATTTCGCCTCGCGCCGCGTGGCCGAGGCGATCGCCCGGCGGCTGGACGAAGAGGATGGTCCCGAGTTCGTCATCATCAACCCGCTGACTGCGCAAGGCTGGCTGGAGCCGATCGCGATGGACACGGCGCGCGCAAGGCTCGTCGAGGCGTTGCGGCGGCGGGACCGACATGGACGGTTGCGCCTCTATCATCCCTTCACGGCGGGGGGCGAGGCGATCTATTGCCATGCCAAGATCCTGATCGCCGACGACCGGGTGTTCCGCCTGGGCTCCTCCAATCTCAACAACCGCTCAATGCGATTGGACACCGAATGCGATCTCGCCATCGCGGTCGAGCCGGGAAGTGAGACCGGACAGCGGATCGCGGCGATCCGCGACGATCTGCTCGCCGAGCATCTGGGCGTGCCGCCGGCAACCGTGACCGCCACCGTCGCGCGGACCGGCTCGCTGATCGCGGCCGTCGAGGTGCTGCGCGGCGGGGAAGGGCGCAGCCTTCGCCCCTATGAGGTGCCGGACCTGTCGAGCGTCGAGGAGTGGCTGGCCGACAATGAAGTGCTCGACCCGGAAGGGCCGGACGAAATGTTCGAGGCGTTCAGCCGCCGCAAGGGGCTGTTCCGGCGGCTGCGACGGCGCTGATGGGGGAGGTCGTCAACTTCCGCCAGGCGCGCAAAGGCCTGGCTCGCAAGGCCGCCGAGCAGCAGGCGGCGGAGAACCGGGCGCGGTTCGGACGGACCAAGGCCGAGAAGCAGCGCGATGCGTTGGAGCAAACGCGGCTTCGCAAGGAGTTGGATGGGGCCAAGCGCGAGGATATTCCTCCCCTGTAAGGGGAGGGGGACCATGCGCAGCATGGTGGAGGGGTGTCGCGCTCTCGATAGGGGGACACCCCTCCGTCAGGGCTTCGCCCTGCCACCTCCCCTTACAGGGGAGGAATTGCGTGTCACCGCGGCGTGGCGAACCAGATGGTGTGGGTCGCGCCCTTGCCGTTCTCGCGGGCGCGGACCTTCACTTCGTCGACCAGGAAGCCCGCGCGCGAAAGGCGGCGGGTGAAGACCGGGTCAGGCGCCGCCGACCAGATCGCCAGCACCCCGCCGGGGCGCAGCGCGACCCGTGCCTCGTCCAGGCCTCGATTGGAATAAAGCCCGTCATTGGCCGGACGAGTCAGTCCGTCCGGGCCATTGTCGACATCGAGCAGGATGGCATCATAGGTCCCGCGCCCCGCATAGATGGCGTTGCCGACATCGCCCATCGCCAGCGTCACGCGCGGATCGTCCAGGCACCCGGCGGTCACCTCGGCCATCGGGCCGCGCGCCCATTCGATGATGCCGGGGACCAGCTCGGCCACCGTCACCCGCGCATCGCGGCCCAGGCGAGCCAGCACCGCGCGCAAGGTAAAGCCCATGCCGTAGCCGCCGATCAGCAGATGCGGCGCGCTGCGCCCGCCCAGCCGGTCGCAGGTCATCGTGCCCAGCGCCACTTCCGAGCCGCTCATCCGCGTGCTCATCAGCTCGTTGCGGTCGAGCACGATCATGAAGTCCTTGCCCCGGCGGAACAGCCGCAGGGGCTCGCCGCCGGGCACCTCGGCGATGCCTAGCAGCTCGCGCGGGGTCATTTGCCCTGGCGCGCCTTGCGAGCAGCGTAGCGGGCGTCGCGCGCGGCTTTCAACTCGGCGGCGGTGGGGACCACCGGCGGGCGCGCAGCGGCGGCCGCTGCCTCGGCGGCGGCTTCCGCCTCGGCCTGTGCCTTGGCGCGGGCTTCCTCACGGGCGGCCTTTTCCTGCTCGATCGCGGCCTTATGGGCGGCACGACGCTCGGCTTCGGCGGCTTCCTTCGCTTCGCGCGCGGCGGCGCGGGCGGCGACGACCGCCGGGTCGGGCGCGGCCTTGTTGCGCAGTTTTTCCAATGCGGCGGCCTTGGCGTCGCGTGAGGCCGATGCACGATCGGCGAAACCGGGAACCTTATATCCTGCCATCAATCCTTCATCCCATTGGGAGGGCCGTACAGGCCCAATGCACAACGGCCCCGCATCGCTGCGGGGCCGTTGGAGAAACTGGTGAACGCACCGGAGACATCACGCAGAACCGCTATCTAGCGGCCCCATCCCAAGCGCACCGAAGCGCTTTCCATAGAGTTTTCCTCAAATCTGTCAACCTTTCGGCCTTCCTCGTCTCCCGTCAGCGGAAGGAAATACCCGCCGTCAGTAGGAAGGAGCGCGGCGGCAGGAAGTTGAACTGGTCCAGCTGGCCATAGCCGGACTGGTATTTCGTGCCGTTGATCGTCGTGGTCGGTGCGCCCGTGCTGCTGGTCGCGATCTGAGTCACCGCGCGGCTGTTGAAGACGTTGTTGACCGTCACACCCAGTTTCAGGCCGCCCTCGACCTGTTGGCTGATCGCGAACTGACCGATGCTGTAGGGGCGGATACGGTACAGGCGGAAGCCGGGGCTGCCATTGTAATCATTGGCATATTGCGGCCCGGTATATTTCTGGTCGAACGAGACGCGAAAGCCGTCCCGGCGAAAGATGAAGCCCGCCGCCGCCGTGCTGAACGGCGCCTTGCCGATCTGCGCATCGGTCTGCATGCTGCGCGCCTGATTGTAGCTGGCATTGCCGAACAGGGTCAGCCCCCGGATCGGCATGACGCTCAGCTGCCCCTCGACGCCCTTGTAGCGGACCTGGCCCTGGTTCACGAGCAGCGTCTGGTCGCAGCCTGTCGTGGTGCAGGTGCCGATCTTGTTGTCGACATTGATGATATAGCCGTCGACGTCCAGCGAGACGCTATGCCCGTGCCAGACGGTGCCGATCTGATAGTTGGTCGTCGTCTGCGGCTTCAGCTGATCGAGCGCGGTGACGAGCTGGCCCGAAGCGGAATAGAAGCTCGACAGGTCGGGCACGTACATGCCCTGCGCGTACTGGCCATAGAAGGACCAGCTGTTCGTCACCAGCCAATTGGCGGTCAGGAACGGCAGCGTCTTGGTCCAGGTCGCGCTGAGGTCGAGCGGCGTGCGGGTCTTCTGTTGCAGGACCGCATCCACGCCGCGCGTGAAATGGACGTATTTGACGCCCGGCGTGATCGACACGCCGTCGACCGGGCGGAGTTCGACCTCGCCGAACAGCTGATACTGGTGCCAAGTCGAATGCTGCGCGAAATTGATGTTCGCCTGCGAAATCGGCGGCAGCGTGCTGGTCGCCGCCGTGCCGCTGCTGAACTTTTCGTTGTAGCTCGGCTGGTTTGTCGTGCGGTCGAGATCGAAATTGTGGCGGTCGGTGACGGCATATTCATACCAGCCGCCGAGCCGCAGCTTGCCGAACCCGAAGTCGTAATCCGCCTGGCCGATATAGCCGAAGACGCGATATTTGTTGAGCTTGTCATAGCCCAGCACGTCCGTCGCGCTGGTCACGGCCGTATAGGGCGAGGCGGCGGTTCCCGCGCCGGTGAAGCCGGTGACGACGCCGGTCGACTTGACCTGGAACACCGGCAGGGTCCCGCCCTTGGGCACGCCAAAGGACGAACTGCCATTCCCGGACAGCGTGTTGTTGGTATAGCCGTACATGTACGCGCGGTTGTCGAGCGTCAGCCCGCCGCCCAGGTCGCTCTGCAGCCGTAGATACGAGAAGTCGGTCGTCTTGTCGGTGCGATTGTACCGCCAATAGTCATGCTGGGTCGGATCGTTGCCCAGGCCGTAGTTCAGCCCATATTGGCCAATCTGCGAGGTGGCCGAGCAACCCTGTCCGGTCAGCTGGCCCAGCGGCTGGCCATCGGCCCCCAGCGCGGTGGTCGTGATCGCCTTGGGATTGGCGGCGTTATAGGCATCGGTCGCCGCGCTGCCGCAGGTCGCGCCCTTCAGCACGTCCGACTGGTAATAGAAATTGCGGTTCCAGCTGCTCATCACGGTCAGCGTGTCGGCGCTGCCGATCGGCACCACCGCCTTGCCGAACAGGTTCTTCGAGCCGACCGGCGAATAGCTGAGCGCGCCATCCGAGGTTAGGTACTGGCCGGTCAGCACGACGCGCGCACCGCCCAGCTTGTCCAGCGTGCCGCTCTGGAACAGGGCACGGCCGATAAAGGTGTTCCAGTTGCCGACGATCGCCTCGCCGCGCACTTCCGAGTCCGGGGTCGCGGCGCGGGAATACATGTTGATGTTGCCGCCATAGCTGGCTTGGCCAAGCTGGCTCGCATTGCCGGGGCCGCGATCGACGACGATCGTCTCGATCGTGTTCGACGGGAAGAAGGCCGTCGAATGGTGCGTCGGGTTGTTGGTGTCGGCAAAGGGGATCGAGTCGTAGGTGACGTTATACTCGCCGTCCTGGAAGCCCCGGATCGTCGCCTTGGTTTCCGACAAGCCATAGCCGTTGCCTGCGCCCGAGATCGACACGCCGGGGGTCAGCGCGATCAGTTCGTTCACATCGGCGGTGGCGGCCATATTCTCGATATAGTCGCGGCTGACGGCCGATTGCGGCTGCGTGGTGGTAAGCGAGGCGGTGAGCGGCGCGGCCTCGGCGGTGCGCGATCCAGTGACGATGACGTCGGAGGTGGTCAGCGCCTGCTTGTCATTGGCCTGGCCCGCCTGGTTGGCGGTGGTCGACTGGGTGGCCGGGTCGTTGGTGGGATCGTTTGCGGCGACGCCCACCGGATCGGCATGGGCCAGCGTGGGCAGGGCGAGTGAGGTGGCGGCCAGCAGGGCCGCGCGGAACGCAAGCTTGGTCATCATCGGGTCCTCGAAGGAAAAATATGGGGCTCAGCGGCGGGCGAGTTCGGCGCGGGCGGCGGCGACCTGATCGGCGAGACGCGGATCGTGGAGCAGGTGGTCGGCGATCAACTGGCCCAGCGCGTGCCCGGCCTCTACGTCGGAGGGATAGTGGACGGCGCAGATCTGCCGCCCCTCGGCATAGTCGCGCGCCCGGCCGAGAATGGCGGCGGCGCGATCGGGCATCAGCTGCGCCAGCGTCCAGCCGGTTGACCAGGCGAACGCCGAGTGGCCGCTGGGATAGCTATCGTCGACACCCTTACCCTTGCCGCAATGGGGCAGGGTGGGATCGGTGCGATAGGGTCGGATGCGGCGGAAATGATCCTTGGCGCGATCGACGACCGCGTCCGTCTCGGCATCGACCCGCGCGAGCAGCGCGGCGGTGGCGGGTAGGGCGGTCAGGTCGCGGCCCGTCACCGCGTTGAAGGCATGGGGGCCCTTGTCATGCCCATCGGCATCGGCGCGCGCGATGCGCTCGGCTGGCGCGGCCCGATGCAGCGCGCGCAGATAGGCCAGTTCCTGCTTCGCCACGTCCGAGCCCGGGGCGGGCGGCGGTGCGACGATCCGCTCGGGCGCAAAGGCGGCGGGATCGAGCAGTTCGGCCACCGGGCGACCGTCATGCTTGGCCAGGGCAGCACTCGCCCATAGGCCGAGCGCGATCGCGATCGGCATCCTATTTCGGATCGACATCTTGGTTCCCCCCACTGGTCGGCGGCCCCTTCCCGTCGGGGCACGACCGTGTCGAGCGGCGCGCTAGGTCTGGTCCGTGACCGATCCGTGACAATGGATCGCGTTCGCCGCCAAAGCTGGCCAACATTGCAAACTTAGAATGCAATCATCGCCGCACTGTCACATTGCGGGTGTCAGGGCGGCCCACGCTTCACCGATCATGGATATTCGTCCGATGCGCCGTTGGCACCATATGCTCGCCCCTTGGTTCGCGCTCCTCCTGTTGCTGCTCGCCGCGACCGGACTGGCGACGCAGGCGACCGACCTGCTCGACAGCCCGGCGCCGAGCGTGGCTATGGCGGCCAAACCTGCGCCGACCAGCAGGATGAAAAGCTGGAATCGCTGGTTCAAGCATATCCATTCGGGCGAGACACTGGGGCCGGTCGGCATCGCGCTGAACATCGGCGGCGGTGTCGCGTTGCTGTTCTTTGCGGGCTCGGGCTTCTGGATGTATCTGACGATGTGGCTCAACCGGCGGCGGAATCGTCGCAGGCGCCGGGCGGCCTAAGCGGCAGCGCGATCTGGACGGCAAGGCCCGGCCGGGCGTCGTCCAGCCCCAGCGTGCCGCCATGGAAGCGGACGATCGCCTGGACGATCGCCAGCCCCAGGCCGCTGCCCCGCGTTTCCGCCTGTGCCGCGCGCTCGAACGCCTGGACCACGCGGGCGCGGTCGGGCTCGGCCAGGCCGGGGCCGTTGTCCGACACGGTGATGCGCGCAAACCCCCGGTCCGACGCCAGCGCCAGGCGCGCGGCGGTGCCGGGCGGGGTATGCGTCACCACATTGTCGAGCAGGTTGACCAGCATCTGCCCCAGCAGATCGGCATCGCCCGCCACCATCGGTCGCGCCCCGGCGTCGAGCGTCAGGGTGCCGCCATGATCGGCCAGCACCGGCTCCATCGTCTCCGCGACATCCTCGATCAGCGCGCCGAGATCGAGTGGGGCGAGTGCCACCGGATGCCGTCCGCCCTCGATCTCCGCCAGCCTTAGAAGCGCGTCGAAGATGCGGATGATCGCGACGCATTCGCGCTCCGCCCGCTCCAGCACGGTCGGATCGTCCGTCCCACCGCGCAGGATGCCACGCAGCCGGGTGAGGGGGGTGCGCAGGTCATGCGCCAGATTGCTGGCGAACAGTCGCTGGGTGCGGACCAGATCGTCCATGCGGTCGAGCATCCGGTTCAGGCTGTCGGCCTGTCCCGCGAACACGCCGTCCAGCCCTTGCGTCGGCACGCGGCGGCTGAGGTCGCCACCCGCGATCGCGTCCGCCGTTTCCTGCGTCGCGGCGAGCCGGACCGCGATCAACCGCGCGAACACCAGGGTCACCGCGACCCCCGTCACCGCCGCCGTCAGCGACAGCGCGACCACGACCCAGGGCAGGAGTTCGTGAAGCGATTCGCCCGCCTCGCTATGCTGGACGATCACGAGCAGGCTGCCGCTGGGCAGGCGCGTCGCCAGCGCGCGCCCCTTCTGCGTCGCCCGCCCGCCCGCGTGGAAGCGGACGTTGGAATAACCGAGCGGCGGCGGGGCGATGTCCAGCCGCCCGGCGATCCGCCTGCCGTCCGCGCCGAACAGGACATAGGTCCGCTGGCTCAGCACCTTGCGCTGCTGCCAGTCGGCGATCTTCGCGGCGACGATGGCATCGGTCACTGGTTGGCCATGGCCCAGCCCCAGATATTTCGCCGCATGGGCGTGCAGCGATGCGTCAACCCGGCGCGCGATCCAGGTGTCGGCCACGCTGAACCCGATCACCCCGACCAATGCCATCATCACGGTAAAGGTCAGCCCGACCTGGATGGGCAGCCGACCCAGGCCGCGCCGTATCGTCAGACGCATCGATCGGACCGCAGGATATAGCCCGCGCCGCGTTGCGTCTCGATCGGGTCGCAGTCGATGCCCATCAACGCCGTGCGCAACCGGCTGAGATTGCTTTCCACGATATTGGCGGTGGGGGCGAAGGCATAGCCCCATACCCCCTCCAGCAGCATCGAGCGGGTGACGAGCCGGTCGGCATGCCGCATCAGGTGCGCGAGCAGCGAATATTGCCGCCGGTTGAGCGCAACGGCCCGGTCGCGAAACCGGGCCTGGTGCCCGCTGGGATCGAGTTGCAGGCCGCCGACCTCGAGCCGGGGATTGTCGCTCGTCACCGTGCCGCGCCGGCTGATCGCGGCGATCCGGGCGGCGAGTTCATCCATGTCGAAAGGCTTGGCGAGATAATCGTCTGCACCGATCGCCAGCCCCTCGATACGGTCCTTCACCGATCCCAGCGCGCTCAGCATCAGGATCGGCGTCGCATGACCATCACGCCTTATCTGGTCGATGACCGACAGGCCGTTCAGGTCGGGGAGCATCCGGTCCAGCACAATGGCATCCCAATGTTCCTGTTGCAGCGCGAGCAGCGCCTCGGCCCCGGTCCGTGCCAGGTGCAACTGCCGGTCGGCCGAGCCCAAGCCGCGGGTGATCTGATCGGCGATAACGGGATCGTCCTCGACGATCAGCAGGCGCATGACGGGTCCATGGTTTGAGGCCTCCGGCCCTGCCACGCAGACATGACAGATATGAGGCAAAGCGCGAACCGCGCACGGTCACGGGCGGATCGGAGAGGCCCGAATGCACAACGGCCCCGCATCGCTGCAGGGCCGTTGGAGAAACTGGTGGACGCACTTGGGCTCGAACCAAGGACCCGCTGATTAAGAGTCAGCTGCTCTACCAACTGAGCTATGCGTCCATATCGTCACGCTTGTCAGGCCATCCAGCGGCCCGCCTTGCGATCGGGAGGCGCGCCTTTAGCAGGCTGTTTCGGCTTTGCAAATGCTTTTTGCGCGGGCGTGACGATTTTTCCTCACCAGCGGGTGGAGCGGCGATTTTCCCGGTCGATCGCCATCAATATGCCCAGGCACAGCAGCACCGTCATCTGCGACGACCCGCCATAGCTGACCAGCGGCAGGGGAATGCCGACCACCGGGGCGAGGCCCATCACCATCATCAGGTTGACCATCACGTAGATGAAGATCGTCGTCGACAGCCCCGCTGCGGTCAGCCGGGCAAAGCGCGTCGGCGCGGCCTGCGCCACGTTGAGGCCCCAGCGGATCACGAGCAGGAAGGCCAGGATCAGGAAGCACCCGCCGACCAGCCCCCATTCCTCGGCCATGGTCGCAAAGACGAAATCGGTGTGGCCTTCCGGCAGATAGTCCAGATGGCTCTGCGTGCCGTTGAGGAAGCCCTTGCCCCAGATGCCGCCCGATCCGATCGCGATCTTCGACTGGCTGATATGGTAGCCGGTGCCCAGCGGATCGCTCTCGGGATCGAGGAAGATCAGCACGCGGTTGCGCTGGTAATCGTGCAGGACGAAATTGACCGCCAACGGGGCCGCGACCGCCAGCGCCATCGCGCCGCCGATAAACAGGCGAAGGGGCACACCCGCCAGGAACATGACGGTCGCGCCGCCCGCACAGATCATCAGCGCGGTGCCGAGATCGGGCTGCTTCATCACGAGTGCGGCGGGCACCGCGATCATCGCGGCGACCGGCCATATGCCGGAAAAGCGCCGCGTCTCGCCCGGCGGCATCAATTCGTAGAATCGCGCCGCGCCCAGCACGATGAACAGCTTCATCAGCTCGGAGGGTTGCAGGCGGATGAAACCGACGTCCAGCCAGCGTTGGCTCCCCCCGCGCACCGCTCCGAGCAGTTCGACCAGCACCAGCAGGACGACCAGGATCAGATACCCCGGCATGGCGATGCGTCGCCACAGGTCGAGCGGCAGGCGCGACAGGACCAGCGATCCGGCGAGCAGCACGAAGAAGCGCACCCCCTGCGGCTTGGCCCAGGGGGTCAGCGAGCCACCGGCGGCGGAATAGAGGACGACCAGCCCGAAGCAGCCGATCGCGGTCACCAGCAGGATCACGCGCCAAGGAAGCCGGGCAATGGGTTCGGGAATGATGCGGGGGCCGCTCATCGATTGGGGTCGCTCGGCTCGTCGCTGGGATCGGCCTCGCGCGTGGCCATGGCTTCGGCCTGCGCGTCCGACATGTTGGTGGCGGCCGATACGGCGGGGGCATCGGTCGCGGCGCCCGCATCGGTTTTGGTCGCGGCGGAGGCGGGCTTGGGCGAGTGCGCCGCGCGGTAGGCGGCTTCGTCGGCCTTCATCCGCGTCGCGATGTCGCCGCCCCAGGTCGGCTCGTCCTGCGCCAGCGAGGCCAGCGCGCGGTCGCGGTCGAACAGATAGGTCATGATGTCGCGCCCAATCAACGGCGCGTCGAGGTTGCGCACGGTATGGCCGTTATGTTCGAGGACGACGGAAATCGCATAACGCGGATTGTCGGCGGGCGCGAAGCCGACGAACAGCGCGTGATCGCGCAGCTTGAAGGGCAGCTGCCCGTTCTTGAGCACGCCGGTGCTGCGTCGTTCCGCCATGGAAATCCGGCGCACCTGCGCGGTGCCGGTCTTGGCCGCCAGGCTGACGCCGGGGACCAGCATCCGCGCCGCGCCGCCCGTGCCGCCCTGGTTGACCACGCCGAACATCGCGTCGCGCACGATCGCCAGATGTTCGGAGGCGACGGGCAGGGCGGGGGCGTCGAGATGCACCTGATGCGACAACAGGCTCGGCTCCAGATGCCGCCCGGACGCTAGGCGGGCCGCCATGACCGCCAGCTGCAACGGATTGGCCAGCACATAGCCCTGGCCGATCGAGGCGTTCAGGCCGTCGGCGACGGTCCATTTCGTCTTGTATTTCTTCAGCTTCCACGCCGGATCGGGCACGGTGCCGTAACGCTGCGTGCTGAGCGGCAGGTCGAATTTCTGGCCCAGTCCGACCATGCGCGCGACCGGCGCGATCCGGTCATAGCCCATGCGCCGGATCATCTCGTAGAAATAGATGTCGCAGCTCTGCTCGATCGCGCCCTTCAGGTTCAGCGCGCCGTGACCGCCCCTTTTGTGGCAGTGGAAGATGCCGGTGCCGACCCGCATCGCGCCGGTGCACAGCACACGGTCGTTCTCGCCCACCCCCGCTTCCAGCAGCGCGAGGCCGTTCATCGGCTTGACCGTTGAGCCCGGTGGATAGAGCCCCTGGGTGACCTTGTTCATCAAGGGAACATGGTCGTTTTCCGACAGCATCGACCATTCCAGATGGCTGATCCCGTCCGAAAAGCTGTTGGGGTCATAAGCGGGCATCGACACCATCGCCAGCGTCTCGCCGGTGCGGCAGTCGAGCACCACCGCCGATCCCGAATTGGTGCCCAGGCGGCGGGCGGCATATTCCTGCAGCCCCGCATCGATGGTCAGGCGGATATTCTTGCCCGGCACGTCGGGGCGGGTGGCGAGTTCGGCGACCACCTTGCCGCGCGCGGTCACTTCGACCCGCTTGGCACCGGGCTTGCCGCGCAAATACGGCTCCAGCATCTTTTCCAGCCCGTCCTTGCCCAGCTTGAAGCCGGGGGTGACGAGCAACTGGTCGTGGGTCGCCTTGAACTGTTCGGCGGTCGGCGTGCCGACATAGCCGGTCAGATGCGCAACCGCAGGTCCGGCGGGGTAGAAGCGGGCGAAACCACGCGTCGGCTGGACGCCGGGCAGCTCGGGCAGGCGGACGCTGACCGCGGCGAAGCGTTCCCAGTCCAGCCGCTCGGCGACCTGCACCGGCTGGAATCCGGCGGCGCGGTCGAGGTCGAGGCGGATACGCTCCATCGCCTCGTCATCCAGCTTCAGGATCTGGCGCAGCAGGTTCAGGACGCGGTCCTTGTCCTCGTCAGCCAGCCGGTCGGGGATGATGTCGACACGGAAGTCGGTGCGATTGTTGGCGATCGGAATGCCGTGCCGGTCGATCAGCCAGCCGCGGCGCGGCGGGATCATCGTCGTGTTGACCCGGTTGCTTTCCGAGAGAAGATTGTACTTCTCGTTCTGCGCGATCGACAGCCACGCCATACGCCCGGCCAGCAACAGGCCGACGCCTGCCTGTGCCGTGCCCAGCACGAAGGCACGCCTGGAAAAGCTATAGGCCTGCGCGGCCTCCGTCATGATCCGCCCCGGGCGATCCATGCTTACGCCCCTACCTCATTCCGGCCGCGTTTGCGATCGATCCAGGCGACCAGCCGCGTCGCCAAGGGGAACAGCAGGATGGTGATGGCGATCTGGACGACCAGCGGCACGTCGACCTGCGCCCCCACCGGCACCGCCAGGAAGCGCCCGGCGATCAGGCAGAAGGCGATGGCCCCGCTGGCGATCAGCCAGTCCTGCCAGAAGTCGCGGAACACCAGCCGATGCTCGAACAGGTCGATGGCGAGCGAGGTCAGCGACCAGAGCAGCATCGCCGAGCCCAGCGGCTGGCCCGACAACAGATCGTCGAACAGCCCCAGCGGCGCCGCCGCCCAGAGCCGGAGCGCAAAGCGCGCCACCAGCCGCCAGGCGAGCAGCATCAGCAGCCCCATCGGCGGCTGCAACGGCACGATCGCTACCACCGGCACGATGGCGCAGAGCGATCCGGCCATCACGGTCAGCCAAGGCAGCGCGCGGGCGCGTGCGGGGGGCAGTCCGGGGTCGAAGGGGTTGCTGGTGTCGAGGGTCACGGCCGGGGTGCCGGCGCAGGTGGCGGCATCGGCATGAAGGCACGCTGAACGATCGCGAAATCCAGCGTGTCGGGGTGGATGAATGGCCGCGCGGTGGCCACGTCCCCGCCGTCGCTCTGGATGCGCGCGACGGGAATATTGGGGGCATAGAGCCCGCCCGTGCCCGAGGTGACGAACAGGTCGCCCTTGGCCAGCCGCACATTGGTAGTGACCGACCGGACCTCCAGCGTGCCGTCACCGCGCCCGACCGCGATGGCGGGCAGGCCGTCGCGCGTCCGGCGAACGGGCACGATGCTTTCGGGATCGGTCAGCAGCAGGACACGGGCGGCGGCAGGCCCCGCCTCGGTCACGCGCCCGATCAGCCCTTCGGGTCCCCGCACCGCCATGCCGGTGCTCACCCCCTGCCAGCGGCCCGCGTTGAGCAGCGCGAAGCGACGGCCGCTCGATCCGGTCGAGCTGACCAGCCGCGCGGTCGCCACCGTATCGGGCGTGCGGTCGCGCACGGCGAGCAGGCGGCGCAAGCGGACATTGTCATAGGAAATGGTGCGCGCGGTCAGCAGCAGCTTGCGCGACTGCACGAGTTCGGCGCGCAGCCGCTCGTTTTCGGAATGGACGAAGAAATAGTGGCCGATCGTGTCCGGCACGCCGCTGACCGCATCGCCGATCGCGACGAACGCGCCGGAGATCGGCGCGGTCACGCTGCCCAGGGTCATGCGCAGGGCGCCGAAGGCGGGCGGGTTGAAGGTCGATGCGACAAGCAGCACCGCGCCCACCACCGCACCCGCCACCGCGAGCACATAGGCCAGGAAAGCTCCATATTGCCGCCGTCGCGAGAAACCGGTGCGACGGTCGCGGGCGGGCGCCATGCGCCGGTCCCCTTATGCTGGAGGTTAGCCGTTCAGCAGGACGCCGCGATACATCGGATCTTCCAGCGCACGGCCGGTACCCAGCGCGACGCAGGTCAGCGGGTCTTCCGCCACCGTGACCGGCAGGCCGGTTTCGTCGCGCAGCACCTCGTCCAGCCCCTCGAGCAGCGCGCCGCCGCCGGTCAGGACGATGCCCTGATCGACGATATCGGCGGCCAGTTCGGGCGCGGTGTTCTCAAGTGCGACGCGAACGCCCTCGACGATGGTCGCGACGGGCTCGGACAGCGCCTCGGCGATCTGGCCCTGGTTGATCTGGATTTCCTTGGGCACCCCGTTGACGAGGTCGCGGCCCTTGATCTGGATCGTCACGCCGATGCCGTCCGCGGGCGGACGCGCAATGCCGACTTCCTGCTTGATCCGCTCGGCAGTGGCTTCGCCGATCAGCAGGTTATGGTTGCGGCGGACATAGGAGACGATCGACTCGTCCATCTTGTCGCCGCCGACGCGCACGCTCGTGGTGTAGGCCAGACCGCGCAGCGACAGCACGGCGACTTCCGTCGTGCCGCCGCCGATGTCGACGACCATCGAGCCGATCGGCTCGGTCACGGGCATGTCGGCGCCGATCGCGGCGGCCATCGGCTCCTCGATCAGGAAGACCTGGCTGGCGCCCGCGTTCGAGGCGGCGTCGCGGATCGCGCGGCGTTCCACCTTGGTCGAACCCGACGGTACGCAGATCACGATCTCGGGCCAGCGCGCGAACTTGCGCGGACCATGCACCTTCAGGATGAAGTGCTTGATCATCTGTTCGGCGACATCGATGTCCGCGATCACGCCGTCGCGAAGCGGGCGGATCGCCTCGATATTGCCCGGCGTTTTGCCCATCATCAGCTTGGCGTCGTCGCCGACCGCCTTCACGCGCTTTATGCCGTTGATCGTCTCGACCGCGACGACGGACGGCTCGTTCAGCACAATGCCGCGTCCGCGGACATAGACCACGGTGTTCGCGGTGCCGAGGTCGATCGCCATGTCTTGCGACATGAATTTCAGGAAGCGGGGGAGGGGCATCGAGGCTTTCGTTCCGTCTATGGACCGGGTGGGCGTGGACTCATATCCCGAACCGCCGCCAAGAGCCGTCACAGGCACCTGCACCGTCATTTGCGGGGTCGCGGGATGCCGTCGCTTGGGCTAGGGTTTGCCGCATGTCAATACGGCGTCTGCCTCCCCATCTCGTCAATCGTATCGCGGCCGGTGAAGTGGTGGAAAGGCCCGCCAGTGCGTTGAAGGAATTGGTCGAAAATTCCATCGATGCGGGCGCCACCCGGATCGCGGTGGCGATCGGGCAAGGCGGCATCGGCCGGATCGAGGTGGCCGACGACGGATGCGGCATGTCGGCCGAGGACATGGCGCTGGCGCTGGAGCGGCATTGTACGTCCAAGCTGCCGGACGAAGCGATCGAATCGGTCGCAACCCTCGGATTTCGGGGGGAAGCCTTGCCGTCCATCGCCAGCGTCGCGCGGGTCACGATCGAGAGCCGCCCGGCGGGGCGCGACGGCTGGAGCCGGGTGGTCGACAATGGCGAGGTGCTGCGCGACGGCCCCGCCGCCGTGCCGCCGGGGACCCGGATCGTGGTCGAGGACCTGTTCGCGCGGGTCCCCGCCCGGCGCAAGTTCCTCCGGTCGCCCCGCTCGGAATATGCCGCGTGTCTCGATACGATCCGCCGACTGGCGATGGCGCGGCCCGATATCGCCTTCACACTGGAGCATGACGGTCGTCGTGTCCTGACCGTGCCGGGCGGGGAGGAACGGCCGGGGCGAGTCGCGGGACTGACCGACCGGGCGCTGGCGGAAAACTCTGTCGCCATCGACTGGGTGCGCGACACGATTTCGCTGGGCGGGGTCGCTGGGTTGCCGACCTTCAACCGGGGAATCGCCGACCATCAATATCTGTTCGTCAACGGCCGACCGGTCCGTGACCGCCTGCTGATGGGCGCGATTCGAGGGGCTTATGCCGAGATGCTGCCACGCGATCGCCATGCGGTCGTCGCGCTGTTCCTCGACATGCCGCCGTCTGAAGTCGATGTGAACGTCCACCCGGCCAAGACCGAAGTCCGCTTCCGCGACCCCGCGCTGATCCGGGGCATGATCGTGTCCGGTCTGCGTCGCGCGCTGGACGAAGCCGGGCACCGTAGCGTCCAGCGCGCGCCCGACTCGGCGCTGGCAATGTGGCAGAGCGAGAGCGTCGTTGCACCCGCGGCCACGGCCCCCGTGGCGGATGACTGGAGCCATGCCGCCCCGGAGGCGCGGGTGATGGAGCGCCAATCGTTGTTCGCGCCGCGACCTGGCTTTTCCGCGCCCCCGCCACTGGCCCGCGCCGAGACCGCCTTCGCGCCGCCGCCGGAAGTGCGGCAATATCCGATGGGGGTCGCGCGCGGCCAAGTCGCTAAGACCTATATCGTCGCGGAGGCCGAGGACGGGCTGGTCCTGGTCGACCAGCACGCCGCGCACGAACGGCTGGTGCTGGAGCGGATGCGCGCCGCGCTGACCGGCGGGCGGGTCGCGTCGCAGGCGATGCTCATCCCCGAAGTGGTCGAGCTGGACGAAGCCGCCTGCGATCGGCTGGAGGCGCGTGCCGAGGAACTGGCCGAGTTCGGCCTGGACCTTGAACGCTTCGGCCCGACCGCAATGCTGGTCCGCTCCACGCCCGCGCTGCTGGGACAGAGCGATCCCAAGGGACTGGTCAGCGACCTGGCCGATGAACTCGCGGCGTTCGACCAGGCGCTGTCGTTGCGAGAACGCTTGGATCATGTTGCGGCGACCATGGCGTGCCACGGCTCGGTTCGGGCTGGCCGCATCCTGTCGGTCGCCGAGATGAACGCGCTTCTCCGCGAAATGGAGGTCACGCCGCACTCCGGCCAGTGCAATCATGGCCGCCCGACCTGGGTGAAGTTGCAGCATGGCGATATCGAGAAGCTGTTCGGGCGGAAGTGACAAGCTCCGTATTTGCCGATCGCATCAACGTTCGCGATGATGGCTGCGGCGCAGCATTGGGTGGTATGAAGGGTCTGGCAGAGATCGATGGGACCAAAAGGTACGTCGCTAGCTCAGCGGTCCATCCGCGCGCGACCCGCTGCCGCCTGCCCGTCATCTGGCTTTGTGCGGCGCTCTAGATAGGTGCCGACCCTCAACCGTGTGCCTGTGACCCGTCCCCCGCTGCGCTGATATTTCATGCTGTAAGTCGTGGTCATGGTCTGGCTGCGTACAATTTGGCCATGACGTGATGCAACCTACGGTATTTGCACGTTTATCGCCGCTGGCTAAGAGGGTGGGCGGACGCAGGTGTGAACAGGCTAGGCACCAGCTCGCTCAATACGAGTTCCGCGTGCCGTATTGGGCCGTGCGAGATCGGGCGCGGTCGGCTTTTAGGCCCTGCGATCAAAATTGCTCAGTGCAATGGCACTCCCGTCCGACACGCCTTCAGCGCGTCTTGGATCACATCGTCGAGCATCGCATTACCCGACGGGTAGGTCCATTGCTCCAGCGGTTCAACGAGGGTGGCATCTGCGACCATTCCAGCGGCTTCAAAGGTCGGACAGCTGACATGATCGCCTTGTAGCGCCGCCAATACGAGTGGCAGGGCCAAGGCTCGGTCGCGCCGGGCGATGCCGACCAGGGCTTCCGCCCGGACGTCCGGGTCAAGATCGTCGGCGGCTCTCAAAAGGGCTTTCCGCGTTTCCGGCGTATCGACATCCTCTTGCGATAGCAGCATCGTTGCCCAATCGCGGTTGGACTTATCACAATCTTGGGTCAGCACGATCAGGTGTCGCAGATTCGCGTCGGCATAGGCCGATCCCGTGAGCGGGATTTCTTCGGCGATCACCTCTTTGAGGAAATCGGAGACGGGTTCGTATGACGCGCTCATGGATGCAAGCTACCATGATCTCGCCGCTTTGCCAGATCGCACACGCTCTGCCGCACTGCATCAAAAAGTGCCTGATCCAGGCTAAGTGGCTCTTGTTTTGCCGGTGAGCCGAGCCCATAGAGCGATGAGTTGAAAAATTTCGCGTTCGTGCGTTCATCGTAACGAAACTTTTGCACTTGGCCGTGTATTAAATGGCCATGGATAGGCTTTGGCAGTTTTGATCATGAAACATATCATGCCGCTCTTCTTCGCCCTGATCCCCCTAGCGGCGGTCGTTGGCGCCTGCGTTACCTGCCCCTGAGGCTTCTCGCGCGCTGGTGAAGGCGCGCTTTTCCTTTCCGTCTTTCAAGACGCAAAAAAGGGCCGCCCGGACATGCCGGGCGGCCCTTCTTGTTTCGGCGGAAGGCCGAAGCGCTGGGGCTTAGCCCTGCGCTTCTTCTTCCTGCTCCGGCTGAACCTCGGCGGTGGCGCCGGGCTCTGCGTTGGGATCGTAATCCTCGGTGAAGCCGGCTTCGTCACGCTCGAACATCGAGGCCATGACGTCGACGCCCTGCGCCTGCATTTCGGCTTCTTCCGGCGAGCGGGCGACGTTGACCTTGACGGTCACGGCCACTTCCGGGTGAAGCGCGACGCGCACGTCGTACAGGCCGATCGCCTTGATCGGACGGTCGAGCACGATCTGGCTCTTGTTGACCTTGTGGCCGTCGGCGACCAGCGCCTCGACCAGGTCACGCACCGCGACCGAGCCGTACAGCTGGCCGACGTTCGACGCCTGACGGATCAGGGTGACGGTGGCGTTCTCGAAGGTCTTCGACTCGACCTCGGCCTCGGCGCGACGGTTCGCGTTCTCGGCTTCGATGCGGGCGCGGTTGGCCTCGAACACCTTCTTGTTGGCTTCGTTGGCGCGCAGCGCCTTCTTGCGCGGCAGCAGGAAGTTACGGGCATAGCCGTCCTTCACCGTGACCACGTCGCCGATGGCGCCGAGCTTTTCGACGCGCTCAAGCAGAATAACGTTCATCTGTAAGACCCCTTACTTCACGACGTAGGGCAGGAGGCCCAGATGACGCGCGCGCTTGATCGCCTGGGCGAGTTCGCGCTGCTTCTTGGCCGACACGCTGGTGATGCGCGAGGGCACGATCTTGCCGCGCTCGGACACGAAGCCCTGCAGCAGACGGACGTCCTTATAGTCGATCCGGGGCGCGTCCTTCGCGGAGAAGGGGCAGCTCTTGCGGCGACGGAAAAACGGGCGGGCCATTATGCGGCTTCCTCTTCACGATCACGACGGGGGCGGTCAGCGCGGTCGGGGCGTTCGCCACGATCGGCACGACGCTCACGGTCGCGCTCCTGCTTGCGCATCATCACCGACGGACCTTCTTCATGGCCGTCCACCTTGACGGTCATGTAGCGGATCACGTCTTCGTTGATCTGGGTCTGGCGCTCCAGCTCGGCGACGACACCGGCGGGGGCGTCGATTTCGAGCATGACGTAGTGCGCCTTGCGGTTCTTGGCGATCTTGTACGCCAGCGAACGCAGGCCCCAGGTCTCGGTCTTCACGACCTTGCCCTGATTGTCCTCGACGATCTTCGTGGCGGCTTCCGCCAGCGCGTCCACCTGCGCCTGTGCCAGATCCTGGCGCGCAAGGAACACGTGCTCGTAAAGAGCCATGCAGCTTACCTTATGTTGGCCGATCGCTGATGCCCACCCCATGTGGGACACCCCTCCGGCTGTCTTCCATACTTCAATACCGTCACGCCAAAATGGCATGAGGGCGGGTGAAGCAGGTGCTTCCCGCCCAATGGTGCGCTGGCTCATAGCGATTTGACGGCAAAAGGCAAGCGGGCAAGGGCCTCGGACTTGCCAGCGGCGGGCGACCTTTCTACCGCGCGGGCCATCCTATTACTGTTTGATGGCAGAACCGACATGCGTGCATTCATCTTTCCGGGCCAGGGTAGCCAGGCCGTCGGCATGGGCAAGGCGCTGGCCGAAGCGAGCCCCGTCGCCCGCGAGATGTTCCAGGAGGTCGACGAGGCGCTGGGCCAGCACCTCTATCGCCTGATGGTCGAGGGCCCTGCCGATGAGCTGACGCTGACCGAGAATGCCCAGCCCGCGATCATGGCGAACGCCATCGCGACGCTGCGCGTGCTGGAAAAGGAAGGCGGCGTCCGTCTGTCGGAAAAGGCCGATTTCGTCGCTGGTCATTCGCTGGGCGAATATACCGCGCTGTGTGCGGCCGATGCGATCGACCTGCCGACGACGGCGCGCCTGCTGAAGCTGCGCGGCCGAGCGATGCAGGCGGCGGTGCCGGTGGGTGAGGGGGCGATGGCCGCCCTGCTTGGTGCGGACCTGGAAAAGGCCAAGACCATCGCGGGTGCGGCGGTCGATGCGATCCTGGCCGAGGGTGGCGAGGAACTGGTCTGTACGGTCGCCAATGACAACGACCCGAGCCAGGTCGTGATCTCCGGCCACCGCGCGGCGATCGAGAAGGCGGTGGCGCTGGCCAAGGACCTGGGCGCCAAGCGCGCGGTCCTGCTGCCGGTGTCGGCGCCATTCCACTGCCCGCTGATGCAGCCTGCCGCCGATGCGATGGACGCGGCCTTGGCCGAGGCGACAATCCGAGCGCCGCTGGTGCCGGTCTATGCGAATGTCGAGGCTGCGCCGGTCGCCGATCCGGGCGCGATCCGTGCGCTTCTGGTCGCGCAGGTGACCGGCATGGTCCGCTGGCGCGAATCGGTGCTGGCGATGCAGGAGGCGGGCGTGACGCAGTGCGTCGAGTTCGGCGGCAAGGTGCTGGGCCCGATGGTCAAGCGCATCGCCCCCGACGTCGATGCGGTCAGCGTGGTGACGATGGACGATATCGAGGGGCTGCTCGCCAAGCTCTGATTTTTGTTCACACGAAGGCGCGAGGACGCGAAGATGACGGACATCGAAACGATAGCGTTTGATGTGATTGATCTGTCCTTGCGCCTTCATCGTGAGCTGGGGCCCGGGCTGCTGGAAAGCGTCTATGAGACGGTTCTCGCTGCTAAGCTCGGTAACATGGGCTATCACGTGGAGCGGCAGCGTGCCGTCGATTTCAGTTTTGAAGGGCTGCAATTTAACGGGGCATTTCGCATTGATCTGCTGATCGAGCAGAGCCTCTTGGTTGAAATCAAGTCGGTGGAGCGGCTGAACGCCGCTCATGCGAAACAATTGCTGACTTATCTGCGCCTGACCAAGCAGCCCCTGGGGCTGCTTATCAATTTTGGCGGTGCTACTTTGAAGTAAGGGCTCCGCCGCGTCGTCAACGACTACACGCCCATCGCGTCTTCGCGGCTTCGCGTGAACCAAAGAATCGGAGAATAAGCATGTTCGACCTGACAGGAATGACCGCCCTCGTGACCGGCGCATCGGGTGGCCTCGGCTCGGCGGTCGCCAAGGCGCTGGCGGCACAGGGCGCGAAATTGGCGCTGTCCGGCTCCAATATCGACAAGCTGGAGGCGTTCCGCGCCGAGCTCGGCGGCGATCATGTCGCGGTGCCGTGCAACCTGTCCGACCCCGCCGCCGTCGATGCGCTGATCCCGCAGGCGGTCGAAGCCTTGGGCGGCAAGCTTGACATCCTGGTCAACAATGCGGGCGTCACCCGCGACAACCTGACCATGCGGATGAAGGACGAGGAATGGGATCAGGTCATCAGCGTCAACCTGGAGGCGACCTTCCGCCTGATCCGCGCCGCCGCCAAGCCGATGATGAAGGCGCGCTTCGGCCGCATCATCTCGATCACCTCGATCGTCGGCGCGACCGGCAATCCCGGCCAGGCGAACTATGCCGCGTCCAAGGCGGGCATCGTCGGCATGTCGAAGGCGGTCGCGCAGGAACTCGCCAGCCGCAACGTTACGGTCAACTGCGTGGCGCCCGGCTTCATGCGCTCGGCGATGACCGACGTGCTGCCGGAAGCGCAGAAGGCCGCGCTGCTGGGCAAGATCCCGGCGGGCGACCTGGGCAAGGGCGAGGATATCGGTGCCGCCGTCGTCTATCTGGCGTCGAAGGAAGCAGGCTATGTCACCGGCCAGACGCTGCACGTCAATGGCGGCATGGCGATGCTGTAACCGGGCCTATAAAGGGCTTAATTTGCACGAATGATCCGATCTGTCGGTAAGTCCGTCGCTGGACGGGCTTGCCAGACTTGGACGCGCGTTCTACGTGCGTTCAGGAAGTATCAACCCCCGATGAATTACGAGAAGGGATTACCATGAGCGAGACCGCCGACCGCGTGAAGAAGATCGTCGTCGAGCATCTCGGCGTCGAAGCCGACAAGGTGACCGAGGACGCGAGCTTCATCGACGACCTCGGTGCCGACAGCCTCGACATCGTCGAGCTCGTCATGGCGTTCGAGGAAGAGTTCGGTGTCGAAATCCCGGACGATGCCGCCGAGAAGATCACGACCGTCAAGGACGCGATCACCTATATCGACGAGAACAAGGCCTAATTCCGGGGCCTCGGCCCGCAGGTGATGCGGGCCGAACGGGCCGCCAAGGCCAGGTTTCAAGCGGCTCCCCGACCCCGACATAGCGGGCGGGGAGCCGTTTTCGTTTGGGAATGGAGTGGAATATGCGGCGCGTCGTCGTCACCGGTCTGGGTCTTGTCACGCCACTGGGCGCGGACGTCGAGACCGCCTGGGCCAATCTGATTGCTGGCAAGTCGGGTGCGGGAACGATCACCCGCTTCGACACGACGGGGCAGAAATGCACCATCGCCTGCGAGGTGAAGCCCAAGGACCATGAATATGGCTTCGACCCCGACAAGCGCGTCGACCACAAGGTCCAGCGTCAGGTTGATCCGTTCATCGTCTATGGCATCGACGCCGCCGGACAGGCGCTGGAAGATGCCGGCCTGACCGAGATGGACGAGGCGACGCGCTTGCGCGCTGGCGTGTCGATCGGCTCGGGCATCGGCGGCCTGCCGGGTATCGAGATCGAATCGGTCAACCTGCACGAGCGCGGCCCCGGCCGGGTCAGCCCGCACTTCGTCCATGGCCGCCTGATCAACCTGATCTCGGGCCAAGTCAGCATCAAATATGGCCTGATGGGCCCGAACCACGCGGTCGTGACCGCCTGCTCGACCGGTGCCCACTCGATCGGTGACGCGGCGCGGATGATCCGTGACGACGATGCCGACATCATGCTGGCAGGCGGTGCGGAAAGCACGATCAACCCGCTGGGCGTTGCGGGCTTCGCCCAGGCGCGTGCGCTCAACATGAGCATGAACGACCGTCCGACCGAGGCCAGCCGTCCCTATGACAAGGGCCGCGACGGCTTCGTGATGGGCGAGGGCGCGGGCGTCGTCGTGCTCGAAGAGTACGAACACGCCAAGGCGCGCGGCGCGAAAATCTATGCCGAGGTTGTCGGCTATGGCCTGTCGGGCGACGCCTATCACGTCACCGCGCCGCATCCCGAGGGCAAGGGTGCCGAGAATGCGATGCGCATGGCGCTGCGCAAGGCAGGCATGGAGCCGTCGGACATCGACTATATCAACGCGCACGGCACCTCGACGATGGCCGACACGATCGAGCTGGCCGCGGCCAAGCGCGTGTTCGGCGACGATCTGTCGGGCGCGTCAATGTCGAGCACCAAGTCTGCGATCGGCCATCTGCTGGGCGGCGCGGGTGCGGTGGAGAGCATCTTCTGCATCCTGGCGCTGCGCGATCAGATCGTGCCCCCGACGCTGAACCTCGACAATCCCGATGAGGGCACCGAGGGCGTCGACTTGGTGCCGCACACGGCCAAGAAGCGGGAAGTGAAGGCGGTGCTGAACAACTCGTTCGGCTTCGGCGGCACCAATGCCTCGCTGGTCATGAAGGCGATCTAAACCCCTCGATACCCGTTCCGCCTGCGCGAAGTCGCGGGCCACGGGGTTTGAGGGGAGGCCCAGGCACCCATTTCGGCTTCGTTTCTTGCGAACGAAATGGGTGGCGGAGCAAAATGCCAACCCCGGTGATGGCCGGGCCCGGTTGCAAATTCATTCGGCTCGCGTCATCGGGCGGAATGGCAAACGGACCCGGCCACCACCGGGGTTGTTTCCTGTCCGGGGCCCAGCGCCCTCGTCATAACCGGGTGAGATATGCGCAAGGTCGGCTGTATCGGGTTACTGCTGGGGCTGATCGGCATCGCCGTCTTTGCCTGGGTCGCGCATGACTGGGCGGGCAGCGGCCCGGCGGACAAGCCGCTTGCGGTCGTAGTGCCCGAGGGGGCAAGCCTCGCGCGCGCCGCCAATGAATTGCATAAGGCGGGCGCGATCCGTTCGGCCAGTCGCTTCCGCTTGTACGCACGGGTCTTCGGCAACGGCGGGGCGATCAAGGCGGGCGAATATGCCATCCCCGAACATGCCAGCGCGCATGATGTTCTGACCCTGTTGCAGGAGGGCAAGGTCCGCCAGCGGCTGGTGCCGGTGCCGGAGGGTTATCCGTCGGTCCTGGTCCATGACGCCCTGATGCGCGCCGATGGCCTGACCGGCGATGTGGCCGTTCCCGCCGAGGGATCGGTCCTGCCCGACAGCTATGCCTATCAGAAGGGCGATACCCGCGCTTCGGTGGTGGCGCGGATGCAAAAGGCGATGAAGGATTATCTCGCCCAGGCTTGGGCCGACCGGAAGCCCGGCATCGCCGTCAAGTCGCCGCAGGAGGCGATCATCCTCGCGTCGATCGTCGAGAAGGAGACGGGCAAGCCGTCCGAGCGCCGCACCGTCGCGGCGGTCTATGGTAACCGTCTGCGGATCGGTATGCCGCTTCAGGCCGATCCGACCGTGATCTATCCGATCACCAAGGGCCGCCCGCTGGGGCGTCGCATCCTGCGCTCCGAACTCCACGCCAAGAACGGCTACAACACCTATGCCAGCCCCGGCCTGCCGGTCGGGCCGATCGCCAATCCGGGGCGTGCCTCGATCGACGCGGTGCTGAACCCGGCGGACAGCAAGGCACTGTATTTCGTGGCGGACGGATCGGGCGGCCATGTCTTTGCCGACACGCTGCCGCAGCATAACGCCAATGTGCAGAAATGGTACGCGATCCGTCGCCAGCGCGGCGAGATGTGACGATCAGCGCGCCTCTTGCCTGAGTCGTTGGGCAAGCTTGCGCTGGGACGAAGCCGCATAAGCGCGACAAGCGCCGGGCGTCGTCAGAAACCGCTCTGTCGCGTCGTCCTGATCGGCATGGGCGGTGATCAAGATGTCGCAGGGCAGGGCGCGCATTGCCGCCTGCCCGCGTGCGAAGGCGGCTACGACGGTTTTATGCGAGGGGGCCGAGAAGCGATAATCGTCGGTCGACACCGGGTTCAGGCTGGCGGCGAAGACGATCGCCTTGCACCGCTGGCCTTCGCAGGCGCGCCAGCTCCAGCTCATGCTGCCCATGGTATGGCCCGGCGTTGCGTGCGCGGTAACGATGGTGTTGCCGAGCCTCAGCCTTTCGCCGTCGCGGATGATGCGGACGGACCGGACGGCGGGGAAGCGGCTGTCATAACCGCGCTGCGGATCATCGGCCGCCAATCGCCCGTTGCGCAGGCCCTTCGCGCCGCGAGGGCTGGCGACGACCGTCGCGCCGGCATCGCGGGCCAGCGCGGCGAGGCCGCCCGCATGATCGAAATGCGGCTCTGTGCTGAGAATATATTTGATGTCGCGCGGGCGGAAACCGAGCTTGGCGACATTGGCCAGGATCGCGGGCGCGGCTTGCGGCAGCGCGCCATCGATCAGGATCAGGCCCTGTCCGGTATCGATCAGAGCGACGCTGAGACCGCCGAAGCCCACCAGATAGGTGGTGCCGAAGACCTTTATCGGCGGGCGCGGGGCGAGCCATTCGGCCGTATGTTCGGTGACGATCGGCTGGGTCAGCGGGTCGGGTGTCTGCGGCGTGGCTGGCGCGGCGACGATGGCGATCAGCGAGAGCAGGGTCGGTCTGGCGAGCATGGCGTGTCTCCTCGTCCGGCAAGATGAATGGCTTTGTGCCGCACCACAAAGCATCTTCCCTCGACAGAGCCATGAACCAATTTCATGATGGGGCATGGACCGCGCCCAACTCCCGCTCAATGCGCTGCGTGCCTTCGAGGCGGCGGCGCGGCATTTGAACTTCACCCGCGCCGCGATCGAATTGTGCGTCAGCCAGGGCGCGGTCAGCCATCAGGTCGCCAGCCTCGAGAAGAGGCTGGGCGCGCGGCTGTTCCATCGTTTGCCGCGTGGGCTGGCGCTGACCGATGACGGGCAGGCGCTGGTGCCGGTGCTGGCTGAGACGTTCGACCGGATCGGGGCGACGCTGGACCGGTTTGCCGATGGGCGTTTCCAGCATGTCGTCAACATCGGCGTGGTGGGGACCTTTGCCACCGGCTGGCTGCTGGCGCGGCTGGACGATTTCGCGTCGACCCATCCGCACATCGATTTGCGGGTGTCGATCAACAACAACCGGGTCGATCTGGCGGGCGAGGGGCTGGACTGCGCGATACGCTTCGGCGACGGCGCGTGGCATGGGACACATGCCGAACCGCTGATGGCCGCGCCGCTGACACCGCTCTGCGCCCCCTTGGTTGCCGCGCGGTTGCAGGGGCCGGGCGATCTGGTGAGGGAGCGGCTGCTGCGATCCTACCGGGTCAGCGAATGGGAGAGCTGGTTTGCGGCCGTGGGTGTCCTGCCACCAAACTTGCGGGGGCCGATGTTCGACAGCTCGGCGCTGATGGTCGGCGCGGCGATGGCGGGGCTTGGCGTAGCGCTCGCGCCCAAGGCGATGTTCGGCCATGAACTCACGACCGAGCGGCTGGTTCAGCCCTTTGCCGTCGAGATCGATGCCGGGCGCTACTGGCTGACGCGGTTATTGTCGCGGAAAGAAGGCTTGGCGATGAAGGCGTTTCGGCAGTGGCTGATGGAGGCGGTCAGTGCCTGAGCGTACCACCAACCGATCACCCTCACCCTTCCGGCGCTTCGCGCCTCCCTCCCTCTCCCGGTGGGAGAGGGAAGGGGCCCGCCCGCAATATCGGGTGGGAAGGGTGAGGATGTTCGTCCTTGATCAGCCCCGCAGCGCTGCCGCCGCGCGGGCCTTGGCCTCCACATCGGCCATCGACCCACCCGTCACCCAGCTGCCGCCGACGCACAGGACGCGGTCGAAGGCCAGCCAGTCGGGGGCGCTGGCTTCGGTGATGCCGCCGGTCGGGCAGAAACGCGCCTGATAGAAGGGTGCGGCCAGCGCCTTCAGCGCCTTCAGGCCGCCACTCGTCTCGGCCGGGAAGAACTTGAAATGGGTCAGGCCCAGGTCCAGCCCACGCATGATGTCGCCCGCATTGGCGATACCGGGCAGATAGGGGATGCCGCTCTCGATCACCGCCGCGCCCAGCCGGTCGGTCAGGCCCGGCGAGACGATGAACTCCGCGCCCGCATCGGCCACGTCGCGCAGCTGCGCTTCGTTGACGACGGTGCCCGCTCCGACGATCGCGCCGGGGACCTTCTTCATCTCGGCCATGGCCTCCAGCGCGGCGGGGGTGCGCAGCGTCACCTCCAGCACCTTCAGCCCGCCCGCGACCAGCGCCTCGGCCAGCGGCTTGGCGGTGGCGGCGTCGTCGATGACCAGCACGGGGATGACCGCGCTGGTGCGCATGATGGTGGCGATGTCGGTCATGAATGCTCCTGGGCAAAGGCCGCGGCCGCGCCGAACAGGCCGGGCTGGGGATGGGTGATGAGCTTGACGGGGATGCGCGCCATCAGCGACTGGAAGCGGCCCTTGGCGACAAAGCGCTGGTCGAAGCCCGAACGCAGCAGCTTGTCCTTGATCCGGTAGCCGAGGCCGCCCGCGATCACGACGGTCTTGGCACCCTGCGCCAGTGCGAAGTCGCCCGCCACCGCGCCGAGCGCGAGGCAGAAACGATCGAGCGCGGCCAGCGCGATCGAATCGGTGCCCTCCAGCGCCTCGGTCCAGATTTCACGGTCGTCGCGGCTGGGCACGGCGCGGCCCTCCAGCGAGGCGAGTGTCTCATAGATGGCGACGATGCCGGGGCCCGAACAGATCCGCTCGCACGACACGCGGGTATAGGTGCGGCGCAGGCGCTTCAGGATCGCATCCTCGATGCCGTCGAGCGGGGCATAGTCCATATGCCCACCCTCGGTCTCGATGACATGGTAGCGCTGCGGCGTCATCAGCACCTGCGCGACGCCCAGGCCCGTGCCGGGGCCGCAGACGGTGACCACGCCCTGTTCGGGCATCGGCTCCTCCGGGCCGCAGATGTGGAGGAAGTCTTCCTGCGGCACCTGTGCGACGGCATGGCCGACCGCGCCGAAGTCGTTGATGACGGTATAGATGTCCGCGCCCAGCCGCTCGGGGATCAGCGAGGGGCGAATGACCCAGGGATTGTTGGTCATGCGGATCACGTCGCCGGTGATCGGCGAGGCGATGGCGAGCGAGGCGGCCTTGGGCAGCGGGCGGCCCAGATGCGCCTCGAACGCCTGCCACGCGGTCTGGAGCGAGGCGTGCTCGGCGGTCTTCTGCGTGCACGGTTCGCCCAGCTTCACCACCCGGCCATTCTCGACCTCGGCGATCGCGAAGCGGGCGTGGGTGCCACCGATATCGACGGCTACGATTTCCATGATGTCCTCCCCCTTATTCTTTTACAGGCCAGCGCCCGCGAGAATGGGCGATGCGCCCTTCTCGGCCTCGTCGGCGGCCTGGCGGAACAGCGCGAACAGCTCGCGGCCCATGCCCTGGACCGGCGCGGGCGTCGCGGCCTGTTCGCGCGCGGCCCATTCCGCCGGGTCGACCAGCGCGTTGAGCGTGCCCTCGACCGCGTCCAGTCGGACGATGTCGCCGTCGCGGATCAGGCCGATCGCGCCGCCGCCGATCGCCTCGGGGCTGAGATGGATGGCGCAAGGGACCTTGCCGCTGGCGCCCGACATGCGGCCGTCGGTGACCAGTGCGACCTTGAAGCCGCGATTCTGAAGCACGCCCAGCGGCGGAGTCAGCTTGTGCAGTTCGGGCATGCCGTTGGCCTTGGGGCCCTGGAAGCGGACCACGACGACCACGTCGCGCTCCAGCTCGCCCGCCTTGAAGGCGGCCTGCACTTCGGACTGGTCGGAGAAGACGCGGGCGGGGGCCTCGATGACCCAGCGCTCGCGCTCGACCGCCGACACCTTGATGCAGGCGCGGCCGAGATTGCCCGACAGGATGCGCATGCCGCCATCGGCAGAGAAGGGCGCAGAGGCAGGGCGCAGGATCGTCTCATCGCCGCTGTCGCCGATCGGGGTCCAGGCGAGCTTGTCCTCGGCAATGACCGCCGTCTGGCCGTAATCGGACAGGTCCTTGCCCGCCACCGTCAGGATGTCGCGGTGAAGCAGCCCGGCCGAGAGCAGTTCGCGGATGACATAGGGCATGCCGCCCGCCGCCTCGAACCCGTTCACATCGGCCGAGCCGTTCGGATAGACGCGCGCGATCAGCGGCACCGCGGCCGACAGGCGGTCCATATCCTCCCAGTCGATGATGATCCCCGCCGCGCGCGCGATGGCGGGCAGGTGGATCAGGTGGTTGGTCGAACCGCCGGTCGCGAGCAGGCCGACCGCCGCGTTGACGATCGCCTTTTCATCGACGCACCGGCCAAGCGGGCGATAGTCGTCGCCCCGCTGGCCGATCGCGGCCAGCCGGTGGACGGCGGCGCGGCTGAGTTCCTGGCGCAGCTTGGTGCCCGGATTGACGAAGGCGGCGCCCGGCATGTGCAGGCCCATCACTTCCATCATCATCTGGTTGGTGTTGGCGGTGCCGTAGAAGGTACAGGTGCCCTTGGAATGATAGGCGGCGATCTCGGCGTCGAGCAGTTCGTCGCGGCCCGCCTTGCCCTCGGCAAAGGCTTCGCGGACGGCGGCCTTCTGCTTGTTGGGCAACCCCGTAGGCATCGGGCCGCCGGGTACCAGGATCATCGGCAGATGACCGAAACGCAGCGCGCCCATCAGCAGGCCGGGTACGATCTTGTCACAGATGCCGAGCAGGGCCGCACCCTCGAAGGTGCCGTGGCTCAGCGCGACCGCCGTCGACAGCGCGATCGTGTCGCGGCTGAACAGCGACAGCTCCATGCCCGCATAGCCCTGCGTCACGCCGTCGCACATGGCGGGCACGCCGCCCGCCACCTGCGCGGTCGCGCCGACTTCGCGCGCCCAGACTTTCATCAGTTCGGGATAGCGATAATAGACGGCATGCGCCGACAGCATGTCGTTATAGGCCGACACGATGCCGATATTCATGCCGCGATCCGCCTTCATGGCGTCGCGGTCTTCCTCGGTCCCGGCATAGGCATGGGCGAGGTTGGCGCAGCCCAGATTGGGGCGGCGCACCGCCGTCTCGGCCTCATGCGCGATCAGGTCGAGATAGGCCTGGCGACCCGGACGCGAGCGTTCGATGACCCGGTCGGTGACGGCAGAGACGGCGGCGTTGAGGCTCATTGCTCGCTCCAGTGGATGTCGATCGGCAGCTCGACCTCAGCCAGGACGCGACCGACCGGATAGGGCGACGATGCGCCTTCCTTGATCGCGTCTTCCAGCACCTTCTTCTTGGCGGGGCCCGAGATGGCGAACATGATCGAGCGGGCCGAGACGATCCCGGCACGGCTGAGCGTCACGCGCGCGACAGGCGCTTCCGGGGGCAGCGGATCGGGCATCAGACCCAGCGCGCGGCGCTCCTTGGGGCCGTTGAGCGCCTCGTCATAGTCGGGGCCGGGGAAGATCGAGGCGGTGTGCCCGTCCGCGCCCATGCCCAGCAGCACCAGGTCCAGCGGCCAGTGCAGTTCCTGCATCAGCGCATCGGCCGAGCGACCGGCGGCCTTATAGTCCGACGTGGCCTGCGGCACGATCGGCATGACGCGCGCGCCCTTGGGCAGGAAGATCTTGCCGATCATGGTGACGTTGGACAGCGGATCGCCCAGCGGCACGATACGCTCGTCGGCGGGGACGATGGTCACCCGCTTCCAGTCGAGCTTGGCCTGGGCCAGCTTCTCATAGACGGGAATCGGCGTCTTGCCGCCCGACAATGCGATCACCGCCGCGCCGCGGGCCTCGATCGCGCTTTCGATGATGAACTGGATGTCGCCCGCCAGCGCGTTCGCCATCTCGGTGGTGTCTTCGTAATCCCACCATTCGATTTCGTCGGTCATGTCACTTACGTCCTAGATAGTCTTTGCGCGAAGCAGGCCAGCCGTCGGGCCGTGCCGTGCTCGCGTCGATGTCGTTCGCCTCCGCGCGGGAGGCGGGGGATCAGTCGTCCTGCCAGTGTACCCCGTCGCGCTCGGTCAGCGCGATGGCGGAGGAGGGACCCCAGCTGCCGCTCGGATAGGTCTTGGGCTTGACGTCGTTGGCGTCCCAACCGGCGCGGATGGCGTCGATCCAGGTCCACTGCGCCTCCACCTCGTCGCGACGGACAAACAGCGTCTGGTCGCCCTCGATCAGGTCGAGCAGCAACCGCTCATAGGCGATGCGGCGGCGGGTGCCCGCGAACTCGGCATCCAACGACAGGTTCAGCGGCACTTCGCGCAGGCGGATGCCGTCGCGGTCGAGGCCAGGCTCCTTCGCCATCACCAGCAGCTGGATATATTCCTCGGGCTGCAAGCGGATGACCAGCGTGTTGGGCTGGAGCAGGCCGCCGCGCCCGGCGAACATCGAGTGCGGCACCGGCTTGAACTGGATGGCGATTTCCGAGCGGCGCGCCGCCATGCGCTTGCCGGTGCGCAGGTAAAAGGGAACCCCCTGCCAGCGCCAATTGTCGACATGCGCCTTGATTGCGACGAAGGTTTCGGTCTTGGACGGCTTGCCCAGCTCGTCGGCATAGGAACCGACGATCTTGCCGCCGACCGCGCCGTCCGAATACTGCCCGGTGACGGTGTTGTTGGGCACTTCCTCCGGCGTCATCAGACGCAGCGAGCGAAAGACCTTGGCCTTTTCGTCACGGATCGCGGTGCCGTCATAGCGGGCGGGCGGCTCCATCGCGACGAGCGCGAGCAGTTGCAGGATGTGGTTCTGCACCATGTCGCGCAGCGCGCCTGCGCCCTCGTAATAGCCTGCGCGATCTTCCAGACCGACTGTCTCGGCGATGGTGATCTGCACATTGTCGATGCCGTGCGCGTTCCAAATCGGCTCGAAGAAGAAATTGCCGAAGCGCAGCGCCAGGATGTTCTGGACGGTTTCCTTGCCCAGATAATGGTCGATGCGGAAGGTCCGCTCCTCGGGGAAGCCGAAGGCAACCGCGTCGTTGATCTCCTTGGACGAAGCGAGGTCGTAGCCGAGCGGCTTTTCCAGGCCGATCCGCACCGTCTCGCCCGCCAGGCCGACCGATTCGAGGCCCTTGATGGTGGACTCGAACAGGCTGGGCGCGGTCGACAGATAGATGGCGAGACCGTTCGATACGTCGCCGACCTTCTCCGCCAGCGCCGGGAAGCCGTCCGTCGAGGAGGCATCGAGCGACTGATACTGCACCCGCTCGAGGAAGCTGGCGATCTTGTCGGTGTCCTTGCGGTCGTCCGGCAGGAAGGTGTCCAGAGCCTTGGCCGCGAATTCGCGGAAGCTGACATCGTCATGGTCCGACCGGGCGGTGCCGGTGATCGTCAGCCCCTCGGGCAGCAGCCCGTCCGAATGCAGGTTGAACAGCGAGGGCAGCAGCATCCGCTGCGACAGGTCGCCGGTCGCGCCGAACAGCAGCAGCTTGCCAACGGGATTGCGCGTCATGACGTCTCCTTAGAGCACGAGGCCGGCGGTCGGATCGAGCCCGGCCATGATATTCAGGTTCTGGACCGCCGCACCCCCGGCACCCTTGCCCAGATTGTCGAGCGTGGCGATCAGTCGCGCCTGTCCCGTGGCCGCATTGCCGCAGACACGCAAGGTCATCCGGTCGGTTCCGGCATTTTCCTCGATATTCACCGCCGCTACGGCATCCGCCCAAAAACGCACGATGCGGCTGTCGGCATAGGCCTCGGCCAGCACCTGGGTCGCTTGGTCGAGCGAGGGCGCGCCTGGCAGGGCGTAAAGGGGCAGGGGCACCTCGACGACCATGCCGCGATAGGTGTCGACCACGGCGGGCGCGAAGATCGGTGCATGGGTCAGGCCCGAATGACGCTGCATCTCGGGCGCATGCTTGTGCGCGAGGCTGAGGCCATAGGGGCGGAAGGCGCGCTCGGTGGCGGTCTCATATTCGGCGATCATCGCCTTGCCGCCGCCCGAATAGCCCGAGGCGGCATTGACCGTCACCGGGAAGTCCGCCGGAATGATCCCGGCGCGCACCAGCGGACGAACGAGCGCGAGAAAGCCGGTCGGATAGCAGCCGGGATTGGACACGAACCGCGCTGCGCCGATTTTGTCCAGTTGCTCCGGCTCCAGCTCGGCGAAACCATAGATCCAGCCATCCGCGGTGCGATGCGCGGTCGAGGCGTCGACCACGCGCGTCCGGTCATTGGCGATCAGCGAGACAGCTTCACGCGCGGCATCATCAGGCAGGCAAAGAATGACGAAATCGGCGTCGTTGATCGCTTCGCGCCGGGCGTTGGCATCCTTGCGGCGATCATCGGGCAGGGTCAGGATCGACAGGTCGGGGCGACCAGCCAGCCGGTCGGCGATCTCGAGGCCGGTGGTGCCTGCGCCGCCATCGATGAACACCGTCTTGGTCACTGCACCCGCTCCAACAGACCCGCTTCGCAATAGCCGACCAAGCCCAGATGCGGCGCGATGCCCCATGCGTGCCCACCGGCGAGTTCCAGCACCTCGAACGTCTCGCCCGGCGCCAGCTCGGCCAGCACCGCACTGTCGAGCGGGCGGCCCTCGCGCAAGGTCACGGCGCTTCTCGTCCTATAGGGCAGGGGCGCGGCATAATGCGGGGCGAATACGTATTCAGCGAGCCGGACATCGGCCAGATCGGGCCGGACCGCATGGGTACGAGGGTCGAGACCGACGGTCCGCCCCTGGAGCGCAAAGCTCTTACGCGCTGGCTCGCTGGAGGGCAGGGGCGTCGCCAGCGCCGATGAAATGTCCGAATTCTTCAAGAAAGTCCGCCCCTTCAGGTGTCCTGGCGACAAAGATGTTACGCTTGTCGCTATCATCGCGTTGGCGGCGCAGATAGCCCAGCGTTCCCAGTCTATTCAAGGCGCGGGTGACGACAGGTTTCGAGACGTTCAAAGCGCGCGCCAAACCGCGCACCGTATGGGGCCCCGGACGCAGGTAGACGACGAGCAGCAAGGCCATCTGCCGATTGGTCAGATCGGGCTCGCCCGAACGGACATAATCGACAAGAGCGCTCATCCAGGCGAACAGCGACTGCGGGTCGTGTGGATTGGACACGGGTGGCGGTTCCAATGGCTGGGCCGGGCTTTGCCGGGCGTTGTTTCGAGGTCATAACGCCCTTTAACCGTGCTGGTTTCCACGGATGTTCCGCTTTGATGCACATCTTTTCGGGGCGCGGGGGCGGGGGGCGTGAAGCCGCCGAGGTTGATCGGCGCGGCTTGCTCGCCTATGTGCGCGCTTTCGCACACCCTCCATCGGGATCACACGCGCCTCATGTTCGCATTCCTGCTCGTCATCCACGCCATCATCGCCGCGACCCTGGTCACGGTGATCCTCATGCAGCGGTCGGAAGGCGGCGGTCTGGGCATGGGGGGCAGCCCGTCGGGGCTGATGTCGGCGCGCGGCGCGGCGGACTTCCTCAGCCGGGCGACCGCGGTGCTGGCGACCCTGTTCGTCGGCTTCTCGATCCTGCTGGCGGTCATGGCCGCGACCCGCAGCGCGCCGACCATCGATACCTCGCTGGCCCGCACGCCCGCGACTCAGGCGCCGATCACCCAGCCTGCGCCCGCTCCGGTTCCGTCGGGCAACGCGGCGGCCCCCGCCCCATCGGCCCCGGCCGACAATTCGGCGGTTCCGCTCGCCCGCTAAACCGGGCTTTCCCCATAGCTTAGGCCAACGTGCCGCCGCAAAATGACGGCGGCGCGCATCTTTGCTGTTGTCGTATCCACCCCATCCAAGCTAGGCGATTCTTCCCATGGCGCGGTATATCTTCATCACCGGCGGCGTGGTTTCGTCGCTCGGCAAGGGCCTCATGGCGGCCTCTCTTGCGGCTCTCTTGCAGGCACGCGGCTACAGCGTGCGCATCCGCAAGTTCGATCCCTATCTCAACGTCGATCCGGGCACGATGAGCCCGTATCAGCACGGCGAGGTTTACGTGACCGACGACGGGGCCGAGACCGATCTCGACCTGGGTCACTATGAGCGTTTCACTGGTGTAGCCTCGCGCCAGTCGGACAACGTCACCTCGGGCCGCATCTACAAGACGATCATCGAGCGCGAGCGGCGCGGCGACTATCTGGGCGCGACCGTCCAGGTGATCCCGCACGTCACCGACGCGATCAAGGCCTTTGCGCGCGCCGATACGGTGGACGAAAATGGCGAGGATCTGGACTTCGTTCTCTGTGAGATCGGCGGCACGGTCGGCGATATCGAATCGTTGCCCTTCATCGAGGCGATCCGCCAGCTGAAGAACGAGCTGGGTCGCGGCAAGTCGATCAGCATCCACGTCACGCTGGTGCCCTACATCGCGGCGGCGGGCGAACTGAAGACCAAGCCGACCCAGCATTCGGTGCGCGAGATCGCGGCGCTGGGCGTGGCGCCCGACGTGCTGGTCTGTCGCTGCGAGCATCCGCTGCCCGCGTCGGACCGCGCCAAGATCGGCCTGTTCTGCAACGTGCCGCCCTCGGCGGTCATCCCCGCGCTGGACGCGGCGAGCATCTATGCGGTGCCGCTGCAATATCATGCCGAGGGTCTCGATTCGGAAGTGCTGCGCGCATTCGGCATCGAGCCGGAGGGCGCACCCAACCTGTCGCGTTGGACCGAGATCGTCGATCGCCTGTTCAACCCGGAAGGCGAGGTCACGATCGGCGTGGTTGGCAAATATGTCGGCCTGCAGGACGCGTACAAGTCGCTCAACGAGGCGCTGGTGCATGGCGGCATCGCGAACAAGGTGAAGGTCCGCATCCGCTGGATCGACGCCGAATTGTTCGAGGGCGACGAAAGCGAGATCGCACAGCAGCTCGAACCCTGCCACGCCATCTTGGTCCCCGGCGCGTTCGGCGAGCGCGGTGCGCAGGGCAAGATCGAGGCGGTTCGCTTCGCCCGTGAACGCCGCGTACCGTATTTCGGTATCTGCTTCGGCATGCAGATGGCCTGCGTCGAGGGCGCTCGCAACCTGGCGGGTATCGCCGACGCCTCCTCGACCGAGTTCGGTCCGACCTCCGAGCCGATCGTCGGTCTCATCACCGAATGGATGGGCCGCGACGGCCTGGAGAAGCGCGAGGCCAGTGGCGACCTTGGCGGCACGATGCGGCTGGGCGCCTATCAGGCGAAGCTGGCGGGCAACAGCGTCGTCGCGTCCATCTATGGCAGCGAGGATATCTCCGAACGCCATCGCCACCGCTATGAGGTGAACACCACCTATAAGGATGCGCTGGAAAAGGGCGGCCTGGTGTTCAGCGGCATGTCGCCCGACGGCACGCTGCCCGAAATCGTCGAGCGGCCGGACCATCCCTGGTTCGTCGGCGTGCAATTCCACCCGGAACTCAAGTCCAAGCCCTTCGACCCGCACCCGCTCTTCGCCAGCTTCGTCGAAGCGGCGGTGAAGCAAAGCCGGTTGGTGTGATTTCGAAAACCCCGCCTCCAGACTATGGAGGCGGGGTTTTCTTTATCCCAAATCCCCTCCGGCCTCAGCGGTAGCATGAAAAACAAAAGGCGCCCGGACCCGTCGGTCCGGACGCCCCGCGACGTCTTTAGGGAGGGAAAGACGTCGAGCTTGCTTACGCCGCCTTGGCCTCGTCGGCCTCACCGGCGTTATGTTCCACCGCGGCGAGCGGCTGGCCCGTCTTGATCGCGATCGTCTTGGGCTTCATCGCCTCGGGCACCTCGCGAACGAGGTCGACGACGAGCAGGCCATCGTTCAGGCGCGCATCCTCGACGAACACGAAGTCCGCCAGCTCGAAGCGCCGCTCGAACGAGCGATTGGCGATACCGACATGCAGGAAGTTGGGCGAGTTCGCCTTGTCATCCTTCTTGCCGGTGACGAGCAGCATGTTCTGCTGCGCAGTGATCTCGATCTCGTCGCGCGAAAAACCGGCCACCGCCAGGGTGATGCGATACCGGTCCTCGGCCAGACGCTCGAGGTTGAAGGGGGGATAATTCTCCGCCGAATTGGCCCGCGAATTGGCCTCCAGCAGATCGAACAGCCGGTCGAAGCCAATGGTCGAACGGCGGTACGGGGTCAGATCGATACGCATGTCAAAACCTCCATCAGAAGCGAATTGAAACGGGATCGGCCCGTCCACCCCGGCGCGGGGCGGTTAGGACCCATCCGTACGGCCCGTGATAGGCACCGCACGCGAACCGATATGGTTCGTAAGAAATCGTCTTCAAGAGCCTTTACGGATCGAAAAGCAAATCTTCCGATGGCCCAAGCCATGGCTGGCTTGAATGCCTACTAAAACGATGTGTGAATGGGGGATGAAACCATAAGGGGAGCTTCCATGTCCTTGACCCTCGCACTCATGCTGGCCGCCCAAGCCACATCGCCAGCCGCCGATCCGCAGGATACCTCCGTCGTCACCGCGCCCGCCGGAGAGGCGCGCCGCGATGAAGGGCGGCTTGGCACCGCGCAGCAGGGCGGGGGGGATGTCGTCGTGACCGCGCGCAGGCGTGCCGAGACGATCCAGAGCGTGCCCATCGCCATGTCGGTGATCGGAGGCACCGCGCTGGCCGAGACGGGGACGTACAATGTCAACCGGCTGACCCAGATCCAGCCGACGCTGCAATTCTACTCGACCAACCCACGCAATTCGGCCGCGAATATCCGTGGACTGGGCGCGCCGTTCGGGCTGACCAATGACGGGATCGAGCAGGGCGTCGGCATCTATGTCGACCAAGTCTATTACAGCCGTATCGCCTCGGCGACGTTCGACTTCACCGATACCGAGCGGATCGAGGTGCTGCGCGGGCCCCAGGGTACGCTTTACGGCAAGAACACGACGGCGGGCGCGATCAACATCATCACCCGCGCGCCGAGCTTCAGCCCCGAGGCCCGGGTCGAGCTGAGCGCGGGGAATTACGACTTCTTCCAGGCCAAGGCGTCGGTGTCCGGCCCGCTGGTCGACGACAAGGTGGCGGTGCGGCTGTCGACCTCGATCACCTCGCGGCGCGGCACCATCTGGAACACGCGCCAGCAGGAGTGGCAGAACTCTCAGGATAATCTGTCGCTGCGCAGCCAGTTCCTCTGGCATGCGACGCCGAACCTCGACCTGACCCTGTCGGGCGATTATGCGCGCCAGAACCCCAATTGCTGCGTCCAATATTACGCCCGGGTGGGGGCGACCCAGCGGCCGATCAACCGGCAATATGCGGCCCTGGCGGCGGCGCAAAGGTATAGCGTGCCCTCGACCAACGCCTTCGACCGGGTGACCGATGTCGATACCGATCTGCGCGCCAAGCAGGAACTGGGCGGCCTGTCGCTGGTCGCGAACTGGGATGTGGGGAGTGCGACGCTGACCAGCGTGTCGGCCTGGCGCTTCTGGCACTGGGACCCGTCCAACGATCGCGACTTTATCGGCCTGCCCATCACCACCGTCTCGGCCAATCCGTCGCAGCAGAGCCAGGTGACGCAGGAAATCCGCATCGCCTCCAACGGCAAGCGGACGCTCGATTACGTTCTGGGTGCGTTTTACTTCTGGCAGTCGATCGATACGCAGGGGGTGCAGGTGCAGGGGCCGGCGGCCAGCGCTTTTCTGCTCAATCCCACGGGCGCGGGCGGGCGCAATCCGGCGACGCTGAACGGCCTGACCTCGCGCAACACGATCGGTTTCACCAATATCTCGGCGGCGCTGTTCGGCAAGCTGACCTGGCATGTCGACGATCGCCTGTCGGTGTCGCCGGGCCTGCGGCTGAACTATGACCGCAAGGACGGTTCCTATGTCTCGACCGTGACCAACGGGGCGGGTTCGACGATCCTGACCAGCGACCAGCGCGGGGTGCTCGCGCCGCAGAACTACACGCCGCGCTTCACCAACTGGAACCTGTCGGGCGACCTGACCATCGCCTATGAGTTTAACCCCAACGTCCATTATTACGCGACCTATGCGCGCAGCTATAAGTCGGGCGGCATCAACCTGTCGGGCCTGCCCCTCGATGGACAGAACAACCCGATCCTGGCGACGCAGACCGTCCGCCCCGAAAAGGTCAATCATTTCGAGCTGGGCCTGAAGACCCAGTTCGCCGACCGCCGCGCGACGGTGAACATCGCGGGCTTCTGGACCGAGATCGCCGATTATCAGGCGACGGTGAACAACTTGCAGGTCAACGTCCTGCGCGGTTACCTCGCCAATGCGGGGCGGGTGCGGACGCGCGGGATCGAGATCGACTCGGCCTTCCGCCCGACGCAGCGGTTCAACGTCTATGCCAATGCCGCCTTCACCGATGCGCGCTACACCCGCTTCACCAACGCGCCTTGCCCGCCCGAACTGTCCGGCGGGACCGCGCTACCGGTCGTCAACGGCCAGATCGTCGGTACCCCGGCGGCAGCGGGCACGCCGGGGGCGTCGCTGCCCTATTGCAATATCTCCGGCCAGTGGCTGCCGGGCGTGTCGCGCTGGGCCTTTTCCTATGGTGCGGAGTATGACCTGCCCGCGACTGTGGCGGGGACCGAGGGGCAATTCTATCTGGGTTACGACGGCAGCTACCGGTCCAAATTCTCGTCCAACCCGTCGCGATCGGCCTATACCGATATCAACGGCTACAGCCTGTCCAACCTACGCGCCGGGTTCAAGGCGCCGGGCAGCTGGAACGCCTTTGTCTGGGTGCGCAACCTCTTCGATCACGATTATTACGAGTTGCTCGCCACCCAGTCCGGTTCGACGGGCTTGATCGTCGGACAGCCGGGCGATCCGCGTACCTATGGGTTTACCATCTCCAAATCGTTCTAAGGCCACGCGTCGGTGTGGGCGAATCACAGGATTCGTCCACATTCGGTTCATCTTGATCTGCTATAGCCGAGGTCCCGTGAACGGGCGCCGGGCCGGCATCTGGGGACGGAGTCTGGAAGCTCCCCGTTTCCTCGTCGGTTCCGGCGGCTTTTCCTGAGGGGATGCGTGTCGCTGTGGCCGAAATGACAAACGCCCGGACCGTCTCCGATCCGGGCGCCTGCGTGACGATCGCTCGTCAGCCCCCTTTTTCTGCTCCCGCATCAACCTCGTTGGGTGAGCGTTGGAGCAATCCCCGAACCACGGCCGTTGCTGCCTGTGTCTCAGTAAGAGTGTGTTACGGTACGGCAGGGCGGCTTGTCATCCCTCTTGCGGCATCCGCGCTACGATTGGCGCGGCTGTGTGGCGCTGACGCAACAATTACCGGAGTCGCCGGTTTTGTCCGCCGGGCCGGGCGCGGCATTGCCAGCACCCGGCGCCGCTCCTACAGCCTCACGGCAATTCGCTTTCTTCATGGATCGATCGGACTTCAATGATCCTGTCTCGTTACGAACGGATGATCGCGCGGCGCTATCTGCTGCCGGGCAAGGGAGAGGCCTTCATCTTCCTCGTCGCCTCGATCAGTCTGGTCGCGGTCATGCTGGGCGTCGCCGCGCTCGTCATCGTCATGAGCGTGATGAACGGCTTCCGTGCCGAGCTGTTCGACAAGATCGTCGGGCTGAACGGCCATGCGGTGGTGCAGGGGGTGGGCGGTCGCCTGCCCGACTGGCGCGATATCGTGCGCGAGGCCAAGGCGACGCCGGGCGTCACCAGCGCGGTGCCGATGATCGAGCAGCCCTTGATGTCCAGCTATAACGGCCGGGTCGAGGCGGTGCTGGTGCGCGGCATGCGCGTCGCCGACATGCGCGGCAATTCGGCGATCCGCTCCAAGATCGTGATGGGCAGTCTGGCCAGCGTCACGCCGGGCAGCGGCCGCATCGCCATCGGCAGCCGCCTGGCCGAGGCGCTGGGCGCAAGCGTCGGCTCCGAAATCTCGCTGATCAGTCCGCAGGGGCAGACGACGCCCTTCGGCACGGTTCCGCGCATCGTCAGCTATACGGTTGGCGCGATCTTCGAGATCGGCGTGTACGACTATGACAAGGCCTATATCATCATGCCGATCCAGGATGCGCAGACGCTGCTCCTGATGGGCGACACGGTGGGCATGGTCGAGATTCAGACGGTCGACGCCGATCGGGTGGGGCAGATCCTGGCGCCGCTTGCGGACAAGCTTGGCGGTCGCGCGGTGATCGCCGACTGGCGGTCGATGAACGCGCAGCTGTTCGAGGCGCTGGCGGTCGAGCGGGTGGCGATGTTCACCGTGCTGTCGATCATCATCCTGGTCGCGGTGTTCAATATCCTGTCCTCGCTCATCATGTTGGTCCGTGCCAAGACGCGCGACATCGCCATCCTGCGGACGATGGGGGCGACGCGCGGCGGCCTGATGCGCATCTTCATGACGGTGGGCACCATCATCGGCGCGCTGGGCACGGTCGCCGGACTGGGGCTGGGCGCGCTTTTCCTGTTCTATCGACAGGCGGTGGTGAATTTCGTCCAGTTCGTGACCGGGCAGAACCTCTGGGATCCCTCGATCCGCTATCTCACCGAGCTGCCGTCCAAGCCCGATCCCGTCGAGATCATCGTGATCGCGTCGATGGCGCTCGTCTTTTCCTTCCTCGCCACGCTCTACCCCGCCTGGAAGGCGGCGAGCACGGACCCGGTTCAGGTGCTGCGTTATGAATGATCCCATCATCCGCATGGGCAGTGCCGTGGCGTCGGGCGCCGTGGAGCCTCGCGCCGTCCAGCCGGTGCTGGAGACGACCGGCCTGTCGCGAAGCTTTACGCAAGGGGGCCAGACCATCGAGGTGCTTCGCGGCGTCGACCTGGCCATCGCGCCCGGTGAGATCGTCGCGCTGCTCGGCCCCTCGGGTTCGGGCAAGTCGACCCTGCTTCAGGCGGTCGGCCTGCTGGAGGGCGGCTTTTCGGGCTCGATCCGCATTGCGGGCGAGGAGGTGTCGAAGCTCGACTCGCATGGTCGCACCATCGCGCGGCGCGACTATTTGGGCTTCGTCTATCAGTTCCACCATCTGCTGCCCGACTTCAACGCGATCGAGAATGTCGTCCTGCCGCAGCTGGTACAGGGCAAGCTGCCCGCCGCCGCCGATGCGCGCGCCAAGGGGCTGCTGACGGCCCTGGGCCTAGGCCATCGCCTGACCCATCGGCCCAGCCAGCTGTCGGGCGGCGAGCAACAGCGCGTGGCGGTCGCCCGGGCGCTCGCTAATCAGCCGCCTTTGGTGCTGGCGGACGAGCCGACCGGCAACCTCGACGAACATACGTCCCAAGTGGTGCTGGCCGAGTTCCTGCGACTGGTGCGCGGCGAGGGCTCGGCGGCGCTGGTCGCCACGCACAACGAGCGGCTGGCGCTGAAAATGGACCGGATCGTCCGCCTGCACGAAGGGCGTCTGCAGTGACCGTCTGGACCGAGACGCCCACGCTGACCGGTCGCCATGTCACGCTCCGCCCCTTCGTCGAGGCCGATATGCCCGCGCTGGTCGAGGCGGCGCGCGAGGGCGAGCTGTGGAACATCTTTTACGCCAATGTCTCTATGATGAAGACGCCGGACCGCTGGCTGGCGGCGGCGGTCAAGGAGCGGGATGTCGGCCGAGCCCTGCTGTTCACGGTCGAGACGCCCGGGGGAGAGGTCGTCGGCACCACGCGCTATATGCGGATGGCGCCGCAGCACCGGCGGCTGGAGATTGGGGGCACCTTCTACGCCACCCGCGTCCAGCGCACCGGCGTGAATACCGAGGCGAAGCGGATGCTGCTGACCCACGCCTTCGACGTGATGGAGTGCCAAGCCATCCAGATCCGTACCGATGCGCTCAACAAGCGCAGCCAGGCAGCGATCGAACGCCTGGGCGCGAAACAGGACGGCGTGCTGCGCGGGCATCAGGTGATGGCCGGCGGTCGGGTTCGCGACACCGTGGTCTATTCGATCCTTTGCCATGAATGGCCAGGCGTCCGCGCCAATCTCGACTATCTGCTGGGGAAGCACCGATGAGCGGTGTAACGGATTTCACCGTCAAGGCGGCGGACGGCTCGGCCGTCGACCTGTCGCGCTATGCCGGACGCGTCCTGCTGATCGTCAACACCGCGTCGAAATGCGGTTTCACCCCGCAATATGAAGGACTGGAGGCGCTGCACCGCCGCTATGAGGAGCAGGGGCTGACCGTGCTGGGCTTCCCCTGCAACCAGTTCGGCGCGCAGGAACCCGGCGATGCAGTGGAGATCGCGAATTTCTGTTCGCTGACCTATGACGTGACCTTTCCCGTGCTGGGCAAGGTTGACGTCAATGGCGATCATGCGGAGCCGCTGTTCCAGTGGCTGAAAGCACAAGTCCCCGGTATTCTGGGGACCAAGGCGATCAAGTGGAACTTCACAAAATTCTTGGTCAACCGGAACGGGAAGGTGGTGGACCGCTACGCGCCCACTGCGAAACCCGAGGACCTGGCTAAGGACATCGAGAGACTTCTTTAGCGTTCCTCAAAGTGTGATTCCGGCGAGGTGGGGAGCATGCTCCCCACTCCGGCGACGTCAGAGTGCAAAGGCGCTCGCACCCTTTTTGTGATCCAGTGCCGAGGCGATGGCCGTGATGCCGCCGAACAGGAAGCTGAGGCCCAGAATATAGCCCGGCAGGGTCATGGCGCTCAGCGGGAGGGTGGCCAGCACGAACAGCGCCAAGAGGATGTTCACCACCCCCAGCGCAATCATCAGCCCGCGCCGCCGCCGCATCCGCGCGCCCAGTCCGATTTCGAGTGCGCCGCGCAGGCCCAACCACACCGCGACGAGAAGTGTGATCGAGATCGCCCCCGTCGCAGGCTCGAACGCCATGATCAGGCCGATGATCAGCGAGACGAGACCGAAGCCGATGGCATAGCCGCGCCCTTCATGCCCTTTGCCGAAAATCCCCGCAGCGATCGACACGATCCCGGCGGCCAGAAAAAAGGCCCCGATGACCAGCGTCGCGGCCAGGGTTGCGGGCACCGGAAACAGGAACGCGGCCAGCCCCAGCAGCGCCGACAAGACACCGTAAGCGAGAATCCAGCCCCACCCGGCGCCGGGCCGAAGTGAGGTGGCGAAAGAACGATCGGTATCGGTCATGGTCTACGCGCCCTTCGTTCAAAGTCCTTCTGTCACCGTAACGGTTTGCCCATGGCCGGGTTCCGTGCTGGTCGAATCACGCGGTTTCGGCTAGGGGTATGCCATGCATTCTGGATATGTGCCGCTTCGCATCTTCTCTTCCTTCACGATGCTCGACGGCGCGATCGATCCCAAGGCGATTGCGGCGCAGGCCAAGGCGAATGCCTTTCCCGCCGCCGGGCTGACCGACCGCAACGGGCTTTACGCCGCGATGGCCTTTTCGGATGCCGCGAAGAAGGCGGGGGTGCAGCCGATCATCGGCACGATGCTGGGCGTCGCGCGGCCAGACATGCCGGACAATGTCGCGCCGGTGGTCGACTGGATCGCGCTCTATGCGCAGGACATGACCGGTTATGACAATCTGTGCGCGCTGGTGTCGGCGGCGCATCTCGATCGTCCGATCGAATTGGCGGCGCATGTCGGGTTCGACACGTTGGAGACGTTCAGCGGCGGGCTGATCGCGCTGACCGCCGGGGGAGAGGGCGGCGTCGCCCGCCTGTTCGCCGAGGGCCAGCCGGATCGCGCGAAGGCCTATGCCGATCGGCTCCAGGCGATCTTCGGCGACCGGCTCTATGTCGAACTGGCACGCCGCGATGACGCGATCGAGATGGCGGCGGAGCAGGACCTGATCGACCTGGCCTATGACCGCGACCTGCCCCTGGTCGCGACCAACCCCTGTTGCTTTACCGATAGCGGTTTCCGCGACGCGCATGACGCCATGCTGTGCATCGCCAACTCGACCTATGTCGAAATGGACGACCGTCCGAAGAGCTGTCCCGAGGCGTGGCTGAAGCCCGCCGAGATGATGAAGCATTTGTTCGCCGACCTGCCCGAGGCGATCGAAAACACGCTGGTCGTCGCCCAGCGCTGCGCAGTGATGGCCCCGTGGCGCAAGCCCATCCTGCCCAGTCTTGCGGGCGACCGCGAGGGCGAGGCGGCGATGCTGCGCCGGGACGCGACCGCCGGTCTGAACGCCCGGCTGGACCGTATCGCCGAGCTGGAGGGAGAGGGCGAACCCGGCTGGCGCGAGGCCTATCACGAACGATTGAAGTTCGAGGTCGACATCATCATCCAGATGGGCTTTCCCGGATACTTTCTGATCGTCGCCGACTTCATCAAATGGGCCAAGGATCACGATATCCCGGTGGGGCCGGGCCGTGGTTCGGGCGCGGGCTCGGTCGTTGCTTGGGCGCTGACCATTACCGATCTCGATCCCCTGAAGCTGGGCCTGTTGTTCGAGCGATTCCTGAACCCGGAACGCGTGTCGATGCCCGACTTCGACATCGACTTTTGCGAAACCCGGCGTGGCGAGGTCATCCGCTACGTCCAGGAGAAATACGGCCGCGATCAGGTCGCGCAGATCATCACCTTCGGTAAGCTGAAGGCGCGCGCGGTGCTGAAGGACACCGGGCGCGTGCTCCAGATGAGCTATGGCCAGGTCGACCGCCTCGCCAAGCTGGTGCCCAATCACCCGACCGATCCCTGGGACCTGAAGCGCGCGCTGAACGGCGTGCCGGAGTTGGCGAAGGAATATGCCAACGACAATCAGGTCCGCCGCCTGCTCGACCTGGCGACCAAGCTGGAGGGCCTGCCGCGCCACAGCTCGACCCACGCCGCCGGTGTGGTGATCGGCGACCGGCCGCTGGCGCAGTTGGTGCCGCTCTACCGCGACCCGCGCTCGGACATGCCGGTGACGCAGTTCGACATGAAATTCGTCGAGGGCGCGGGGCTGGTGAAGTTCGACTTCCTCGGCCTGAAGACCCTGTCGGTCCTGCAAAAGGCGGTGCAGTTGCTCGCCAAGCGCGGGGTCGAGGTCGATCTGGGCGCGCTCGCCTGGGACGACGAGGCGACCTATGGCCTGCTCCAGAAGGGCGACACGGTCGGCGTGTTCCAGCTGGAATCGGAAGGCATGCGGCGTACCCTGTCCGCCGTGCGGCCGTCGAATTTCGGCGACATCATCGCGCTCGTGTCGCTCTATCGGCCGGGTCCGATGGACAATATTCCCAGCTTCGGTCGCCGCAAGCAGGGGACCGAGGAGATCATCTACCCGCACCCCCTGCTCGAACAGATCTTGTCCGAGACGTACGGCATCTTCGTCTATCAGGAACAGGTGATGCAGGCCGCCCAGATCCTGGCGGGCTATTCGCTGGGCGGCGCGGACCTGCTGCGGCGCGCGATGGGCAAGAAGGTCAAGGCGGAGATGGACGCGCAGCGCGCCATTTTCGTCAAGGGCTGCGCGGAGGTGAATGACATCCCCGCGCAAAAGGCCAACGAGCTGTTCGACTTGATCGACAAGTTCGCTGGTTATGGCTTCAACAAGAGCCACGCGGCGGCCTATGCGCTGCTTGCCTATCAGACCGCATGGTTGAAGGCGCATCATCCGCATGAATTCTACGCCGCGTCGATGTGCTACGACATGGCGCTGACCGACAAGCTGGCCATCTTCGTCGATGACGCGCGCCGCATGGGCGTGACGATGCTGCCCCCCTGCATCAACGCCAGCCAGGCCGAGTTCGACGTCGAGGCGCATGAGGATGGCCTGGCCGTCCGCTATGCGCTGGGCGCGCTGAAGTCGGTGGGCGAGGGGGCGATGGAGAAGCTGGTCGTCGAGCGCGAGGCGGGCGGGGCCTTTGCCAGCCTCGACGCGCTGGCCAAGCGGGTCGACCCCCGCCTGATGAACAAGCGCCAGCTGGAGACGCTGGCCTCTGCGGGCGCGTTCGACGGGATCGAGCCGAACCGGGCGGGCGTTCATGCGGTCGCCGAAACCGTCCTCGCCATCGCCGCGCGCACCCATGAGGGGCGGACGAGCGGGCAGGGCGGGCTGTTCGGCGAGACGGAGGTAGCGGGCGATGCGATCAAGCTGCCGACTGGCACCCGCTGGTCCCTGTCGCAGCGGATGGAGCAGGAGAAGGAGGCGTTCGGCTTCTATTTCTCGGCGCATCCCGTCGACCGCCACGCGCATATCGCCAAGATGCACGGCGCGCGGACCTATACCTCGCTGACCGAGCTGATCATTCCCGATGACGGCGCGCGGATCGGCGCGACCATGGCGGCACTGGTCGAAGACGCGCGCTGGCGCACCTCGGCGCGGGGCAAGCGTTACATGATGGCGCAACTGTCCGATGCGACCGGGCAGTTCCTGGCGACATGCTTCGACGATTCGGTCGCCGCCGACCTGGAAAAGGCGGCCAAGGACGGCGATTGCGCGCTCATCACCGTCGAACTGGACCGCCGCCCCGGCGAGGAAGCGCCGCGGGTCAGCATCAAGCGGGTCCAGCTGTTCGACGGTCTCGCCAGCACCGCCAAATTCGTGGTTGAGGTGACGGTGACCGACAAGGTGGCGTTCAAGGCGCTGCACGCCATGCTCGACCCCTTGCGCAACGGTCGGGGCGAAGTTCGTGCGCGGATCGAGGGGCAGGCCGGTGACACGCTGCTGACGCTGGGCCGCAACTTTCTGCTCGATGCCGAACTGGCCAGCCATATCGAGGATTTGCCTGGCGTGAAGGCGGTGGCGATGAAGTCGTCCGAGGCGCGACTAGCGCTGGTCGGCTAAGGCCTTGTAACCCTATTCTCCGCCCGGGCCTTTGTGGCGGGCGGAGAATAGGGCCGCGACGGGTTAGCCCCCGACTTCGCGTCGGTCCTGCTCATCCTCACCGGCTTCGCCATGATTTCCATAGCCGCCGCCCGAGTGATCGGCGTCGTCGTCATTCTGTGTCGGCTGGGGCGTGGTCTGTTCGGGGTCGTGGGTCATCGCATCTCTCCTTCCATGTCTCAACGCATCAACACAGGCCCGCGATCCTCAGAACAACTCACCCTGCGCGCCGCTGGGCGGACGGAACTGGCTGGTGTCGAGCAGCGGCCGGTCCTGGTTGAGGCCGTGCAGCCGACACGCCCGGTGAAAGCGGACACGCAGCAACTCGGCCCAGGGCCCTTGCCCCTTCATCCGGGTAAAGAAATCCGGGTCATTGTCGCGACCGCCGCGCAAGGACTGGATAATCGCCATCACCTTACCCGCCCGATCGGGAAAATGCTCGGCCAGCCAGGCGCGGAACAGCGGTGCGACTTCGTGCGGCAGGCGGACGGGAATGAAGAAGGCATGGCGCGCTCCGGCCCTTGCCGCCCGCTCGACCAGATGCTCGATCTCGTGATCGGTGATCGCAGGGATGACTGGCGCGATCGAGACATAGGTGGGGATGGCCGCCTCGGCCAGCTTCGTCACCGCCGCCAGCCGCCGCTCCGGCGTCGGCGCGCGCGGCTCGACGGTGCGGGCGACCTTTGCGTCGAGCGAGGTAACCGAAACGCAGACCGTGGCGAGACCCTTGGCGGCCATCGGCGCGAGGATATCGATATCGCGCACCACCCGGTCCGACTTGGTGGTGATCGCGACCGGATGGTTCGTCTCGGCCAGAACTTCCAGGATCGCCCGCGTGATCCGCCACTCTCCCTCGATCGGCTGATAGGGATCGGTGTTGGTCCCGAGCGCGATCGGCGCAACCCGATAACCGGGCTTGCCGAGTTCCGCACGCAGCAGTTCGGCAGCGTCGGGCTTGGCGAACAACCTGCTCTCGAAATCCAGACCCGGCGACAGATCATGATAGGCATGAGTTGGCCGCGCAAAGCAGTAGATGCAGCCATGCTCGCAACCCGCATAGGCGTTGATGGACAGGCTGAACGGCACGTCGGGCGAGCTGTTGCGGGTCAGGATCGTGCGCGGCTTCAGCATGGTCACGCTGGTGCGGAGAGGCGGCGGTGCGCCGTCGACTAGCCCTTGCGCGTCGAGCCAGTCGCCGTCCGCCTCGCGTTCCGGCAGCGCAAAGCGTTTGCTGGTCGCGTTCCCGGTTGAGCCGCGTCCGGCGGGCTTCACCATGATCGAAGCGTCTTGCCCATGGGTCGATAATATGGGAATGTCGCGAACATATCAAGAACGGAAGGTTGATATGGCGCGCTTCGACTATCTGGAATTGCCGGTCGCTGATCGGGCCGAGGCCAAGCGTTTTTATGCGGCGGCGTTCGGTTGGACCTTTACCGACTTCGGGCCCGATTATGCCGCGACGATGAGTGGGGATACCGATCTGGGACTCGACGCCGCGCCGGATAAGGTCAAGGCGCCGCTGCCGGTGATCCGGGTAGCCGATCTGGAAGCCACACTGGCGGCGATCGAAGCGGCGGGCGGGACGATCGCGGTGCCGATCTTCACCTTCCCCGGCGGGCGGCGCTTTCATTTTCGCGATGTCGACGGGCATGAGATCGCGGCGATGCAGCCCGACTGATCAGCGTTCCAGCAGGCGCGGCATCAGCTCGACGAAGTTGCAGGGGCGGTGACGGCTGTCGAGCTGGTCGCGCAGTATGCCGTTCCACGCGTCCTTGACCGCGCCGGTCGAGCCGGGCAGCGCGAAGATATAGGTGCCGCGCGCGACGCAGGCGCAGGCGCGCGATTGGATGGTCGAAGTGCCGATCGTCTGGAAGCTCAGCCAGCGGAACAGCTCGCCGAAACCGGGGATCATCTTCGTCGCGACCCGCTCGACCGCTTCGGGGGTGACGTCGCGGCCTGTGACGCCGGTGCCGCCGGTGGTCAGGATACAGTCGATGCTCGTATCGTCGATCCAGCGATGGAGTTGCGCCACGATATGATCGGCGTCGTCACGCAGGATGGTGCGCTCGGCCAGCTCGTGCCCTGCCTCGGTCAACAATGCGACCAGCGTATCGCCCGAGCGATCCTCCGCCAGCGAGCGGGTGTCGGATACGGTCAGCACCGCGACGCGGACGGGGAGAAAGGTGCGGGTCGTGTCGATGGGCATGGGATCGGAACGTCTCGGAATCATTTTGGGTGCGCTAGGATAAGGCGTCGGTCAAATCCCGGGGCAGACCGGGCGTGGTTCAAGGCCGGGGACCATCGGGTCGCGATCATTCCGCCCAAAAGCCGCCCGGCGCTCCGAGCGTCCCTCTACCCCGCAATCCCCGTCAGTTCGCCTGCGGCACCGTGGTATTCGACTGCAGGCTGACGGTGGCGTTCAGCGCGATCGTCGTGCGTGGGGCTACGGTGGCCTGTGCGACGTTCGGGCGTTGCAGGCGGATAGCGGTTGCGCCCGGCAGGCCGGGGAAGCGCGGCCACATACCTTGCGCCAGCGCGGCGCGGCTGGGCGACTTGGTCTTGCCGGTCTGGCTTTCGTACATCCAGTAGTTGCGCAGGACCATGGTGACGTAGCCGCGCGTCTCCCAATAGGGGATGCTCTCGATATAGAGGAGCGGGTCGCCGCCGTCGCGGACCAGGCTGTTCCACTCGCCCACCGGCTTGGGCCCCGCATTATAGGCCGCGATCACCTTGGGCAGCAGGCCGCCGGTGATGCCGGTCATGTCGCGCAGCCGCTCCAGATGGCGCTGGCCGATATCCATGTTCGTCGACGGCTTGGTCAGCGCGCTGCGGTCGATCGACACGCCGCGTTCGCGCGCGAAGTCGGTCGCGGCGGCGGGCATGATCTGCATCAGGCCATAGGCACCCGCCGGGCTGACCACCTTGTTGCGGAAGCCGCTTTCCTGGAGCGTATGGGCATAGACCAGCGCCTTGTCGACGCGCCAGCCGCTGTCGGGGGCCCAGTTGGGCGTCGGATAGCGCGCCTCGGCGGTGGCGGTGACGCCCGCCGGGCAGTTATGGGCGAGCCAGACGGTTGTAGCGGGCAGGTCGAGCGATTCGGCGAGGCGCACCAGGCTGCGGAATTCGGTCGGCTGGCCGATCCGCGCCTGCTGGCGGATCACCTGATCGGCCAGGTCGGTTTCACCGATCTCGACCAGCGCGGCGGCGACCAGGATGTTGGGCCGCCGGTCCAGCGCGGCCCAGTCGGTCGCCACCAGCTGTCCGGCGGGTTCGCGGTCGGCGTGCATCCCCAGCGCCTGGCGCGCGAGCTGGCCGTAGAAGCTCTCGCGGAACTGCGAGGCGGAGCGCAGGCGTCCTTCGATCTTGTCGGGGCGGCCGCACACCATGTCGGCACGCGCGGCCCAGTAGAGCGCGGCGGCGCGAAGGTCGACATCGGTCGCGCGGGCGGCCGTGCCCTCGAACGCGGTTTCGGCGGCCTGGCAGTCATTCTGCCGCCATGCCGACAGCGCCACGGTCCAGCGGCCCTGCACCGCCCAGTCGCCCGATCCCTCGGCCGCCTGGGCGGCAAGCGTGCGGGCATGCGCGTCGTCGCCCATCAGGAAATAGATCCAGGCGACCTTCTGCTGCCACTCGGTCAGCGCCTCGGGCGACAGGCCCTGCGTCGATTCGAGGAGCGCCTGGGCCGATGGGCCGTCATCCGCCTTGACGAAGGGCTGCATCCGGGCGGCGAGTTCGGCGGCGATCTGATCGCTGCGAACGCTCTTGGCGCGGATGCGGCGGGGCGCGCCGTCCTGCCAGATCAGGGTATGCGCTTCCGGGAGCGGGGGCAGGTCTCGCGCGCCGCGCGAACGGGCGAGGCGGGCCAGCTGCTCGGCCTGGGGCAGTTCGGGGGCTTCGTTGAGAAGCGCGACCAGACGCTCGACATCGACCTTGGGCGAGCCCTTGGCGGTGTAGAGTTCGGCGCGGGCGATGGCGTGGAGGGGGCCGGGCTTCAGCGCGTCGAGCTGTAACTGCGCGTCGGTCCAGCGGCTGTCGCGGATCGCGGCGAAGACACGGGCGTAACCGGCCTTCTGGTCGGCATCGAGCAGGGCGGGGATGCTGGGCGGGGCCTTGATCGCGGCCGGGCTGCGGGCGTCGGTGGTGGCGGCGGGTTCGGCGGCGATGGCGGCGCTTGCCCCGGCCAGCAAAGCCCCGATGGTCGCTCCTCGCGCGATCGCCCGGCTCAGCTTCATGCGTCCAATTCCCCCATGACCCTTTGCAAATCTTTCCAGCTTTCCGCCTTTGCCATCGGCTTTTCGATCAGAAAGCGCGGATGGAAACTGGCGACAGCACGAGACTTGCCGCTTTTATGGTCAACAG